>NZ_JAYWDT010000153.1:0-7353 GCF_043779715.1 Flavobacterium sp.
AAAAAAATTAAATTCACTTGTTTTAAAAATTTAAAAGTTGTATAAATAAAACTTATTCTGTGTTTTTAAACTACGTTGCTAAAAGCGTGCCAAAAATTATTTGAATGATAAAAATATGTATATTTAAACTACAAACAAGCATTTTTACTACATTTTTTATTATTTAGCGGTTGCAAAAATATTTTTTATTATTATAACTTCCTAATATTGAGCAAACTTTGTTCTTAAAAAATTAATAAAAACGCGAAACAACTTGTTATTTGATTCTTTTTTCTTATTCTATAAAATTTCTTATTAACAATAATCATATTGTAAAATTTATTGTATTCCTTATATTTGCATATGCAGTTTAGCCAAATCGTAGGTCACGAACACATCAAAAGTCATTTAGTACAAAGCGCAACCGCTGGACGAATTCCGCATGCGCAACTGTTTGTAGGACCAGAAGGATCTGGTGTTTTGCTCACCGCCATTGCTTATGCACAATATGTTTTGTGTAATAATATCGGGAATGAAAACGCTCGCGGAAACGAAAGTTGCAATTTAAAATTTGATCATTTTTCACACCCAGATTTACATTTTGTATATCCAACGGTAACTACTGATGAAGTAAAAACAAAACCAAAAAGTGTCGATTTCCTTGCCGATTGGCGAAAATTTCTAACCGAAAAACCCTACGGAAGTATTTTCGATTGGTACAATATTCTTGATGTAAAAAACAAACAAGGCGAAATTAGGGTGGAAGATGCTCAAGAAGTTCTCAAATCACTTTCGTTAAAAGCCTATGAAGGCGGTTACAAGATTATGATTGTTTGGATGGCCGATAAAATGAATATTGCCGCTTCAAACAAATTACTAAAACTACTCGAAGAACCTACCGAAAAAACACTGTTTATTCTCATCACCGAAAACGAAGAAGATATTATACAAACCATTCGTTCCCGATGTCAAGTCTTGCATTTTTCGGCACTAAGCGAAAATGCTATTACCGAAGCATTAATTACTAATGAAAATATAGAAGCTAAAAAAGCACAAAAAATTGCGCACAAATCACAAGGGAATTACAACAAAGCCTTGCGGTTTTGCCACGAAGTAAATGACGATTTACCGTTTGAAGAATGGTTCGTGACTTGGGTTCGTGCCGCTTTTAGAGCCAAAGGAAATGCGGCAGCAATTCAGGATTTAATTTTGTGGAGCGAGCAAATAGCTGGTTTGGGACGTGAAACACAAAAAAAATTCTTGCATTTTTGTATCGAAATGTTTCGCCAAGCTTTGTTATTAAATTACGAAACCGAAAAACTAGTTTATCTTGAAACGGCGGTCGAAAAATTTAGTTTTGAGAAATTTGCACCGTTTGTAAACGGAAACAATATAAATGATATATTTAAAGAACTTTCTGATGCGATTTATCACATAGAACGCAACGGAAATGCCAAAATAATCTTAACCGATTTGTCTATAAAACTAACCCGATTAATTCATAAAAAATAAACCTATGGAAAACCTTGCCTCACTTTTTGTATTGTTTTTTCTTGCCATTACTTTCTTGCAATCTGGATACGATAAATACACCGATTGGAACGGGAATCTATCTTGGCTTACCGAGCATTTCTCAGGAACTATATTTGCTAACAAGGTGCCGCTTGCTCTAAAAATAGTTTTAGTTTTCGAGATTCTAGCCGGAATTTTATGTATAGTTGGTATGATAGAAATGTCTATAAGCGGCGGAACAACTTTTGGTAAATACGGAGCATGCCTGTCTTGTATAACTTTACTTATGTTGCTTTTTGGACAACGCATTGCCAAAGATTATGATGGCGCCAGAACCATTGTAATTTATTTTATCCCTGCGATAATGGGTGTTTATTGGTTGAGTTAATGATACTTTTGAAATTAAACATAAAAATTAATTAACACAAAATAATTTTGAAAGAGAAAATAATATATAATCATGATGATTTAGTGATTTTAATAAAAAATCGAAATCAAAAGGCATTTGAGTATTTATACGACAACTATGCTAAAGCTATATTTGGTGTTATTCATTCTATTGTTGAAGATGTTGAAGAATCTGAAGATATTTTACAAAAAACATTCTTAAAAATTTGGGATCATTTTGATAGTTATGACCCTTCGAAGGGAAGGTTATATACTTGGATGCTTAACATTTCTCGAAACATGAGTATAGACTACAAAAGATCTAAACATAATAAAAACAAAACCCAAAACACAGATCAAAACGTATATACATTAAATAATATTGCTACTCTAGAGGATTCCTTAGATACTATTGGGTTGAAAAAAATAGTTGAAAAACTAAAAACTGAATATTTAATTCTTATAGAACTCGCGTATTATAAGGGATATACACAGGAAGAAATAAGTAAAGAACTTGATATCCCTGTGGGAACTGTAAAAACAAGAATACGAAAAGCACTTCTAATTTTGAGAGGACAACTAAAAGAAAAAATACAAGTACAATAAAAATGGATACTATACAAAATTATATAAATTCAGGAATACTAGAGTTGTATGTGTTAGGTATGACTACTAATGAAGAAAATATTGGAATCACAAAATTTGCTGAAGAAAATATTGAAATAAAAGAAGAAATTGATTCTATTTCAAAGGCCCTACAAATAACTTCAGAAGCGTTTGCTCCAGAAATTTCTCCAGCTTCAAAAGCAATGATAATGGCTACTATTGACTATACTGAACGTTTGAAAGATGGCGAAGAGTATGCAATTGCACCATTGTTAAATAAAAACAGTACTGTTTCTGATTTTAAAACATGGATTAACAGACCAAACATGCAAGTTTCCGAGGATTATGAAACCATAGATGCTAAAATTATTAGTGCAAGCGAAGAAGTAACAACACTTATTGTTTGGCTGAAACACGGAGCACCAATTGAAGTTCACGATAAAGAATATGAGCATTTTCTAATAGTTGAAGGCACTTGTACCATTACAATTGGAGAAGAATCGCATAATCTTGTTGCTGGAAGTTATTTATCAATACCTTTGTTTATAGGTCATAGCGTAGCTGTAACTTCGGATATGGCATGTAAAATAATTTTACAAAGAGTTGCCGCGTAAGACTAACCCGCATTCAGACTCGATTTGTACATTTTTAATTCGTCCCAAGTAAATTCGTCACCGTATTTTTCTTTCAAGGGGTTTAAGGTTTCTTCTTTGTAACCAAAAAAAGCTTCGGCCAAAGCTGAGATTTTGTCTTCTGTCAAAACATCAGTAATGGCGACAGTTCCAGATCCTATAAGCTTTGCGAAATGTCCGCCAATGGTTTGTGGTGTAAGTTTTCTAATCGCTGCAATTTCTTTGATAGAGTTTTTTTCAATCCACAATTCGTAGGTTTCTTGCATTGTCGATTTCTTGGCTCCTGCTCAACAAAGTGTTCCATAAAAACGACTAGCTCTTCGATGGTCCCCCGACCTCGAAGCAATATGAAAAAATTGGGCTCAAATATAATAATTCTCAATGTTTCGAGTATTTATTATTGCAAATCCGCATCCAAACCCGATTTGTACATTTTAAGTTCATTCAAAGTAATTTGCAATCAAATTTTGATTAATTTTACAAATCAATATTTTTTATGAAACTCTCTAAAGACCAACTAAATCTAATCTCAGATTTTTTTTCGAAACAACCCGTTTTGAAAGCCTATTTATTTGGTTCTTATAGCCGTGGTGTTGGTCATGAAAATAGTGATGTCGATTTGTTAGTAGAATTAGATTACACACAACCTATTGGTTTAGAGTTTATTCAGATGCAAATTGATTTACAACAATTACTTTCTAAAAAAGTAGATTTGGTTTCGGCAAGAGGTTTGTCTAAATACGTAAAACCTATTTTGGATAAAGAAAAAAAACTAATTTATGCAAGATAGATTAGGTGATAAAGTTAGATTATTGCATATCATTGATGCAATAAATGAAATTGAAGATTATTTGCAAGATTCTGATTTAGATACTTTTGTAAAAAACTCGATGATGTTTAATGCTACTTTACGTCAATTAGAAATTATTGGCGAAGCAAGTAATCGCATTTCATCACAAATACTAGATAATAATCCCGATATTCCTTGGGCTAGAATTATTGGTTTGCGAAATCTCGTTATACATGAATATTTTGGTGTTGATGACTTTACTATTTGGAATGTTATCAAAATAAATCTCCCAAATTTAAAAGAAAAAGTGTTGGTTTTAATTAAAACACTCGATTAACCCGCATTCAAACTCGATTTGTACATTTTTAATTCGTCCCAAGTAAATTCGTCGCCGTATTTTTCTTTCAGCGGGTTTAAGGTTTCTTCTTTGTAACCAAAAAAAGCTTCGGCCAAAGCTACGATTTTATCTTCTGGCAAAACATCGGTAATGGCGACAGTCCGTGATTCTATAAGCTTTGCGAAATGTCCGCCAATGGTTTGTGGCGTGAGTTTTCTTATCGCTGCAATTTCTTTGATAGAGTTTTTTTCAATCCACAATTCGTAGGTTTCTTGCACCGTCGATTTTTTAGCTTCTTTAGTTTCTTTTTTCTTTTTTGAATAACGTTCCACGTCGAGATCATCATCGATTAGTGTGATGTTTAATCTTTTGAATTCTTCGTGTATCGCATCAACTTTATTGATTTTATAGGTTTTAATTTCTTTGGAAGTCAAGTTTTCTTTAGAAATTATATCGCCCGAAGCAATTGTTTTTACTAGCAATTTGGCTTTCATCAATTTGAAAAGTGCATTTATTTGTACTTCTTCTAAAACTGACAATTCATCGAACAACATTTTTGCGTTTTTAATTCGTTTTACTTCTTCTATTTTCCACAAAACATCGTAAACAATGCTATCTATTTGTACGAAAAAATAATTGTAAGCCGCATCAACTCTTTCTTTAACAAAATGAATATCAAATGGTTCTGTATTAAAAAGCTTATCTAACTGACTCAAGAATTTCCTTGCTGGTTCTTGAATTTGGGCAATCGTATCGGTTTGTTTTTTCGCCCACAGCGAATGCTTCGATTTTGTTACTGATTCGCTTTTTTCATTATAACTATACAAATGATTGCGCCATTCTTGTGCTAAATCGGCCCAATCGAAAGTAGATTTTAAGTAATTATGTAAGAATCTGGTGGTTTCTTGTTGCAATGATTTTTCTAATTTTTCTTCGGTTGCTTTGTTTTCGGCATAATTCATCACGTCGGCATCGTTGGAAATACCATTCATTTGCAGTGGAGAAAGCAAAACCAAACCTTCTAACGAGCGCAAACGCGATAAGGCAACATAGGCTTGTCCTGGTTGAAAAACTTGCGATACATCGAGCGCAGCTTTATCGAAAGTTAATCCTTGACTTTTGTGCACCGTAATCGCCCACGCTAACTTAATAGGGTAGTGGACAAAGGTTCCTAAAGTTTCTTCTTCTATTTCTTTCGTGTTGCTGTTTACCGAATATCGAATGTTTTGCCATTCGTATTTTTCGACTTCAATCGTGGTGTTTTCATCTGGAAAATGTACTAAAATTTCTGCTTCGGATAAGGATTTGATAATTCCCATTTTTCCATTAAAATAGCGTTTTTCGAAAGCCAAATCGTTTTTTACAAACATGACTTGCGCTCCAATTTTTAGTTGCAAAGTCTGATCTATCGGGTAAATTTTTTCTGGGAAATCGCCTGTTATTTCTGGTTTGTATTGGTATTGTTTTCCTTCCAAATCCTCCAACGCTTTGGCATTCATACTATCGGCTTTGGCGTTGTGAGTCGTAAGTGTAATGTAACCTTTATTGGCTTTGAGGTCGAAATTTGGTTTAACAAATTGGTTTAAATTCTGAATATCTTGTGGCGAAATCCTATTGTTTCGTAAATTATTTAAAATAGAAATAAAAACTTCATCAGTTTGACGAAAAATCTTTGACAACTCTATATACAACGGCGGATTTTGCTGAATTACATGCGAATGAAAAAAGAATTTCCCTTTGTAATAATTACGTAATGTTTTCCATTCTTCGTCTTTAATAACTGGCGGTAATTGCAATAAATCTCCAATAAAAAGGACTTGAACTCCACCAAAAGCGATTTTTTTCTTGCGAATAGATTGCAACATATGATCGATTCCGTCGAGCAAATCGGCACGAAGCATACTGACTTCATCGATAATTAGCAATTCCATATTTTTGATGACCGATTTTTTCAAACCACTCATTTTGAAATTTCGATTTAAAGTTGCTTTCGATTCAAATTTTATATATTCTGAAAATTGTGGAACAGTATTATCTGGAATAAATCCACCAAAAGGCAACTGAAACATCGAGTGAATTGTAACGCCACCAGCATTTAGCGCAGCAATTCCTGTGGGTGCTACTACAACACAGTTTTTGTGTGTAGTTTGTATAATTTCCCGTAAAAGTGTGGTTTTTCCCGTTCCTGCTTTTCCTGTAAGGAAGATATTTCGCTGGGTTTGGTTGATGAATTGTAGGGTGTAATTGGCTTCGGCTGAGATGTTTTCCATTTTGGCTTGTATATATTGGGCAAAATATTGAATTTATTTTAATGTTTTATAAAATGGATCGCGGATGACACGAATTTTATTATTGTCATTCCGACGAAGAGGGAATCTCATTAGTTGCTCACGTTATGAGATTTCTCATTCGTCGGAATGAAAAAATAGTAGTCAAAAAAACCTCCAACTAATTAAAGATGAAGGCTTTTAAAATTATTTAAAAAAAATTATTTTTTCTCTGTTGCTTTTTCTTCTTTTTTATCTGTTTTTGGCTTTGCAGCATACTTCTCGTTAATCATTTTTACTACGTCTTTTGTAATATCATAACTATCTTTTGCATACAAAACAGTCGCTGCGTCTCCAGTACCATAAATATAATCGTATCCTTTTTCTTTCCCGTAATCTTTAATAAGTTGTTTTACAGATTTTACTAAAGTGTCCATTTCTTTTCCGCTTTCGCCTTGCAATTGTTGCATCATCGCTTGCTGTGCATATTGCAATTGTTGTTCTCTTTGTTGCAATTCAGCTCCTTTTTGTTGTGCCCATGCTTGACCTTTTGCCATAGCATTTTGTTGAAAACCGTTCATTTCAGCTTTTAGATTTTTTGCGGCTACTTCAAGCTCGCGACCCATTACTTCTCCTTTGGTTTTATACTTTTCGTCAAGTTCTTTTGCTTCAGTATAATCTTCCATCATTTTTTGAGTGTCAATGTAAGCCGTTTTATATTCTTTTGCTTCTGTTGCTTTGTTACAAGAAATTATTGACATTGAAATTGCTACGAGTAATAAGATTTTTTTCATTTTTATTTTTTTGTTGATTTTTAAATTTTGGTAAAAGTAACCTTTTTTT
>NZ_JAYWDT010000154.1:0-16719 GCF_043779715.1 Flavobacterium sp.
AACTCGTAAAAAAGTGACGGAATGGAAAACGGGTTTTTATTACATTGCCATGAAAGTCAATGTGCCAATTATTCCAGTAATTTTTAATTTTGGAAAAAAAGAAGTAAAACTCTGCGCACCATTTTATCCAACTGGAAATATAGAAGCCGATTTTAAAATATTAGAAAAAAATTATATTGGTGTTTTAGGAAAAATTCCAGGAAACAGTTTTGTGCCCAAAAATTAATTATTCAGGTAAATAATTTTTGAAACTTCCATTTTTGTAAAAAACTACAATTCGTTCAATTTCCGATTCATTTTTTGCACTTGACATATTTCCCGTATTTGAAAAATTATTTTTTATATTTTCAAATACGGGATTTTTTTGATTCTCATTTTCATCAGAAAATAAATTAGGAAAATCATCTATTTTATTTTCTTCGATATTATTTTTTAAAATAGGAGAAGCGGTTTGAAAATTTGACTCCATTTTAATTTCCGATTTCGGGAAATTTCCTTTTCCATTCAAAATCCAATACAAATCTACTTCAGGAAAATTCTCAACAATTTTAAGAATCAAATCCAAACTTGGCTTGTTTCTGCCAGAGAGTAGGTGAGATAAACTAGAGCGTTGGACACCAACTTTATCAGCAAAACCAGAGGCTGATAATGCGTAATAATCGAGTATAATTTCGAGTCTTTTTATAAAATCATCTATGTTTACCATTGTAAATTCACATTAAATAAATTACGGATTACAAATGTAAACAATAGAATTGAAATAACCTATTTTACAATTGTAAAACATCAAATAATGATAATTAAAAACTTTAATTAAAGATATTTAAAATATTGATAATGATTAACTTATATATTAATAATATAAATGTAAATTCAACGATGACAATGCTTAACAATTAACCTATTTTAATATTAAACAGTGTTTACAAAATACAATTAAACGATTAAAATTATTGTTTACAATTGTAAAAAATAAGATGTTTACTTTTGTAAACTATAAATTAATGCTATGAATTTGATTAAAATATTCTCGGAAATAAAACAACAAAAACTGTTTGGCAGATACGTTACAAATAAACATATCGAACCAATTTTAGAAACTATGTCGAATGATTTTGAAGTTTCTACAATAGGTTATTCGGTAAATAAAAAACCAATATATGCTGTCGAAATTGGAACTGGTTCTAAAAGAATATTCATGTGGTCTCAAATGCATGGAAACGAATCGACAACTACAAAAGCGCTTTTTGACTTGTTTAATTTCTTAAAACAAGATTCTGAAGAAGCTAATCAGATAAAAAAAGAGTTTACCTTATTATGTATTCCAATTCTTAATCCTGACGGTGCAGAAGCTTATACTCGTGTAAACGCTAATGAAATCGATCTAAATCGAGATTCTGTACACTTGTCACAACCTGAAAGTCAGTTGTTGAGAAGAATGTTTGTGGATTTTAAACCCAATTATTGTTTTAATCTTCATGATCAGCGTACTATTTTTGCGGCGGGTAATACTCGAAATCCTGCAACGGTTTCTTTCTTAGCTCCCGCATATAATGAGGCTAGAGAGTATAATGATGTTCGTAGTAAAGCTGTAAATGTTATTGTGGCTATGAATGACGAGTTACAAAAACACATTCCTAATCAAGTGGGAAGATTCGATGATTCATTCAATATAAACTGTATTGGAGATATGTTTCAGTCGTTAAATGTACCAACAATATTGTTTGAAGCAGGTCATTATCAAGGAGATTACGAGCGCGAAGAAACGAGAAAGTATATTTTCGTTGCGTTAATGTCTGGTTTACAATTTATTTACAATAGCGACACAATAGATGATAAAACTACTAATTATGTAAATATTCCACAAAATAAAGTGTCGTTTGTCGATTTTGCTTACAGAAATTTTAATATTAATTATAATTCATTAAATATAATTACTACCTTTGCCGCCCAGTATAAAGAAATTCTTATTGGCGATGAAATCGTTTTTGAGGCTTATTTTACTGAAATTGAAAACGGAGTAGCATTTTTTGGACACCAAGAATATGATGGTGAAGAAGGAGATTATAACGATGATTCGAATAATTTTCCTGAAATTGGTAAAAAAGCAGATTTTTATTTAAATAAAAACATTAAATTTGTTAATGGTTTAATAAAAATGTAATAAATTTGCTATAATTATAATTAAAACACAAAATTTAAAGAATATATAATATAAATAGTTAGTTATGAGTAAGTTTCGCTTAGATGAAGTTGATCACCAAATTCTTGATATGTTAATTGACAACACAAGAATTCCATTTACAGATATTGCAAAAAAATTACTAATTTCTGCGGGAACAGTTCACGTTCGTGTAAAAAAGTTAGAAGATGCGGGAATTATTCAAGGTTCTTCATTAACGTTAGATTACGAGAAATTAGGATATTCTTTTATTGCTTATGTAGGTGTTTTTCTTAATAACACTTCGCAAACAAAATTTGTATTAGAAAGAATAAGTGAAATTCCTTATGTTACTGTAGCTCACGTTACGACAGGGAAATTTAATATTTTTTGCAAAATTAGAGCAAGAGATACAAAACATGCTAAAGATGTTATTTATATGATAGATGATATTGAAGGTGTTTATAGAACAGAAACGATGATTTCTCTCGACGAAAGCATCAACGATAAGAAAAGGTTAATGCATACCATATTCAAAAATATGTAATATAAAGTTCGCTTCGGCGGACTTTTTTTATATCTTTATTTTATGAAATATTCATGATAACTAAATAAATAACCTAGACTAAGGTTTCCTTATGAATATACCATATTCCAATAAAAAACAAGTATTATCTACGTATGAAAGACTTATTAGACACAGATTATCCAGCTTATTTTGGCACTTATATAAATTACGTGCAACATGATGATTGTATTGTTGCGATGGAAGAAAATTTAAATGATTTTGTAACTTTTATCGAAAATATTTCGGTAGAAAAATACAATTATAAATACCAAGAAAATAAATGGACTATCAAAGATATCGTTCGTCATATTATTGATGCCGAAAGAATTTTTGCCTATAGAGCTTTGCGTTTCGCAAGATTTGATAGAACACCCATTCCCGGTTTCGAAGAAAATGATTATGCAGCAAATGTAAATACAGCCACAATTGATATGGCCGATTTACTTCAAGAATTTATATTGGTTAGAAAATCGACAATAAAATTATTCGAAAGTTTTACAGAAGAAATGTTAGCTGCAAAAGGAATTGCTTCAGGGAAAGAAATATCGGTTTTAGCACTCGGATTTATTGTTTCTGGACACGCGATTCATCACCAAAACGTTGTAAGAGAAAGATATTTGTAATGATATTTGTTTACTCGCTTAATTGATTCTCAATATCCATTCTTTCGTGTAGAACTCTTATAATTTCAATTTCTATCTCTTTCGTTTTTCTGAAAAACACTAAATGAGATTTTACTTTTGAGCATCGATAGTTTTTTCTAATATTTCCAAAGTCACGAGCCATTTCAAAGTTATCAACTATATATTCAATTTCGTCAAAAATTAAGTTATAGTAACGATCAGCTTGCTCGATAGACCAATTTTCTGCTGTGTAAATCCAAATTTTGTTAATGTCATTAAGTGCGGTTTCACTAATTATATATTTTAACATTATTTTACAAAGTTTGCTTTAAGTTGCTCAAGATTTTTTTTGCGGTCAAAATTTCTAATCTTAGTACTTTTTTCACCTATTTTAAGTTCATTTATTAAAGATTTTGTTTTGGTTTCTTCTTGCTCAAAAACTCTCAAAGCAGTTCTTACAACCTCGCTTACAGAACTATATTTTCCAGATGCAATTTGCTCACTAATGAAATTTTCAAAATAGTCGCCTAATAATATTGAAGTATTTCGTGCCATAATCTTTTTTTATCAAAGATACCAAGTCTTGGTATTTTATGCAACACAATTTTGCATTTTTTTTTTGAATAGAGTTGCGAATAATGTTTCGCCAGCTTTATGAAACTTGGTAAATTTAATGCAAAATGAATCGCTTCTGGGAAAGAAATATCAGTTTTAGCAATTGGATTTGTTGTTTGCGGAAATGCGATTCACCATCAAAACGTTGTAAGAGAGAGGTATTTGTAGATATTATTGTTGATTATAAAGTCAAACCAAGTTTAGTAATCCTGAAAACCGATTTAGCAGTTATTTTTTAATTTGTATTTGCAATGTTTTACGAAAATTTAATTAACGCACTATTAAATTCTTCTGTAACATTTTCATCTATTTTAAACTCAATATTAAATTGCAAATCCTTTGGTTCAGCTCCTATAAAAGATTTAGCTTTCCATTCTTCTAAATTTTTGTGATATTTAAATGGATAATCCCACATTTCTTCAATTAATTTTGACGAAAATTTTGATAAAGCATCTCGAAGTTCTATGCATTCTTCTGGAACATTGGTAGCAGAAGTTTCAATCGTCCAATTAATTATACTTTCAAATATTTTTCCATAAGTATTTGAAACATAATAGAGTCCTTTTAAATCTGATGGAACTCCAATCTCTCCAAAGTATATTTTTAGAGGTTTTCGAAATAAATTCATAACAGAGTTCACCAAATTTAAGATATACTGTGATCTATGTTGCAACCATTTGATTATTTCATCATTGTTATCAATATGGATTTTAGTGTGTAAAGAAATTCCATATTTATAATCGTTTTTTATATTTTCATATTTGGATATTTCATCAACCAAAGTTTGAGCAATAAATAGAACTTCAAAATAGTCATCTCTTTCAAGTACTATATTCAAAGCTTTATTTGAAATTGGTAATTCTAAAATTGGTGATTTATTGTTAGATAATTTTACCCTAAGATTTAAACTTTCTTTAAATAAATAGGAAATTTGAGTTTTTAAGATTGAAATTATATCCTGTGATTTTTCGAATTCGAACGACCATAGTTTATGATTTTCACGAATATCTTCGATAAATTCGAAAATTTTAACATTGTCTACAATATTGTTAAAATCAGCATTTTTATTTGATTTCCAAAAGGATAGTGCTGTTAATACCTTTTTATCTATGAATGTATAAATTGGAATATTTTTATTTTTTGCAGTTAAAAATTCGAGATTAGTGATTGAATGGCCTGATTCAATTAAGCTTCCATATCGATTGCCAATAATTAAAACAAAAATATCAGATTCTTTCTTGACATTATTAATACAATTTTCAATTGTTTGTATATTTGGATTAATAGGGAAATTATCAAATTCCGAAAGAAATGGTTGATGTCCGAGACTTATAATGAAGTCAGACATGTCTGCTCTAATTTGACTCAAATCATAACATGTTGAACTTACAAATACATTTACTTTATTCATATCGGGCTTTTTATTTTTTTATCGGTGCATTTGCAGAATAACAGCTAACATCTAAATTTGTGCAATTTCAATTTAATTAAAAAAAACTAAAAATTCGGGCTCAAATCGTATTTTTTATAAAATCTATCCAAAGCATCAACCACTTCATCTTCAGTATCTACAATCTGAATCAGTTTCATGTCGTCTGGCGAAACCGTTTTTTCACGTTCAATCATGACTTTTTGTACCCAATCCATCAATCCAGACCAGAAACTAGTTCCGACTAAAATAATAGGAAATTTTCCAATTTTTTTCGTCTGAATCAATGTAATCGCTTCAAATAACTCATCAAGCGTTCCAAAACCACCAGGCATTACTACAAAACCTTGAGAATACTTGACAAACATCACTTTTCGAACAAAGAAATAATCGAAATTTAAGTTTTTATCTTTATCGATATAAGGGTTATAATGCTGCTCGAAAGGCAACTCGATATTCAGCCCAACCGAAGTTCCTTCGCCACGATGCGCCCCTTTGTTTCCGGCTTCCATAATTCCAGGACCACCACCAGTAATCACACCATAACCAGCTTTACTAATTTTGTAAGCAATATTTTCGGCCAATAAATAGTATTTATCGTCTGGTTTTGTTCTCGCCGAACCAAATATAGAAACGCAAGGTCCAATTCTCGCCATACTTTCGTAACCATTCACAAACTCGGACATAATCTTAAAAATTGCCCACGAATCGTTGGTACGAATCTCATTCCACGTTTTTTGTTTCAGTTTGTCCTGAATTACTTTGTCATCGTCATTATCAAAATCTTCTAATCTCATTTTTTTATTTTTTTAGGAGCTATTTCCTGCTTTTCACTATATCTTTTCCTTGCTAAAGGAGCAAGAAAAAGGATATCGTTGCAATCAGGGCTAGGGTATTAGTATTCAAATTTTATTTTCTGTAAAAAACAGCCTGCTAAAGTAATTCTTTTTTCAAAAATTGAGGCTTGTAGTTTTTTTATTTTTTAATTATTTTTTGTTTCGCTACCAAGTCATTATCAAATAAAAGCTCAATCATATAAACTCCTGATTGTAGTTTTGAAGCATTTATATTTAAGTTGCCTGAAAAAGATTCATAAATTAATCGCCCATTTAAATCTAAAATTTTTATCGATTTGAGTTGATTATTATTGGAATTAATTTGAAGTATTTCTTCGACAGGATTCGGGTAAATATTAATTTTTGGGTTATTAAAATCATCAATACTTAAATTTTCAGGAGTTAATTTAGTAACTATTAAATCGTCACTGCCATGATTTGTAGCTCCATCAATAGTACTGCTGCCTGATGTGCCGGTAAGTATAAATCCTCCATCCGTAGTTTGTCGGATATTGTTCATTGTATCAATTCCAGTTCCTCCAAAATATTTTTGCCATTGAATTATTCCTGAAGAATTGAGTTTAAATAACCATCCATCACCATTAATGTGATTGCCAATTACATCGCCATCATTAGAAACAGTATTTCCAACAGCTACATATCCGCCATCTGTAGTTTGAATGATGCTTTTTGCAACATCGTCACTGGTTCCACCGATAGTTTTTTGCCATTGTATTGTTCCTGATGAATTCATCTTAACAATCCAAGCTTCATATCCCCCGTGTTGACCAGATATATCTCCATTATTTGAGCCAGTTCCACCGGCTAAAATATATCCTCCATCATTTGTTAATTCAATTTTATCAATTCTATCCTGCCCAGAGCCACCAATGGTTTTTTGCCATACCAAATTGCCGCTCGAATTGAGTTTTAAAATCCAAGCGTCATAAAATCCATGAAAATTAGTTACGTTTCCATTATTTGAACCAGTATATGCAGCAACAATGTAACCACCATCTGAAGTTTGTTTGATGCTATAAGCTTCGTCAAATTCTGTTCCACCATATGATTTTTGCCATTGTACAGCTCCAGCAGAATCTAATTTAATTATCCACGCATCGATAAATCCATGATTGCCAGTTACGCCTCCATCACTAGAATTGCTTGAGCCAGCAATAATATAGCCATTATCAGCGGTTTGTTTGATGCAATATCCAACCTCTTCATAAGTTCCACCTAGTGTTTTTTGCCAAGTAATAGTACCTGTAGAATTTAGTTTTACAACCCATATCTGACTGCCAAATGATCCAACGACATCTCCATCGCTATTTCCGACAGTTCCAATAAAAACATAACCTCCATCACTTGTTTGTTCAATATCATAGGCGCTGTCAGTATTTACACTACCTAACGTTTTTTGCCATTGAATTGCTCCAGTGGAATTTAATTTTAAAATCCAAAAATCTACATAACCAGGAGCATCTGTTACATCACCATCATTTGAGTAGGTATTGCCAATAACAATATATCCGCCATCTGTTGTTTGTTTTACTGACATTCCATTATCAATTTGAGTGCCTCCGTAACATTTTAGCCATTGGATACTCGGTGATTGAGCGTGTAATGTTGTAATTATTAAACAAATAAAAATTTTTAGAATTACCTTTTTCATATTTTTAATTTATTTCAGTTCTTTTTTCAAAAACTGCGCAGTATAACTTTTTTTATTTTTCGCAACTTCTTCAGGAGTTCCTTTAGCCACGACATTTCCGCCACCTTTTCCTCCTTCAGGACCAATATCTATAATATAATCCGAGAGTTTTATCACGTCCATATTGTGCTCGATAATTAAGATTGTATTTCCTTTATCTACTAATCTATTAATCACGTCCATGAGAACTCGAATGTCTTCAAAATGCAAGCCAGTTGTGGGTTCATCGAGAATATAAAACGTGTTTCCTGTATCTTTTTTAGACAATTCACCAGCGAGTTTTATACGTTGTGCTTCGCCACCAGAAAGTGTCGTACTTTGTTGTCCAAGTGTAATATATCCCAAACCAACATCTTGCAGGGTTTTCACTTTTCGGTGTATTTTCGGAATCATTTCAAAAAAAGGTACAGCTTCGTCTATCGTCATATTCAAAACATCGGAAATCGATTTTCCTTTGAAACGTATTTCTAGTGTTTCTCTGTTAAAACGTTTGCCTTGACAGGTTTCGCACTCTACATAAACATCTGGTAGAAAACTCATTTCTATGGTTCGAACTCCAGAACCTTCGCAGGTTTCGCAGCGTCCGCCTTTTACATTAAAACTAAATCTTCCCGCTTTATAACCACGAATCATACTTTCGGAAGTCATCGTAAATAGATTCCTTATTTCGGTAAAAACTTCGGTATAAGTAGCAGGATTCGAACGTGGAGTTCGTCCAATCGGACTTTGATCAATATCAATAACTTTATCAATATGCTCTAAACCTTCAATTTTTTTGTATGGTTTTGGTTTTTTGACACCATTAAAATAAAACGCGTTCAAAATAGGGTAAAGTGTTTCATTAATTAATGTCGATTTTCCTGAACCCGAAACCCCGGTTACGCAAATGAGTTGTCCCAAAGGCAATTCTATCGAAACATTTTTTAGATTGTTTCCTGTTGCTCCAGTCAATTTTAGAAATTTTCCGTTCCCTTCACGACGCTTTTTCGGAATTTCAAATTTCATTTTTCCATTCAAATATTGCGCTGTAATGGTATCTCCTTTTAATATTTCTTTAGGTGTTCCTTTGCTTATAATTTCGCCACCATATTTCCCTGCTTTTGGACCAATATCAATCACATAATCAGCACGTTCTATCATGTCTTTGTCATGTTCGACAACGATTACTGAGTTACCAATATCTCGCAATTGCTCTAATGAATGAATCAGTTTTTCGTTGTCACGTTGGTGCAAACCAATACTGGGTTCGTCCAGAATATACAAAACACCAACCAATTGCGAACCAATTTGAGTTGCCAAACGAATGCGTTGTGCTTCGCCACCAGAAAGTGATTTTGAACTTCGGCTAATGGACAAATATTCTAAACCAACATTCATTAAAAAGTTCAATCGGTCTTTAATTTCTTTGATAACTTCGGTAGCAATTCGTTTTTGTTTGTCTGACAAATGATTGTCTAAATCATGAAACCAAGCTGTTAGATCCGAAATATCCATATTGGATAAATCGGCGATATTTTGCTCGTTTATTTTAAAATAAAGAGACTCTTTTTTCAGTCTTGAACCTTCGCAGGTAGGACAATTTACTTCGTCCATAAATTCTTTTGCCCAACGTTTTAATGTAGATGAACCTGAGTCGTCGTGTTGCGATTTTATAAATGCCGAAATTCCTTCAAATTCAATTTTATATTCTTTGGTAACTCCAGCAGTTTTTGATGTTACCGAGAATTTTTCTTTGCCTCCATTCAGAATCATTTCCATGGCTTCGTCGGAAATGGTTTCGATAGGATCGGTTAATTTGAAATTAAATTTTTCCCCAATAATTTCCAATTGTTTGAAAATCCAAGAACTTTTGTATTCGCCAAGCGGAGCAAAACCACCAGATTTTATTGATAATTTAGGATTTGGAATTATTTTTTTGATATTAATTTCGTTAATAGTTCCCAAACCATTACAATCGGGACAAGCACCTTTTGGCGAATTGAAAGAAAATAAATTTGGTTCTGGATTCTGGTACGAAATTCCAGTTGTTGGGCACATTAAGTTTCTAGAAAAAAATCGAACTTCGTTACTATCTTGATCTAAAATAATCAATACATTTTCGCCGTAATGCATTGCGGTGTTGATACTTTCTGATATTCGTTTCTGAACATCATCAGTATTATCTACTACAATTCTGTCGATAACGGTTTCAATATCGTGGGTTTTGTATCGATCGAGTTTCATTCCTGCGGTAATGTCTTTAACATCACCATTAATACGAACTTTCAAGAAACCCTGTTTGGCAATTTGTTGGAATAATTCGGCATAATGTCCTTTTCGTGCACGAATAATAGGAGCGAGGATGTTGATTTTTTTTCCAGAGAAATCTTTAATAATCAAATTCTTAATTTGCTCGTCAGAATAGGAAACCATTTTTTCCCCCGTATTGTAACTGTAAGCATCGCCAGCACGTGCAAAAAGCAAACGGAGGAAATCATATATCTCGGTAATGGTTCCAACAGTTGAACGTGGTGATTTAGAAGTTGTTTTTTGCTCGATGGCAATTACGGGCGACAAGCCATCAATTTTATCCACATCAGGACGTTCTAATCCGCCAAGAAACTGTCTGGCATAAGCCGAAAAAGTTTCTATATAACGACGTTGTCCTTCGGCATAAATGGTATCGAAAGCCAAAGATGATTTTCCCGAACCAGAAAGTCCAGTAATAACGACTAATTTTTCACGCGGAATGGAAATGTCTATATTTTTGAGATTATGAACGCGAGCGCCAATAACTTCGATGGTATTATCGTTTTCTAACATAATTGGAGTAAAAAACAAAGATACAATTTTGATGCTTCTTTTAAAAATTGATTTGAAAATGAATTTTTATAATTTTTTCATCTGTTGTAAACAAAAGGCTCTCAATTCTTCAAAAAACAAAGTAAATTCTTCTTCAAATTCGAGGTAAAATTCTTGTAATTCAACAACAGCTTCTTGCATATTGGCCCTATGTTTTGTGCGATAATCCATTTGAAACAAAATCATTTCAATGCCTGAAATGGTTGCATAGCTTGCCAACCAATTTCTTTCGGTCATATATGGTATTAGATTTTGTATTTTTTCTGTAAGAATATCGTAATTATCTTCTAGCGATTTATAGAAATTCGCCACATAATCTTCTAACTTTTCATCAGAATAATTACTCCAATTTTTAGCCAAAAAATGATCGTATAAAATATCCATAATCACACCAGCATAATGTCCGTATTTTTCGTGTAAACGGTGTTTGCTTTTTCGGTAAATTGGATGGGCATCAGTAAAAGTATCAATATGACGGTGCAAAATAATTCCGTTTTTTACTTCTTCTGGAAATTTCAAATAATCATTCCCACGAATACCATCGGCCATAAAATTGCCAATTTTGATAAAATCGTTATTTCCAGAAAGAAAAATGTGAGCGAGATAGTTCATTTTAAGAGTTGCTAAGGTTCTAAGAATCTAAGTTGCAAAGGTTTTTGTAAATATATGAAAAAAACTTAGTGCCTTAGTACCTTTGTATCTTTGAACCTTTTTATATTTGTGTGAATTTAAAATTCATCATTCAAAATTTATAATAAAAAATACAATGACTTTAATAAAATCAATATCAGGAATTCGTGGAACTATAGGTGGAAAAGTTGGAGATAATTTGACTCCAGTCGATGCGGTAAAATTTGCTTCGGCTTACGGAACTTTCCTAAAACAAAATAGCAATAAAGACAAACTAAAAGTAGTTATAGGTCGCGATGCAAGGATTTCAGGGCCAATGATTCATAATTTGGTTATGAATACTTTATTAGGTTTGGGAATCGATGTAATCGATTTAGGACTTTCAACAACGCCAACAGTTGAAATAGCTGTTCCTTTAGAAAATGCCGATGGTGGAATTATCTTGACTGCTTCTCACAATCCCAAACAATGGAATGCTTTGAAATTATTGAATGCCAAAGGCGAATTTTTGAGCGGAGATGATGGTGCGAAAATTCTAGAAATTGCCGATGCTGAAGCTTTCGATTTTTCTGATGTAGATTCTTTAGGAGAAATTACCATTAATGATTCTTATATGGATATTCACATTGACGAAGTTTTGAATTTGCCTTTGGTAGATGCAGAAGCGGTTGCCAAAAGAAAGTATAAAGTTGTCGTTGATGCCGTAAATTCTTCGGGTGGAATTATTATTCCTAATTTGTTAGAACAAATGGGTGTAGAAGTTGTGAAACTATACTGTACGCCAAACGGGGATTTTCCACACAATCCAGAACCTTTAAAAGAGCATTTAGGAGATATTTGCAAATTGGTTTTGGAAGAAAAAGCCGATTTTGGAATCGTTGTCGACCCAGATGTAGATCGTCTCGCTTTTATATCTAACGATGGAGAAATGTTTGGCGAAGAATATACGCTTGTGGCTTGCGCCGATTATGTTTTGAGTAAAACACCAGGAAATACAGTATCTAACATGTCATCTTCTCGTGCTTTACGCGATATTACCAATAAACACAACGGAAGTTACCAAGCCAGTGCAGTAGGAGAGGTAAATGTGGTAGAATTAATGAAAACAACAAACGCTATTATTGGTGGTGAAGGAAACGGCGGGATTATTTATCCAGAATTGCATTACGGTCGTGATAGTTTGGTAGGAGTCGCTTTGTTCTTAACTTATTTAGCGAATCAAGAGAAAACTGTTGCTGAATTGCGAGTGAGCTATCCGCAATATTACATGAGTAAAAACAAAATTGAATTGACACCACAAATAGATGTCGATGCGATTCTAACTGCCATGACCGAAAAATATAAAAACGAAAATATTACCACTATAGATGGTGTAAAAATTGATTTTGCAGAAAATTGGGTTCATTTGCGAAAATCGAATACCGAACCTATTATTCGTATTTATACCGAAGCGGCAACGCAACAAGAAGCGGATAAATTAGCCTTACGAATTATTGATGAAATAAAAGCTATTGCTGGAATTTAAAAACTAAAAACCCTTTCAATAATTTATTTTGAAAGGGTTTTATTTTGTTATTTATTTAGGGATTTCATCAAAATTTACCATCCAATTGATTCCGAATTTATCGGTAAACATTCCGAAATAAGCTCCCCAAAATGTTTTTTCCATTGGCATAGTTACTTTTCCACCAGCAGAAAGTCCGTTGAATAATTTATCTGCTTCGTCTTTGTTATCTCCATTAATTGAAATAGAAAAATTACTTCCCATAGTTACATTTCCACTGAAACTTGTAGCATCACTTCCCATTAATATGGTTTCTTTACTAATAGGTAAGCTCACGTGCATAATAAGATTTCCTTCCTCTGCACTTGGAGGAGGGCAATTTTCGTCTGCAGGCATATCTTTAAATCTACCAATATAAGCGAATTCACCACCAAAAACCGATTTGTAAAAATTGAATGCTTCTTCTGTGTTACCGTTGAAGGTAAGATAAGCGTTTACTGTTGCCATAATTGTTTTTTAAATTTAAATTTTTAGTTTTCTGAAAGTGTTTTTACCATTTCTAATCCGTTTGGAAAAGTAGTTTTGAAGTAATCTACATACTTTTCAAGAGTATCTATTTTTACCTCTAGAATAATAGTCGAATTATTTTGTGTTAATCGATAAGTCTCTAAAGATCCAGTCCATTCTTTACTTTCGTTATCAATAGGCATTTCTTCAAAATCTTTCATAGTACTTAAATGCTTGAAGGCAATGTATTCATTTTCTATTTTTTTATCAATAATACTATTCATTCCTTCACCATTTGGAGAAAGAAAATGAATTTTATCACCTTCGTTCCAATTGCTCGTGGCATAAGTTCCTTCACAAAAAACATTAGTCCATTTTCTGTAGGTTTCATCATTCCATAATGTATTCCAAACTTTTTTTTTGGATGCATTTATTTCAATTTTGAATTCTAATGTTGTCATATTTTTTATTTTAAAAATGTATTGATAGCTATTCAAATTTAGTAAATAAATGTGAGATAACAATTTTCAAATATCTAAAAAAATGTATCTTTGAAGTCAAATTATAACATCATGATTGCTACCGAAGTTTCGACCGAATTAGAACAGTATTTTCAACAATTCCGTAATAATATTATTGGTATTAATCAGGAATTTGAGTCTCCTTTTGGTACACAAAAAATAATTTATACCGATTGGACTGCCAGTGGTCGTTTGTATCGTCCTATCGAAGAAAAATTGATGAACGAATTTGGGCCATTTGTTGCCAACACGCATACCGAAACTACTGTTTCTGGGACAGCAATGACAATGGCTTACCACGAAGCAAGACATATTATAAAACACCATGTAAATGCAAATGATGATGATGTTTTGATAAATGATGGTACAGGAATGACGGGCGTAATTAATAAATTTCAACGTATTTTGGGTCTTAAAATGCCTGAAAATCTAAAAGAATTTGCAAATATTCCCAACGAAATAAAGCCTATTGTTTTTATTTCTCACATGGAACACCATTCTAACCAAACTTCTTGGCTAGAAACGATTGCCGACGTGGTTGTAATTCCTTCCTGCGAGCAAGGTTTGTTTTGTATAGATAATCTTAAAAAATTATTAGAAGAGTATAAGGATAGAAGTTTCAAAATTGCCTCGATTACTTCTTGTTCTAACGTGACGGGAATAAGAACGCCTTACCATGAAGTTGCAAAGTTAATGCATCAAAATAAAGGGGTTTGTTTTGTCGATTTTGCTTGCTCAGGACCTTATGTTGCTATCGATATGCATCCAACGGATTCAGAAAGTTATCTTGATGCTATTTTCTTTTCACCACACAAATTTTTGGGAGGACCAGGAACTTCGGGCGTATTAATTTTTAATAAAAATTTGTACAAAAATAATATACCAGATTGCCCAGGCGGAGGAACAGTTTCTTGGACAAATCCTTGGGGCGAACATAAATATATTGATAATATTGAAGACAGAGAAGACGGCGGAACGCCTGGTTTTCTTCAGGTTATAAAAACAGCATTGGCCATTCAGTTAAAGGAACAAATGGGAATAGATAATATTTTGAAGCGAGAGCACGAAATCGTTTCGTTAGTTTTTGAAAGCCTTGGAAATATCGAAAATATAAATATTCTTGCCAGTCAGCACCAAGATAGATTGGGTGTAATTTCTTTTTATATTACCGATTTACATTTTAATTTAGGTGTAAAAATATTGAATGACAAATTCGGGATTCAAACTCGTGGCGGTTGCAGTTGTGCGGGTACTTACGGACATCATTTGCTTCATGTAGATGAAGAAATGTCACACGATTTAGTTTGCCAAATAGATTCAGGAGATTTGTTGCAAAAACCAGGTTGGATAAGAATGTCTATTCACCCAACAACAACAACTTCCGAAATAGAGTTTGTTTGTAATAGTATAAAAGCCTTGGCAGAAAACCACAAACAATGGTCTAACGACTATGATTACAATGCAAAAAGCAATGAATTTGTGCACAAAAAAGCTTTGAATAAGGAATTAGAAATGGTAAAAAATTGGTTTAAAATTTAAACCTTCTTTTTGTGTTTCCAGCGTTTGTGAGTCCAAAGATAATACTCAGGTTGTTCGTATATTTGTTGTTCTACAAGATTCATAAACTCTTCTGATATTTTGTAGTTGGGAACGTTTTGAATGTCATCACTAAGAACTTCTAAACTTGCCTCGTAGTAACCACGTTTTACTTTTTTGGTTTTTAAGAAAATAACATTCATATTATATTTTTTTGCAAGAATTTCGGCACCAACATGAATAGGAGTTTCAATCCCCATAAAATGGTACCAATGCAAATTGTCAGACCATCTTGGTGTTTGATCACTAGCAAAACCAAAAATGCCTAATTTCCCACTAATAGCATTTTCTTGAATCGTTTTTGATGTTTCTTTGGTCGTGATTAAAACGGCTTTAAATTTCGACCGAATGTCTTTTACCAATTTATCAAAATATTTATTAGCAATTTTTTTATAAATACCATAACCTGTAAAATTTATGTGATTATTCATAGAAATTGCCCATTCATAACTCGCATAATGCGCACACATTAGAGCAATACTTTTTTGTTTTTTTTCTAAATCTAAATAAACCTCTAGATTAGTAAACTTGTATCGTTTGTCTATTTCAGATTGAGAAATTGTAATTGTTTTTATCATTTCTAAAAACATATCACACATGTGACTGTAAAACTTTTTTTCTATAACCAACCGCTCTTTATCGGATAAATGAGGCAAGGCTATAGCTAAATTATTTCGAACCGTTTTTTTTCGATAGCCTATAATATAATAAACTAGCAAATAAACACCATCAGAAAAAAGATATAATAACCTAAATGGAAGTATCGAAATGAGCCAAAGAATTGGATAAAATAATAAGTATATAAGTAATTGCATACAGTTATAAATTTAGGCAAATATACTTCTAAAAGTCATAAGGTCATAATGTCGAAAGTTATAAAGTCGTCTTAAAGTATTAATGTTAGATAAACTCAAACAAGCTTTCCCCTTTATGACTTTAAGACTTTCGACTTTATGACTTTTTTAGTACATTTACTTTTTAAATTTATTTATATATGAATGTTTTTTTGATACTTATAATAGCATCGAATGTGATTTTTAGTTACAAAGGTTTTACGGACATTTCTTTTTTTAGAAAAAATGAGTTTCACATAGGAAGTATTCGTGCAGGTGAACAAAGTAGAATGTTTTCATCTGCATTTCTTCACGCCGATTGGGGACATTTATTCTTCAATATG
>NZ_JAYWDT010000155.1:0-3362 GCF_043779715.1 Flavobacterium sp.
TTTTCAGTTAGCTCCTGACAAAAAAGAAACACTCACATGGAATTTTCTAAAAACTAATTTCCCAAATCCGACAATTATCGGACTTGACAGAAACCTCTATACTGAAGAATCCGAAAATGTATTTTTTGAAGAACGAGTTGTAAGAGGACAGAATATTCGCAATGCTCAAATAAGAGCAATGTCTCCATTGGACAGGGTTAAGCAAATTGTCAATACAGAATACCGAAAAAAGAAAAACGATATTTTAAACCTAACAGATAAACTAAAAAACCAACTAATGCTTTCAGCATTTGAAGGCAGTATATCACTTGAATCTGTTACGCAAGGTATCCGCTATAAACTAAAACTTAGTCAAATTGAAAACGCTGAAAAAAGAGTAGGTGAATATTTTCAGCAATTTGAAAAAACAGCTTTTACTGACACGGACAAAGAACTAATCGCAAAATACTTTGAGAAATTAAAAACAATTACCAAGCAATATCAAGAGAATCCTAATGCTGAAAATGTGAAATTTCTTTTCGGATTGAACGCAAGTCAATTCAAAAAAATAAATAACCTGTTAGAAGAGTTTCAACGCTTTGAAAAAAAATCAAATGAAACTCTTGAAAAAATAAATCTCTATCTCACCACTCTAAATTTTTTCTTAAAGGATTCTGCAAAGCAGCTACTTTTCAAAGAGGACACAGCAGAATTATCTTTTAATACTCTTGACAAAAACGGAGAAAAGGTTACCGAGTATAAAGACATTAAATTTCTTTCTTCTGGTGAGCAACAAATTTTAATACTCTTTTCATATTTAGCTTTCAACAGTCAGGACGGAAAACTATTTATCATTGATGAGCCAGAACTATCTCTGCATGTAAAATGGCAAGAGGACTTCTTAAAGTATTTAGAAATCATTACTCCAAAATCTACGCAGGTAATTCTTGCGACACATTCTCCAATTTTGGTTGGCAATAAAAAAGAAAATGCCGTATTACTTTACCCTTACAATCGCTAATTATGGAAATAGGTTTACCGACAAAGTCATCATCATTTTTCGCAGGACAAGATGTTCTGTATGGACAATTCAATGACATAAATTTCTATGTTGAAGATGAAGACCAAGAGAGTTTCTACGAAACAATATTGAAAAAATTATTCCCTGATATTAAGATTGAAAAGATTTTTCCATTAGGTGGGAAAGACCCCGTTATTAAAGCAGCTAAACTGACTACTACTGATAAAAAGAAAGTTTACATCGTTGATAAAGATTTTGACGACATCTTAAAAACTAAAGAAGCGATTCCGAATTTGTTTTACTTAAAGCAATACAGCATTGAAAATTACCTGACAGAAGAAACAGCAATTCAGAAACTAATAATTGAGGAGAAACCAAAACTGAAAGCACCCGATGTAGCTGCTACATTTTCACTGACGGATTTTCAGAAAGAAACACGAAATCTTTTTTCGGAAATTATTTGCTCATATCTTGTCATACAAAAGCATTGTTTAGGGATTCCAAATGTAAGCTATGAGCCAGCAAGATTTTGCAACTTGAACAATCCATCTTCAATTAAAACTGCTGACTTCAATACTTACAAAGCATCAATTGAAGTAAAATTAAAAACCAAGAGCAAAAAGCTTTCTCTTGTTGCACAGATTAAACAATTCAAAAAATATTGCTCCAAAAAAATAAAAGTGTTGGAAGCATTACGACACATTCCAGGGAAATACACTTTACACTTTCTAAAAGCAAGAGTGAGACATCTTTTTTCAATTCCTTCTTTTCACAATATGACTTTAGAATCATTGTCAATTAGGTTAGCAGACAAATGCACCTTTGACAGTTTAGTTTATTTGCGGACAGACATTCAAGCATTCATTGCGTAAGAGATGAGAACTTCTAATAAACAGTTGTGCGAACCTCAAACATTTGTGCTCCGAACGAACAGCACGGCAGCAGCTAACATAAGATTAAAAGAAATAAAAAAAAGAAGGGCTTTGAAAGGTAACCAAAGAGTTGGGCTTCTAATGAACAGTGTAGGTAAACGAACAGTAGTGCTTCTAATCCCTTCTTTTTTTACTTCTTTAATCCCTTCTTCGTTATAGGCTATGTTAAACGACACCAAACAACGACAGAAGTAGAAAAATACATACAACAATTTGAACCTGACGTTCAAGAAAAATTAAATGCTCTGCGAGATGTATTTTTTGAAGTGTTGCCTGACACAGAAGAAAGTATTCGTTATAAAATGCCAGCTTTTAAAGTAGGTAAGCATCATCTCTACTTTGCGGCTTACAAAAAACACATTGGTTTTTATCCTGTTTACGGCTTAACAGAAATAGAGGATAAAGTTTCTGAATACAGAGCGAAAAATACAAAAGACAGTTTGCATTTTATGCTTGACAGACCTTTGCCGATTGAATTGATTAAAAATATCGTAAAGCTAAAATCAAACCTTTAACAAAATTGACAACTATGAAAAAATTAAAATTTAAGGTAACTATTAATGCACCTTCACACAAAGTTTATGATGTAATGTTGGGAATTAACAAAAAATCAACTTATGAGGCATGGACTGCTTTGTTCAATCCAACTTCTACATTTGAGGGAAGTTGGAACAAGGGAAATAAAATTCTATTTCTTGGAATAGATGAAAAAGGAGAAAAGGGAGGTATGGTTTCTAAGATAGCTGAAAATATTCCCAATCGGTTTGTCTCTATTCAACATTATGGTCTTTTAAAAGGTGATAAGGAAATTACTGAAGGACCAGAAGTAGAAAAATGGGCAAACGGATTTGAAAACTATTCCTTTGAAGAAAACAATGGAACCACAATCGTTACGGTTGACTTAGACACTACAGAAGATTTTTTAGATTATATGAACCAGACCTACCCAAAGGCACTCGACAAGTTGAAAGAAATTTGTGAAAAATAAAATCCTTCGAAAGTTGAACTATGACAAATGAAAGAAACACAGCCTATAACAGCACCTATCCAAAAGGCGGGGGCAGGCTGTGTTCCAAAGACAGTTTTGTGGGTATCTAAAAAACTTTAGTTCTTCGTATGAAAATTTGTGCTGAAAATAGTCACCTTCGGCAAGCTGCAAACCGTTATGCGTAACGCAAAAAAACCCAAAGCAATGAAACCTTCAGGAGAATTGAATATCGCTTTCTTTTAGTTTTTTATATTTTATTTTTACACTTGATATAAAAAAGAAAACAACAATCATATATGCAATCAAAAGCAACCACACCGGATGAGTATATCGCTGAATTGCCCGCAGATAGAAAGGAAGCAATGACAAAATTGCGCAAAGAAGTATTAAAAAATCTTCCCAAAGGTTTTAAGGAAACGATGGGTTATGGAATGATGGGCTA
>NZ_JAYWDT010000156.1:0-3362 GCF_043779715.1 Flavobacterium sp.
AATTTGGAAGCAATGAAGCATGTAAATTAAATGTTCCTAATTCTGGCATTGCCCAAACTACTTTTGGTAACATTCTAAAAGCAACTACAATATGTAAATTTGCGTTTAACGATTTTAATTCTTCTAAAAAAGCTTCGTCTTTTAAATTTGTTGGCTGCAATAAAGTCAGCTTATTTTCTAAAGCATATTCTTTGACTGCGGAATATTTAATTTTCTGACCTCGTCCTGCTGGTTTGTCGGCAGCAGTGATTACCCCTACAATTTCGTGTTGATTTTGTTTTACAATGGCATCTAGAATTCCTACTGCAAATTCTGGGGTTCCCATAAAAACGATTCGTAATACTTTCATTTTATTATATATTGATTTTTTGTATTGATGCCAATCATATTGTGTTCTAACAATTGCTTCAATATTTTTAATATTTCAGATTCTTCTATATGCAATGTTTCGATTAATGTTCTAGAATTCATTGAATTTTCAGTCAATAATTGAATAATTTTATTCCTAATTTCTTCAGAATTGTATGTTCTTTCTTTTTTATTCGAACAATATGAACAAACGCCACAATCATCAGCTATTGTTTCGCCAAAATATTGTAAAAGCAATTTACTCTTGCAAGTATCTTTATTAGAAACATAGTTTACAACCGATTGTAATTGATTTTTCTTGACTAAATTTTGCTTTTCGAGATGTTTCGAAACTCTATTGATGGTTCTGTCGTCTTCACGAACTTCTAGAAATGTTATTTTCGATTCATTCTTTTGTGAAAAGTAATCGATAATTTCCTTTTTTTGTAATTTCTCTAGCAAAATTAATACTTTAGCTTCGGTTACATTCGATTTTTTTGCAATAAAATCGGTATTAATATTAGTTTGTAAATCGAAAATTCCTGGATAAGTTCTTAAAATCGTCGAAACTATAGGCTCATCGTCAGGATTTAAACTAATATATCTGATTACTTCTTTAGATTCGATTAGAAGTTGAACCTGCGCTTTCTCCGAAAATTCTTGCGAAAGCGAAATAATACTTTGCCTATCTAGAAACTGAAGCGCATTATAGGTTTTTAATACGGGTAATTTATAATGACTACAAAATTGATTCAAATTGAACGAAAATTCTTCGTTGATTCCTTCTCCGTAAGCGATTCGAAAATAATTACATAGTTTTACAAAAACATCTTTTAGGAAAATTGTATCAGGCAAAACAGCTATAAACTGATTTTCAGCCATAATAATATCCGAAGGCGAACTAATTAAAATAGCGAATGCTTTTTCTCCATTTCGCCCAGCTCTTCCGGCTTCTTGATAATAACTTTCTAAGTTTTCGGGTAAATTAATATGAATAACCGTTTTTACATTGGGTTTGTCTATTCCCATTCCGAAAGCACTTGTGGCAATCATAACGGTTTTCTCGTCACACATCCACGAATTCATGTTTTTTTCTTTTTCTTTTACCGATAAACCCGCATGGTAAAAAGTAGTTTTATGACCTAAAACTTCTAAATGAGAAGCGTATTCGTGACAATTTTTTCGATTTCGTACATATATAATAGCCGATTCTGGATTTTTTTGTAAAATCTGATTTAGTTTATATATTTTGTCTTCGGCAGGAATAATGAAGTAGACTAAATTATTACGAGCAAAGGATTGCTGGAAAACTTTTGGCTCTTGTAAACCTAATAATGCAATAATATCGTCTTTAACTTGGGGTGTTGCCGAAGCGGTAAGCGCCACAAAAGGAATTTTAGAAAAATGAGCTTTTAAGTTTTTAATCTTTAAATAAGAAGGTCTAAAGTCATGTCCCCATTGCGATACACAATGCGCTTCATCGATAGCAATAAAGGAAATAGGCAAAGCTTTTATTCGGTCAAGAACCCAATCTTGTTCTAATCTTTCGGGAGATAAATACAAAAATTTGTAATTACCAAACTGACAATTATCTAGGAGATTTATTAATTCGTCTGCCTTTATAGCACCTGTTAGCGCAATGGCTTTTATATCTCGAGATTGCAAATTATTTACTTGGTCTTTCATTAAGGCAACCAAAGGTGAAATCACCAAACACAAACCATCGTTAACCATCGCTGGAACTTGAAAGCACAATGATTTTCCGCCGCCAGTAGGCATGAGTCCAAAAGTATCATTTCCTTCAAGAACTGATTGGATTATGTTATCCTGAACAGGTCGAAAAGAATCATAATGCCAATATTTTTGAAGAATTTGTAATGCTCTTTGCATTTATTTCAGATTTTTAGACTTTAGATTCAATGAAACCTAAACTAAATTTGCTCTAATATAAAAAGAATTCTATTATCTACACTATCTTTTGGGACTTCAATAAGATTGTAACCGTATTTTTCGTAGGTTTCTACAAGGTGGTTGTAAATAAGTTTTGCTTGTTCGTAATTTTCATAACGCTCATTATCAGCAATATAAATATCCTCCCAAGGTGGTAAAATAAATATTTTAGTATATGTATTATTGCGACAAGCAGTATCAAAAAAAGCAGGATAACTATCGCCTATATAATGCATATATGCCAAAACGTCTGGAATTCCTCGATCAAGAAAAACAACATTATGAGGTTCGTTTTGTGCATTTACGAACTGTTTTTTTCTGCCTTCTAATAATAACTCGCTAAAAAGCAATGGATTTTCCAGAAACAATTGCTCTATTCCTTCTTTTTTTGCTTCGAGAATCACTTCACGCGAAATTTCGGGATAACAGCAATAACCTTTTGCCAGCAAACCATCTATGATTGTGGTTTTGCCAGTTCCTGGTCCGCCTATGATGACAACGATTTCTTTTTGCACTTTTTTAGAAATAAGGGGCAAAAGTACTTAAAGTTATTGGGATTTGAAAAGTTTTTTTTCTTGAAATAAATTAATCACAAAACACAAGGAATCATAGTAAGAGAAACAAAAATAAAATTGCCTTTTGTATATTTGAATTAATAATAAAACAAGTTAAACTTGAGATATTTGGAAGTAAATAAAAATAACACATTATGAAAAAAGAGTTATCGACAGAACAGCATTTGGCACTAATTGAAGTATTGAAAGAACGTTTTGAGAAAAACCAGAATCGTCACAATGGTATTGAATGGCATAAAGTACAAGCAAAACTAGAGGCGAATAAACAGAAAATGTGGTCGCTTAATGAAATGGAAAAAACGGGTGGTGAACCAGATGTTGTGAGTTTTGATAAAAAAACTGATGAATATACTTTTTATGATTGTTCAGCAGAAAGTCCTAAAGGTCGCAGAAGCGCTTGTTACGATCGAGAAGCGTTAGAATCGAGAAAAGAACACAAACCAGAAAATAATGTTATGGATATGGTTGCCACTATGGGTATTGAACTTC
>NZ_JAYWDT010000157.1:0-3357 GCF_043779715.1 Flavobacterium sp.
TGATATCCATCTTCTTCTTTACTTTACATTATAATTTCGGTCTGCAAAATTATAAAATTTTTACAAGCCAACCAAGTTTTTTACACCCGAACCTTTTGCGTTGCATTCTATCGGATTCTGACTCCAAAAATCTAAAACATTTGGATTGTTTGGGCGTGCCGCACCTCCGTTTCTCTGCGGTGCGTCAGGCTGTACGTTCCCGCTTTTTATCGCCAGCCAAAGAAAGGCTGCCCATAAAAGAGCTCCACTGCCATCCTTCACGCGGATCGTGGAATTCAAGAATAAAAAATCACTTTGATAATTTGTACTAATTTATTTATATATTTGAAATTAATAAATACTGACGCTTTTCAGACAAAGCATCCCAATTTAGGGATGATAAGGCGAATATCGGCAGACCTATATATACAAGTTAGTGGCAACCTTCCGAAAATCCTACAATAAAAAAAGCTATCGATTTTGAAAAAAGTAAGACAAGATTTAAAGTCCAATAAAGCAGAAGTCTTGAAAGTTATTGAAGATTTCTTCGAAAAGGGAGAAATGTCGGATAACGAATGGCGAAAAAAGAAACGTGAACTTATTAATTTAGGCAAATTTATTGTTGCCAAAGGCGACGATGTTAGTATAATCGAGGTTCGTGAAGAACCTGACTTCGTCGTTAAATGGCAAAATCAGAAAATTGGAATGGAAATAGTTGAAGTTACATACGAATTGGCACGTCAAAAAGCTCAAAAAAACGAATGGCTAATAAATCAAATTCATAAGACTTTTAAAGAGCATTTTCCAAACACTCATCTTTTCTTTTCGTTAAGTTTTGAATTTGATATTACAAATATTACAAAGAAGGAAAAGAAACGTCTTCAACAAGAAATTGAATATAGACATCCTGAATTTCTTGATAAATCCAAATTATTTAAACTCACACATCCTGGAAAATACACAAAAGAAGAACTATCGCAGAAAGCAATAATAATAGCGAATAAATTGTATGAATGCTATATCCAAAGCCATACAAATCTTAATGATGATTTAGTAAAATTATGGTGTTTTAATCCACATGATGAATTATATTTAAGTTTATCTATAGGATATTCCGCAGGTTCACCAAGGGATTTAATAATTTCAAATATTCGAAACAAAGAAACGTTAATTGAAAAATATCGTTCAAATTCTTCGACACAAAAACAGTATTTGTTAATGGTTATTGAAGGAAGTAGCGGTTATTCAGATTATTCATTTATTGATGTAAATATGCTTGTGGAATTAGATGTTAAATTTGATAAAGTTTTTCTTTTTGATTTTTTTAAAAGTGAAATATTCATCTTGAAATAAAAGGCAGCCACTAAGACGGTTTAGCAAGATTTGGGTTTTGGGCTTAATTTAAAATTTGTCTTGTACTTGGAAAACTTATAATAACCCGAAAATAAATCTTAATTTAGTCCCAAACCTCGCCAAGCTGGCGGGAAGTTATACACAAGCAGATTACGAAACCTAAAATTATCATTATGTCAAAATTTACTATTTTTATTATTCTATTTTCATTTGCGAACATTTCTTTTTCCCAAACAGATCAAAATTGCTTAAAAGTCATAAATGATGATGTTACTGCAACAACAAAGATAATAACTGACGAAATTGACTTGGGAGATTTTAGTGTTTATGTGTTAGCTGGAATTACGAAAGGTACTTATCCAAAACTAATTTTTAAAATAAAAAAAGGAGATTGTGTTGACGATTATAACCCAATTTATTTCATGTTCCACAATGGTGAAAGATATTCTGGTGGTAATTATGTATTCCCATATAATTGTAATGGATACAGTGGTCAGATAATAAACACAGCCAAAATTTCTAATCTTCTAAAAGTAGAAAAACTTAAAACTTTAAGAGTAGATACGAGATCAACATTTTTTCAAGTGGATTTAACAGAAGAACAGTCACATTTGTTGAAAAATTATATCAATTGTGCGTCAGATTGGAAATCATATAAAGACCAAATAAAGTACAAAGCCCAAGGAAAATATTAAGAATAATTAAAGTATAAGCCAGCACATAGCAAAGGCGGTTTTACGGGATTGCTAGGCTTGATTTGTGTTTGGAAAAACCCCAGCTGCGCAAAGTATTCATTAAAAGAATAAACTTGTGACACAAGCCCCCAGCTCCGCAAAGTGCTCATTCAAAGAATAAATTTGTCGTTTACGCTGCGCAAACGTCTCTGACTTTACGCCCACTATAATGAGCAAATAATAAAGTGAGTGTAAAGTGTTAACGGCATATAGGATTTGGCACAAAGTCGGGAGACTTTGCGCAGCGGAGAATTTTACAATAACCAGAAAAAACAACTCAATGGAAAAACAACCTCTAAATGAAAATGTTTCTGAAGCTGATTTAATTCTAGGATTTGAATCTTTAGAGCAATTGAATAACAAACTAAATCAAACAGCCATTGATATTTTTACAAACGAAACACAACGAAAATTACTTTCCAAACCAAGCCATTTCACATTTTCAATAGTTCATAGAGCAATTGAACTTAATAGAGGTTTTAAAACACTTGCAGAATCCAATAATTGGATAACAGCGATAAATTTAATGAGACTTCAAGCAGACAATTGTATCAGATTATTTGCATTGAGCTTAGTTAAAGATAGACTGGACTTTTATAATCGAATACAAAACGGTGAACATATTAGAAATATAAAAGATGCCGAAAATAACAAAATGACAGATTTATATCTATCTCAAAAATTAGATAGCTTGTATCCTGGATTTAGATTATTATATGAAAATACTAGCGGATTTATTCATTTCTCAAATGAACATATGACCGCAAATACTGATAAGTTTGAAGACGGAAATGATTTTGTAATGCATATAAGATTGTCTGAGACAACAGAGTTCTCAATAAATAAAAAAGTAGATTATGCTTTTAACATGTTCGTGTTGAACAAAGAACTACATAAACTTCTAAATGGATATAAATTAAGCATGATAGATTTTATGAAAAAATATGACTAAAAAAGACTGCATATAACAGCTAGGGATTCGTTGCTTGCGCAGCACAAACAATGAAACTCCGGTTGAACGGAACCGGTTACTGTCAGGTCCTATGGAATTATCGTAAAGTTTAGAAAGAGAATTTCAAGAGGATGTAGTGTCCTCTTTTTTTATGCGTTAAAATCTAGATGGTTTTGCGTGTGTTCCTTTACTTGTGAACAGAAAATCCCTTAATCCTAAATTTAGATTTTGTAAGAACTAGAACTTTGGCTACAGCCAAGACACTTTGCGACCGCGGTTATCTCGAAAAACGTAACGATCGACGACTTTTCAATAATTAAAAAGTTTGTTTATATTTGT
>NZ_JAYWDT010000158.1:0-16619 GCF_043779715.1 Flavobacterium sp.
CCATATTGGACAAATTCTGCTTTTGGTGGTATGCCAACCTATCAGTTAGGGGCAAAGTATCCTCATAATTATATCAAAAATATAGATGAATTAATTCGCTTTTTGCCCCGTCCTGCAGATTATATGTTTCTTTATTTCTTAGGATTTTACGTCTTACTTTTGGTATTAAAAGTAAATCCTCTCAAAGCATTTTTTGGAGCATTAGCCTTTGGTTTTTCGACCTATTTAGTAATTATTTTAGGAGTTGGTCACAACGCAAAAGCCCACGCTATTGCTTACATGCCAATAGTTATCGCTGGAGTTTTATTGGTCTTACAACAGAGAAAATATATACTCGGAGGTTTGCTTACATTGTTTGCAGCTGCATTAGAAATTAATGCAAATCACCCACAAATGACTTACTATCTTCTTATATTTTTATTGATTGTATTGGTTTATTTTGTGTACAAAGCAATTAAAAATAAAGAATTTAAACCGTTGTTGTACAGTTTCGCAACTTTTACTATCGCAGGATTATTTGCTGTAGGAACAAATGCAACTAGCTTAATGGCTACTTCCGAATATGCTAAAGAAAGCACACGTGGAAAAAGTAAACTAACCTATAATCCAGATGGTACTAAAAACACGAATTTTGGAGGTATGACTTACGATTATATTACTGAATATAGTTATGGTATAGCAGAGAGTTTCAATTTGATTTCTCCAAGAATCTTCGGAGGTTCAAATAACGAAAATTTAGGAACTAATTCTGCAATGTATGAATATGTAATAGCACAAAATGTACCTGATGATCAAGCCCAAGAAATCGTAAAAGGTTTGCCAACTTATTGGGGTGATCAACCCATTGTAGCTGCTCCAGCATATATTGGAGCTGTAGTTTTCTTTTTAGCAATTGTAGCGCTTTTTTGTGATAAAAGAAAAATAAAATATGTTTTTCTGGCTGGAGCAATTGTAGCATTATTGCTTTCTTGGGGAAAGAATTTTCCAATATTGACGGATTTCTTTATCAATTTTGTACCCATGTATGATAAGTTTAGAGCTGTTTCATCGATACAAGTTATACTCGAAATTTGCATGCCTGTACTTGCAATTATGGGATTACAATCATTTTTTAAACTAGAAGACAAAGAAAAATGGACAAATTTATGGAAATCAGTTTCAGTAAGTATAGGAGTTTTAGCTTTGTTATTCGTTTTTAAAGGAAGTTTTAGTTTTGCAGGAGGAAGCGATCGTTATTTAGCAGAATCTTACGGGCCGGAATTTATTGATGCTTTAAAATTAGATAGAAAAACCATGTTTTTTGCGGATTTGTTGCGTTCGTCGTTTCTAATCCTAATGGCTTTTGGCGTATTATGGTTGTCTATAAAAAATACCATTTCTCATAAAGTTGCAGTGATAGTTGTAGGGATTATAATGATTTCGGATTTATTTTTTATTGATAAAAATTATCTAAACAACTCGAATTTTGTCTCTAAACAAGAAGTAGAACAACCTATTCAAGAAACCGATATAGACGCAACCATATTAAAAGACAAATCGTATTATCGTGTTTTTGAAGTTGATCAAAATGTGATGAGCGATCCACGAGCTTCTTATTTTCATAAATCAATCGGAGGTTATAGTGCAGTAAAACCTAGGCGAATGCAAGATTTATTCGATTATCAAATTGCTAATAATAACATGGAAGTAGTTAATATGCTAAATGTTAAATATTTAATTCAAACAAATAAAAAGGGAGAGAAAATTGCTATACATAATACACAAGCGAATGGTAATGCCTGGTTTGTAAAAGAATTGAAAACAGTTCCTAATGCTGATGCTGAAATGAAAGCTTTGGACAAATTAGATACTAAAAACGTAGCTATTAATACTCCAGCAGATTTTAAATCCCCAGGAGGTTTACCAGTTTTTAAAGTAGATTCTTCAGCAACAATAAAACTAACATCTTACGAGCCAAATGATTTAAAATACGTTTCAAATAATGTTAATAATGGTTATGCCGTTTTTTCTGAAATGTACTATAAAAACGGTTGGAATGCTTATGTCGATGGGAAATTAGAATCACATGATAGAGTAAATTATGCTTTGCGAGGTTTGGCTATTCCTGCAGGAAAACATAACATAGAATTCAAATTTCAACCACAAGTTATAAAAACTGGAAGTATGATTTCCTTACTAAGTTTTATTGGGATTTTACTGTTATTAGGTGGCGGAATTTATTATGAAACCAAACGCAAAAAAGCTTAATTGAAAACCATATTCTACATAGCACTTGGCGGAGGCTTAGGCAGCGTTTTACGTTACTTAACTACCGTTCTTATGAACAAATATGTGCAAGCCACTTTTCCTTACGCCACTTTTGTAACTAACATTATTGGTTGTTTATTCATTGGATTATTTTTTGGTTATTTAGAAAAACAAAACGCCGTTTCTCAGGATTTAAAATTTTTCTTAATCACTGGACTTTGTGGTGGTTATACTACATTTTCTGCTTTTTCTAACGAAAACGTACAACTATTACAAAGTAATCAAATACTAATTGCTTTTTTATATATTAGTTTGAGTGTTTTCTTAGGATTAATGGCAACTTGGGCAGGATTAATGATTACCAAAGGATTATGAAAAAAGTCCTCATCATAACCTATTATTGGCCGCCAGCTGGTGGTCCAGGAGTGCAGCGTTGGTTGAAATTTGTAAAATATCTACCTGACTATAATATTCAACCCATAGTTTATATTCCAGAAAATCCAACTTATCCAATTGTAGATGAAGGTTTGATTAGTGAAGTTTCAACGAAAGCTATTATTCTGAAAAATAAGATTATCGAACCTTACCAATTGGCTTCTATTTTTTCAAAAAAAAGTACAAAAGGAATAAGCTCTGGGATTATTCCTAATCAGAAAAAGCAAAGTTTTATTCAAAAACTATTGCTCTTAGTTCGCGGTAATTTATTTATTCCCGATGCAAGGATTTTATGGGTAAAACCATCTTTCAACTATTTAGAAAAGTATATTTCAGAAAACAATATAGATACCATAATCACTTCAGGACCACCACATAGTTTGCATTTAATTGGATTAAAACTGAAACAAAATCTTAATGTAAAATGGTTTGCCGATTTTCGTGACCCTTGGACAACTATTGGTTATCATTCGGCTTTAAAACTATCTTCTTATGCCGAAAAAAAGCATAAAAAATTAGAACGAAAAGTTTTAAATGCTGCCGATACAATTATCGTAACAAGCAAAACTACAAAAACCGAATTTCAAGCAATTACAAATAAACCAATTGAATTAATTACTAATGGTTATGATGTAGAAAATATCTCAAAACAAATATTAGACGAGAAATTCACTTTATCACATATTGGTTCTTTTTTATCAGACAGAAATCCTATAATTTTATGGGAATCACTAAGTGAATTAGTTGTTGAAAAAGAGAAATTTGCAAATCATTTTCAATTAAAGTTAATCGGGAAAGTAAGCCAAGAAATTTTAGATACAATTTATAGATTTAATCTAAATTCTTATATAAATAATTTAGGTTATGTTTCTCACAAAGAAGCAATTGAGCATCAAAAAAAATCACAAGTTTTATTATTAATAGAAATAGATTCAACTGAAACTAAAAGCATCATTCCAGGTAAATTATTTGAATATATGGTTTCCGAAAGACCTATAATTGCGATTGGCCCTAAAGATTCAGATTTTGCTGAGATTATTACAGAAACAAATACAGGTGTTTTCTTTACTTATGATGAAAAAGATAGATTAAAGAATTTAATTATGTCTTACTTCGAATTGTTTTTAACAGAAAAACTCACAGTTTCACCAGTTGGATTGCAACAATATTCAAGAAAAAATTTGACAGAAAAATTAGCAAAATTAATAGGTTAGTGTTTTAAAGAATTATCATAAATTTTAATTGTTTTTTTAATCCAAAAAAATACTTATTTTTGTATTCCAAACACACAAACTATTATGAGTCAAAAAATTTTGCTCAATCACAAAGAAGTTTCCATCATACTTCATCGTTTGGCTTGTCAGTTAATAGAAAATCATCTCGATTTTTCAAATACTATTCTGATAGGAATTCAACCTCGAGGAACGCAACTTGCCAATCGATTAAAACAAATTTTGCAAGAAGAATACCAAATAAAAAATATTGCTTTGGGATTTCTGGACATTACCTTTTTTAGAGATGACTTTCGTCGTGGCGAAACACTCGAGGCAAATAAAACCCAAATAGATTTTCTTGTCGAAAACAAAAAAGTAATTTTTATAGACGATGTTCTTTATACAGGGAGAAGTATCAATGCAGCATTATCTGCGATACAATCCTTCGGAAGACCTAGCGAAGTAGAGCTTTTGGTACTAATAGACAGACGTTTTAGCCGTCATTTGCCCATACAACCAGATTATCGTGGACGTCAAGTTGATGCTATAAATAACGAAAAAGTAGTGGTAAATTGGTCGGAAACAGCAGGAGAAGATTCGGTAGAATTAATTACAAAATAAGATGAAGGAACTAAGCGTAAATCATTTATTAGGAATAAAATACATTAATGAGAACGATATAAATCTCATTTTCGAAACTGCCGATCATTTTAAAGAAGTTATAAACAGACCCATAAAAAAAGTTCCTTCCTTACGAGATATTACGATTGCCAATATATTTTTCGAAAACAGTACCAGAACAAAATTATCCTTCGAATTAGCACAAAAACGCCTTTCGGCAGATGTGATAAACTTTGCAGCCTCAAGCTCATCGGTAACCAAAGGTGAAACACTAGTAGATACTGTAAACAATATCCTTTCGATGAAAGTTGATATGGTTGTCATGCGACACGCATCACCAGGAGCGGCAGTTTTTTTGTCTAAAAATGTTAAGGCAAGTATTGTGAATGCTGGAGATGGCGCACATGAACACCCAACTCAAGCTTTGTTAGATGCTTATACAATTCGTGAAAAATTAGGAGATGTTGCAGGAAAAAAAGTGGTAATTGTGGGGGATATTTTGCATTCACGAGTAGCACTTTCTAACATATATTCTTTACAAAAATTAGGTGCCGAAGTTCGGGTATGTGGTCCCAACACATTAATACCAAAATATATTGAAGCATTAGGTGTAAAAGTTGAATCAAATCTGCGAAAAGCTTTAGAATGGTGTGATGTAGCTAATATGTTACGTGTGCAAAACGAAAGATTAGATATTAGTTATTTCCCATCAACACGTGAATATGCCATGCAATATGGATTGGATAAAAGTTTATTAGATTCTCTAAATAAAGAAATTGTAATCATGCACCCTGGACCGATAAATCGTGGTGTAGAAATCACGAGCGATGTTGCGGATTCTAAACAATCGGTAATATTAAACCAAGTTGAAAACGGAGTTGCCATAAGAATGGCAGTAATTTATTTATTGGCTTCAAAAATTAAGTAAATTTGTTATATGAAAGTAGAAGAAAAAGGACATACCATTATTATAAAAGACACACAAGGTGATTTGGCTTCATTTTTATTAAAATTAGACCATGACACAAGTTTTAGCAAACATAATTTGATAATTGATTTATCATCTTATAAAAGTTTGATTACTAAAGATATTTTATTGTTTACCGATTTTTATAAAAAACATAAAAAGCAGAAAAAATCATTTGTGATTGTTGTTTCAGAATTTGATTTTAATGCAAATACAAAAAAAATTGTAGTAGTTCCTTCGGTTCTTGAAGCACATGATATTATTGAAATGGAAGAAATAGAACGAGATTTAGGATTTTAGTCTTATTCTCAATAAATATAAAGTATAAAAAAAGGAACTCAATTTGAGTTCCTTTTTTCCTTTAATCTTCATCATCCTCATCAGAATCCTCATCTATTGGTTCGTCTTTATCGTCGTCATCGTCGTCGTCAGAATCATCTCCGTCGTTTGTGTCAGCTTTTTCTAAGTCATCATCATCATCATCATCAATTTCGAGTTCTTTTAAGGCGTCGATAGAATTGTCTTCAGAATCTTCGATATCATCTGCTAATTCATCATCTTCATCGTAGTTTATAATTCTGTCAGAAAGCTTGGTGCTTATTTTTACTAGAAAAATAGTGTCAACAGTGCGTACTTCTACTGCTTCGATAGTTTCGTTTTTAGCATTTTTAAAACGGACTATATTCGAATCATCATATCCGTCGGGAAATTTTTCGACCAATAAGTTTAAAATTTCTCCTGTAAGTTTTGAATAATCAACAATAACTCTTTTCATAAATATATATTATAAATCTAAAATGTAAGCAAATATAAGAGGAACTACAATTGTAGCATCAGATTCGACGATAAATTTTGGTGTATCAATATCTAATTTTCCCCAAGTAATTTTTTCATTTGGAACAGCTCCAGAATATGAACCATAACTGGTTGTTGAGTCTGAAACTTGGCAAAAATAACTCCAAAACGGAATGTCATGCATTTCCATATCTTGGTACAACATTGGCACCACACAGATAGGGAAATCTCCTGCAATTCCACCACCAACTTGAAAGAAACCTATTCCTTTTCCTTCGCAGTTTTCAGGATACCATTTTGCCAACCACATCATATATTCGATACCGCTTTTCATAGTAGTAGCTGTAAATTCACCTTTGATACAGTAAGAAGAGAAAATATTTCCCATAGTACTGTCTTCCCAACCTGGAACTACAATTGGCAGGTTTTTTTCTGCTGCAGCAACCATCCAAGAATCTTTAGGGTCTATTTCGTAATATTGCTCAAGAACTCCAGAATTTATCATTTGATACATGAACTCATGTGGGAAATATCTTTCGCCAGCTTGTTCTGCTTTGTTCCAAATATGAAATAAATGCGATTGCAAACGACGGAATGCTTCTTCTTCGGGAATACAAGTATCGGTAACTCTATTGAAGTGATTGTCTAGCAAATCTCGCTCTTCTGTTGGTGTTAAATCTCTGTAATTTGGTATTCTTTTATAAGAATTATGTGCTACAAGATTCATAATATCTTCTTCAAGATTGGCTCCTGTACAAGAAATAATATGTACTTTGTCTTGGCGAATCATTTCTGCTAATGATTTTCCTAGTTCGGCGGTACTCATTGCTCCTGCAAGGGTAATCATCATTTTACCATTGTCTAGTAAATGTTCTTCGTATCCTTTTGCAGCATCGACTAATGCGGCTGCATTGAAGTGCAAGTAGTGTTTTTCGATAAACTGACTTATTGGTCCTTTCATTTTCTTGTTTATTTATTTCATCCGTTCGCTATCGCTCGGGTGTAGATTCAGTTATGTATTTAATCGAATGGGTTTTGCTATTTGTAACCTAATATTTTTAGTACGTCTTCGGCTTTTTGTTGTTCAGAAAAAATTTCTGTTGCAATGATACCGTTTTCATCTCTATCTATCAAAATATGTTTGGGTTGCGGTATTAAACAGTGGTGTAAACCGCCGTAACCGCCTATTGTTTCTTGGTATGCGCCAGTGTTAAAGAAGCCAATATATAATGGTTTTTCTTTATTGTATTTTGGCAAATATATGGCATTCATATTTTGCTCTGAGTTGTAATAATCGTCGCTATCGCAAGTCATTCCTCCGAGTAAAACCCTTTCGTACTGGTCGTTCCAGCGGTTTATGGCTAGCATAATAAAACGCTTGTTTATCGCCCAAGTATCTGGTAATGTAGTAATGAACGAGGAATCGATCATATTCCATTTTTCTCTATCATTTTGTTGTTTTTGATACAGAACCTGATAAATTGCTCCGCCGCTTTCTCCTACTGTAAAGGATCCAAATTCAGTAAAAATATTGGGTACATCAACCTCTGCTTCATCACAAGCAATTTTTATTTGATTGATGATTTCGTCAATCATATATTGGTAATCATACTCGAAAGCCAATGAGTTTTTGATAGGGAATCCGCCACCAATATTTAGTCCGTCTAATGTTGGACATTCTTTTTTTAGTGAAATGTAAACTTTGATACATTTGACCAATTCATTCCAATAATAGGCATTATCATTTATTCCTGTATTGATAAAAAAGTGAAGCATTTTTAGCTCTAATTTATCATTTTCCTGAATTTGTTTTTTATAAAACTGAACGATATTCTTATATCCAATCCCCAAACGAGAAGTATAAAACTCAAATTTTGGTTCTTCTTCGGCAGCAATACGGATTCCAATTTTGAATTTTCCTTTTATTTCCGCCTGAAGCAAATCTAACTCTTCATAATTATCGATAATTGGAATGGTGTTTTTATGTCCATTATTGATAATTCTAGCAATGTTTTCAATGTATTGATCACGTTTAAAACCATTACAAATCACATAAGTGCTTTTGTTTATTTTTCCGTTTTGTAATAAATTTTCAACAATATTTATGTCGAAAGCGGAAGAAGTTTCTATATGAATGTTGTTTTTGAAAGCTTCATTCATAACGTATTCAAAATGAGAGCTTTTTGTACAATAACAATAGTAATATTTACCTTCGTAATTGTTTTTTTCCATTGCATTCCTAAACCAGCCTTTGGCTCTTTTTATGTTGCTAGAAATTTGTGGTAAGTAAGTGAACTTTAATGGTGTTCCGTATTGTTCAACCAGTTTCATTAAATCGATTTTATGAAACTCGAGATTGTCTTTTGCAAGAGTAAATTCTTCTTGTGGGAAGTAATATGTTTGATTTATTAAGTCAGAATATTTTGTATTCATTTATTTATCAGAGATTTAAGAGATTAAAAGTATAAAAAAATAAGATACTTTTGAATCAAACTCGAATATTTGCAAAAATTATTTCTAATTCGTTCTGTCTAAATGAATTTATCGAAAATAAAGCCAACAAAGCTTTCCGTTTTCTTAAAACAGAATTTATAAAACCAATATTAGGTTTTCGAGATAGATTGTTATTAGTGTCTTTACAGCCGTTATTCATGGCACAAATTTAAAAAAATATTAATGTGATAATATATATATTATTAAAAATTCTTTAATTTTTATAATCTAAAAAAGAATCGATAATTGTTTCGTTATCAGCAACTTGATTTATTTTTATTTTTCCGATGCCATCTAAAAGTGCAAATTGTACTTTTCCGTACTCATTTTTCTTGTCATGAATGAGTAATCCGATGATATTTTCTTGCTCACTTTCTCCAATAATAATCTTGTCGAAAATGTGATTTAGCGTCGATTTTATTTCAGCATATTCATTTTCGGAAATTAGCTTTTGTTGTAACGAGATGTAACTTTCTAATATCATTCCGGCAACAATGGCTTCTCCATGAAGCAAATTTGTTTTGTCAGGATTTTCTAAAAAGTAAGTTTCGATAGCGTGACCTAAAGTATGACCAAAATTTAAGGCTTTTCTAATACCATTTTCGGTTGGATCTTGGGTTACAATATCACTTTTTATACTTACGGATTCAAAAATTAAATCATCAAAATCATCAAAATTTATCTCTTTTAGATTTTTAAATTTTTCCCAATGAGATTTTTTAGCAATTAGCCCGTGTTTTAACATTTCGGCAAGACCAGAACGCATCTGATTTTGGGGAAGTGATTCTAAAAAGTTAGAATCTATAATGACCATTTCTGGATTTGTTATGGTTCCAATCTGGTTTTTTAATCCACCTAAATCTACACCATTTTTTCCTCCAACTGATGCATCAACCATCGATAGTAAAGTCGTAGGAATATTTACAAAAGGAATACCACGTTTGAAAGTTGACGCAATAAATCCTCCCATATCTGTAATTACACCACCACCAAGATTGATAATTAAACTTTTTCTATCGGCACCTAATTCGATTAAAACGTTCCAAATTTGAACACAAGTTTCAATAGTTTTGTTTTCTTCGCCCGATTCGAGTTCTATAATTTCTATTTCAGATTGAGTTTCAATAATTGGTAATAATTGCGGAAGACAATGTTCGTTTGAATTTTCATCGACTAAAACAAAAATTTTCGAGTAATTATTCTCTTTAATATTACGATTTAAAAAATCATAACCGCCTTGGCTAAAATGTATTGAATACCCGTTTGAAACTATTGAAACCATGATGGCTTGTATTATTTTATTTGTTCTGCAAAATAAAGTAAAATTTGCATAAAAAAATACGCTACTATATTATATTTGCATAACATTATTATTTATATGGATAAAATTTTCGATAATACCCAGAATGCTTTTTCTTTAAAAAGTGATACCGAGCTAGATAGAGCTTATTTTTTGTTTAAAATGATTGCCGTTCAGCCATTAGTTAGAATAGGAACTGCGGTTACAAATTTTGCGTTAAATGCTAATTTGCCTGTTGAAGGATTAATTCGTGCAACAGTTTTCGATCATTTTTGTGGCGGAATCTCCGAAGATGATTGTATTCCTGTGGTCGATAAAATGTTTACCAAAGGTGTTTCTTCGGTTTTAGATTATTCGGTAGAAGGTAAAGAAGATGAAGCACATTTTGATGATGCAATGAATATGACCTTGAAAATCATCGATTTTGCTAAAGAAAAAAGAGCCATTCCGTTTGCAGTTTTTAAACCAACAGGTTTCGGACGATTTGAATTGTATGAAAAACTAGGAGAAGGACAAACACTAACCGAAGCAGAACAAGAAGAATGGAATAGGGTAGAAGAGCGATTTGAAAAAGTATGTAAAAAAGCTTTTGAAAACGATATTTCGTTACTAATTGACGGTGAAGAAAGTTGGATGCAAGATGCTGCCGACGAACTAGTTGCCAGAATGATGCAAAAATATAATAAGCAAAAACCGATTGTTTATAATACGTTACAAATGTATCGTTGGGATAGATTGGATTACCTTAAAAAACTGCATGAACAAGCAAAAACGGAAGGCTTTTATATAGGAATGAAGCTCGTGCGTGGCGCTTATATGGAAAAAGAAAACAAACGTGCCGAAGAGAAAGGCTATAAATCTCCTATTTGTGAATCGAAACAAGCAACCGATGATAATTTTGATGCGGCGGTTTCTTATATGATTAATAATATTGATAAAATGGCCATTTTTGCAGGTACTCACAACGAATTGAGTTCTTATACATTAATGGAAAAAATGCAAGAAAAAAACATTTCTAAAAACGATGCTAGACTTTGGTTCGGACAGTTATACGGAATGAGCGATAACATAAGTTATAATTTAGCAAATGAAGGCTATAATGTAGCCAAATATTTGCCTTTTGGTCCTGTAAAAGATGTGATGCCATACTTAATTCGTCGTGCCGAAGAAAATACTTCAGTAGCAGGACAAACCAGTCGTGAATTGCTATTAATAAAAACCGAGCGCAATCGCAGAAAGGGAAAAAACTAATGAATCTTACCATATTAGGTTGTTATGCAGCCACGCCAAGAACATTTACAAATCCAACTTCGCAAGTATTAGAAATAAGAAATAGATTATTTTTAATAGATTGTGGCGAGGGAACTCAAGTGCAATTGCGTAAGAATAAAATTAAGTTTTCGGCGATAAACCATATTTTTATTTCCCATTTGCATGGCGACCATTTTTATGGATTAATAGGATTAATTTCGACTTTCAACTTGTTAAATAGAAATAATGATTTAACAGTTTATGGTCCAAAAGGAATTCAAGAAGTTATAAAATTACAGTTAAAATTATCTAATTCTTGGCCACAATATGAGTTACATTTTGTAGAACTTACTAGCACCGAATCTGAAATTATTTTTGAAGATGATAAAGTAATTGTAAAAACAATACCACTAAAACACAGGGTTTACACTAATGGATTTTTGTTTCAAGAAAAGATAAAAGAACGCAAATTAAATGTAAATGCGGTTCAGAATTACGAAATTGAAACCTGTTATTTTCAGAATATAAAAAACGGAAAAGACATCATTTTAGAAGACGGACGTGTAATTCCCAATTCCGAATTAACATTCGATCCAGAAGTACCCAAAAGTTATGCATTTTGTTCAGATACAATATACAATGAGTCGATTATTCCCATAATTAAAAATGTAGATGTTTTGTATCACGAAACTACTTTTCTAGAAACGGAAGCGGAATTAGCTAGAAAAACAATGCACTCAACCGCTAAAGAAGCAGCTAGAATTGCATTGCAAGCCAATTGTAAACAACTTATTTTAGGGCATTACTCGACTAGATACGAATCGATAAAGTTGTTTAAGGAAGAAGCGCAAACAATTTTCGAGAATACATTGTTGGGTGATGATGGTAAAGTTTTTGAATTATAATATAAATGTTTGTTCGGTTATTTGTGGATTTGGTTATTCGAATAACCAAATCCACAAATAACTGAATCTATAAATAACCAGCAAAATGGAAGATTTAAGTAATTACAGAAAATCATACGAAAAAAGTGAGTTGTTGGAAACGAATATTCCAGAAGATCCTATGATGCTTTTTAAGAAATGGTTTCATGAAGTGGAAGATTTTGGAGGAGTTGAAGAAGTAAATGCAATGACTATTTCAACCATTGGTTTAGATGGTTTTCCTAAAGCTAGAGTCGTACTTTTGAAGCAGTTTACTTACGAAGGATTTATTTTTTATTCTAACTATGATTCCGAAAAAGGTAAAGCAATTACAAATAATCCAAACGTATGTTTGTCTTTTTTTTGGCATTCGCTCGAACGTCAAATTATTATAAAAGGAAAAGTTAGAAAAATTGCTGAGAATCTTTCCGATGGTTACTTCGAATCTAGACCAGACGGAAGCAAATTAGGCGCAATTGTATCTAACCAAAGCGAAGTAATAGCATCAAGAACAGTCCTAGAAGAAAAACTAAAACAATTAGAAGCTGACTGTATTGGAAAAGAAATCCTTCGACCTAAAAATTGGGGAGGTTATATTGTTGAACCACAGGAAATTGAATTTTGGCAAGGTCGTCCTAACCGTTTGCATGACAGAATCCGTTATAAATTAAATACTGATTTTTCTTGGAAGATAGAAAGATTAGCTCCTTAATTGTAAGATTATAATTATAAATTAACAAAATAAATACGTTTTATCGATTTTATTTGGCACTTTGTCGAATTTGTTCTAGTATTGTACTGTTGAAACTTAGTAATGAGTTTTAATTTTTATTAGAAAAAGTACGAATCACTTCGTAAAAAGATAGTTTGTTTTTTAGTTTGTTTGATTGTTAAGAAAAAATGCTTTAGTTCCCCAACTAAAGCATTTTTTTATTTGTATTAATACCAGCGTTTCTTATTTTTCTTTGAAGCGTCAGATTTTCTAGATTTTTCTTTTTCGCCACTTCTGTTAGAACTGTGAACTTTCGTAGCTTCTTCCGAACCTTTTTTCCAAGGGAAAGGATGTTCTTCTATAGTGGTAACTTTGGCTTTAGTAAGTTTTATAATATCTTTCCAATAACCTTCTTCGTCTTTTCCACAAAAAGAAATAGCCATTCCTTCACGACCAGCACGACCTGTTCTTCCTATTCGGTGCACATAAGTTTCTGGAATATTGGGCAAATCAAAATTAATCACATAAGGTAAAAACTCGATATCAATACCACGAGCAGCAATATCTGTGGCAACAAGAATATCACATTCTTTGTTTTTAAAATTATCTAAAGCCCTTTGTCTTGCATTTTGAGATTTGTCTCCGTGAATGGCTTCGGCATTTAATCCTTGCTTTTTTAATGCTTTGGCAATATTATCGGCACCATGTTTTGTTCTCGAAAAAACAAGAATATTACTCAGTTTTTCTTCTTTAATAATATGATATAACAATTGTCTTTTGTCAGCTTTGTCTACATAATACAAGCGTTGGTCTACCGTTTCTATGGTTGATGAAACGGGTGCTACTTGTACGGTTGCAGGATCTGTAAGAAACATTTCGGCAAGTTCGCGAATAGCTATTGGCATTGTTGCCGAGAATAGTAAAGTCTGACGGTTTTTAGGTGTTAGTTTTACAATTTTTTTTACATCGTTTATAAATCCCATGTCTAGCATTTGGTCAGCTTCGTCAAGGACTAAATGATGCATGTGGTCTAAATTTATAAACCCTTGTTTGTGTAAATCTAGTAATCTTCCGGGTGTTGCAATTAGAATATCGACACCACTTTTTAGTTGATCTACTTGAGGGTTTTGAGATACACCACCAAAAATAGTTAGCTGTTTTAAGTTGGTATATTTCCCGTAAGTATCGAAACTTTCACCTATTTGTACAGCCAGCTCACGAGTAGGCGTAACAACAAGCGTGCGAATTAGTTTTTCTTTTTTTGATGAACCTACAATTCTGTGTAAATTATGAATGATAGGAATAGCAAATGCGGCTGTTTTTCCTGTTCCTGTTTGTGCGCAACCTATTAAGTCTTGTCCTGCTAATATAATTGGGATAGATTGTTCTTGAATAGGAGTTGCGCTAAGGTAACCTTCTTCAAAAACGGCTCTTTGTATACTTTTTGATAATGATAAATCTTCGAATAACATATTTTAATTTTTGCAAAGATAGGTTATTTGTTTATTTGGTTAACTGTTTATTTGGTTAATCAATTAAACGGTTAACCAAATAACCAAATAACCAAATCCACAAATAACCAAATTATGCTTGAGAATTACCTTTTATAAAATCGGTAACAAGATAACCAATAAGTTTTCCTATTAGGTGGCTATTTTTTTCCTCGCCAAGTGATGGTGCGCCTTCGCAAATATGAATATAGCTTGCATTCTGGTTTTTACCAAAATAATAGATAAATTGTCTTAACTCTTCGACCGAAAAACCACTTAATGTCATGGCACTCGAAGCAATATTAGGAATAGCATCTAAATCGATTTCGATACCAAAAAAATCATTTTTGATGAAATCTAAAGCTTGAATCATTTCTTGTTCGAAATATTTCTGGTGACGAATCTTAATTTCGTCGTAAGTGTTATATCTTACTCGATCATCTAATTTTTTTATAGCATCTAAAACACTTTTTGAAGTGTAACTTTCGTGTAATCCGAAAATGAAATATTTTTTAAGAAAACCTTCGTCAAAAGCATAAGAAAACCCGTTACCACTGTGTCTTCCTTCTAGGATTCTAAAATCGGAATGGGCATCAAAATTGATAGCGTTTATGGCTTTTCCTTTGGCGAGAGCCGTTCCTTTTATGTTTCCGTAGGAATTATTATGTCCGCCACCTATAATAATGGGTATTTTTCCAGCTTTTATAATCGAAAAAATAATGTGTGAAACTTCTTTGTCTATTTGCTCGACAATTTTAAACAGTTGTTTTCGGTCTTCGGGTTTCGTTTCGTCTAAATATTTTGCCAAATCCATTTCTTGCGAAACATCTACTTGACCTAATATTAAAACCGAATTTCCTTTACAAAACCTATTGTGCTGAATGTTTGCAATACTTTGCATTGCACTATCCCAAGCTGAATTTGCTCCAGATCGGCCTAAATTTGCTCTAATTCCTACATCTTCAGGTATTCCTAAAATGACATATTTTGCTTCACTGTTGGTAATGAATTCTGTAATGTTCTCATCTTTAGGTAATGTGATCATTTTTTCGCCAAACTTTACTTCTCCATTTCTGAAATTTGTAATTTTTGCTAAATCAGATAGTTTGAAACGTATTAAATTTTCCATATTAGAAATTATGATGAATCAAAAATACTATTTTTTTTAAACTTGCGTTAGAAGTTACAGAATAATAATATAAATTGCACCTATAAATTAATTAACCTCAAAAAACCAAGTTTACAAAATGGAAAGTATAACAAATAAAAAGAGTAACAACTCAGGTCTTAAAGCCATTATTGCAATATTAGCCTTGCTTTTATTAGGAAGTCTATGGTATGTGTATAAGATTACCAATGATTCTAAAGCTGTTGAAAATGTTTTAATTAGCGAGAAAGATGCTGTTCTTAAAGATTTAATGGTTCAAAAAGATTCTCTTAATGCTGCAATATCATCAAATACTACTTTGTCTGACGAATTAATTGCCGAAAGAGATAAAATTCAGCAACTAATGGCCGATGTAGAAAAATCTAAAGGAGATGTTGCTTCAATGTCAAGATTTAAAACCGAAGCCAAAACATTAAGAGGTAATGTTGCGCTTTTGATGAAACAGGTTGATGTACTTAAAAAAGAAAATGCGAAACTAACAGTGCAACGTGATAGTACGGCTGTTGTTCTTGGTGAATCTAGAAAATATGCGGATACGCTAGTGGAACAGAATTTTAAAATGGCAAATACAATCGAGAAAGGATCGAAACTTTCGGTACTGAATTTGCAATCATCGGCTGTAAGGCAAAAAAGTTCAGGAAAGCAAATTTCTACTGACAAGGCTAGTCGAGCTGATGTTTTAAAAATTAGTTTTATGATTGCCGAAAATCAAATCGCAAAATCTGGAGATAAAACCTATTATGTTCAAGTAATAGATAGTAAAAGTAATGTTTTAGGAGACAAAAAAACGGAAACGTTTGGCGAAAAATCGTTAACTTATAGTTTTGTAACCGCTGTGAAATATGAAAATAAAACGGTTAAAGTTGAAAAAGATTTACCAGTTAATGACATTCAAAGCGGTTCTTATTTTGTAAATATTTTCGATAAAGCCGAATTAATTTCTAAAACTAGTTTTACTTTAAAATAGTAATTAATTAATATAAAAAAAATCCCATGTCGTTCT
>NZ_JAYWDT010000159.1:0-3335 GCF_043779715.1 Flavobacterium sp.
CAAAAATATTTCAAAAGCTCATTTAATCAAATAAATAATTCAGCTTCGTTAAACAATACTTTAAGTTCATCTATAAATTATTCGAAAACATTCAACACCGTTCCGCAAGCCAATATTGCCATTACTGCAAACCATAGCCAAAATACAAATACAGGACAAATAAATATGACTTTGCCAACACTAACGGCAAGTTTAGATAGAATGTATCCTTTTGCTAAAAAAGAAGATTCTAAAAAAGGTTTCATAAAAAACATTAACCTTACTTATAATTTATCCGCAAGAAACGAAATACAAACAGTCGATTCTTTATTTTTTAAACCTCAAATGTTTCGTGATGCAAAAAATGGTATGCAACACACGATTCCATTAAGTACCAATTTTAAAGTTTTAAAATATTTAAACGTATCAACTTCAGCAAATTATATCGAAACATGGTATTTAAAAACAATCGATAAAAAATATAATGCAGTAACCAACGTGGTCGATGAAACTGTAAATAATGGTTTCGATGCCTTTAGAACCTATAATTTTAATGCAGGATTAGGAACTACAATTTACGGAACTTTTAACATAAGTAAAGACAAAAAAATTCAAGCTATTCGTCACGTTATGACACCAAATGTAGGATATAATTATAGACCAAGTTTCGAAAAGTATTATGATACCTATGCCATTGATGGAAGTGGAAAAATGGCAGATTATACTCGTTTTGAAAAAGGAATTTTTGGAGCACCAGACAAGAATTTTTCTAATGTTTTAAGTTTCTCATTAAACAATATTTTCGAAGCTAAAGTAAGAGATCGGGATTCTACAAAAGTAGAACCAAAGAAGATCATGTTACTTAATAACCTTCAATTTTCTACAGGATATAATATGAGTGCCGAAAAAGGAACGCAAGCTTGGCAACCTGTTAGAGTTAGTGGCGGAACAAGTTTGTTTAAAGAGAAGATGAATGTTAATTTTGGTGCAACTTTAAATCCTTATGCGATAGATGCAAACGGAAAAGCATTAAATATCTATAACATAGACAATAATGGAAGTCTTTTTAGGCTAACAAGTGCAAACATGACACTTAATTATTCCTTATCTAGTAAAAAAGTAGAAAAAAAGAAAGACGATTCATTTAATAATAAAGGATTACAAAACGGAGGACGGGAAGATGATTTATTCGGTAAAACCACCGATTTTAGTAACCGTAATGAAAGTCAATTTGAAAAAGATGACGAAGAAGACAAGTTTTCCGGGTTTTTTAATGCTGAAATACCTTGGGATTTAAAACTAGCTTACTCACTAACTTACGACAATAACAATCGAGAGAGAAAAATAGCAAATAGTTCACTTATGTTTTCTGGAAATATAGATATAACACCCAAATGGAAAGCTGGAGTTTCGTCTGGTTACGATTTTGTACAAAAAGGCGTTACTTATACCCAATTGCGTTTCGAACGAGATTTATTAAGCTGGCGAATGGATTTTAATTGGATGCCGCTGGGTAACCAAGCTTCATGGTATTTCTTTATAGGAATTAGTTCTTCTGTATTAAGCGATATTAAGTGGGATAAACGCAATACACAAGACAAAACGCTTTAATTTTAGATTTAAAATATTACAAATGAAAAAAATAATTTTTACAGATAAAGCCCCTGCTCCTATTGGCCCATACAATCAAGCAATTTTAAGCGGGAATACTTTATATACTTCTGGACAAGTGGCTATAAATCCTGCCACAGGAGATCTAGTTTTAGATAACATTGAAGTAGAAACCGAGCAAGTTATGAAAAACCTAAAAGCGGTTCTTGAAGCAGCTAATATGACTTTTGATAATGTAATAAAAGTCACCATTTTTATAATGAATATGGGAGATTTTGCAAGAATAAATGTTGTTTACGGAAAATATTTTACCGAAGAAACTGCACCTGCAAGAGAGACTGTACAAGTTTCTTGTTTACCTAAAAATGTAAACATTGAAATATCGATGATTGCAGTGAAATAAGAAAATATTTTTACTATTAAAAATACTCCATAAAAAATACCCCAAGAAGTTAGACGCTTTTTGGGGTATTTTTTATGGAGTATTTTTAATTATTTTTTTGCTTTTAATGCTTTTGCTTTTTCGGTCATATCAAGCGCATTATAAACATTAAGTAATGTCGATTTTATATCTGCATCACCTGTGAAAAGCTCTTCTGCTTTTTCTAAATAAGGTAACGCACCTTTTAGTAAATCTTGTCTCTTAAGTCGTAAGGCTTGGTATTTTTTCTCATCTGCTGGTGAAGTACCTAATTTATTCATTTGATCTAGAATTTTAGTATCTCCATCTAACTTTAAAACTGCAAGATTAATGTAAGCATTTCTATATTTTGGATCAATTTGTATTGCTTTTATGTAATTTTTTTCGGCTTCAGCTTGACCATCTTTAGATTTTGAAGAAATAACACCTAAATTAAAAAATAAATCGGCATCATTTGGGTTTTTAGCTAAAACTTCAGAAATTAATTTTTTATACATTTCAAAATCTTCCGTTTTTAAATACAAATTTGCTTCTGCCATTATTAGGTTTGTATCGTCAGGATTTGCAAGTCTAGCATCTGTAATAGCTTTTTTTGCATTTGGAATATCATTTTTTCCAATATATGATTCAAGAATATTCTTGTAAATATCTCCTCTTCTAGATGGAGTTTTTTCTACTTTAGGATCTGTGTGTGTTCCAATTTTTACTGCAATATCTCTTTCTGTGAGTGAACTAAAAGAGTTGTATTCGTCATTTGCCTTGTTCTTTGCTACATAAGTTGTTGCTTCACCTGTATATTTTAGTGCATTCAACTCACTATAATATTTAATTGCTCTGTCATATTCTTGAGCTCTAAAAGCATATTCAGCAGCAACATAAAGTCTTTCTAAATCTTTTTTATCTAATTGATAAATTAAATACGCCGCTTGAGAAACTTCTTTATATTTTTTTTGACCATCTAATGCAACAACATATTCCCAAAATATGGGTTTAAAGTTTTTTATTGTTTCATTAATTTTATCCGTATAAAGCTTATTTCCTGTTTTATTTTCGAAATCTAAAGTTGTATTTAGTCCTGAAGATATGTCAGAAATGGTTTCCATATTTATAAAATTGGATTTTTGCATTGAAGTTACATTGGCTCCCAAAGCATTTATTTCTAAAATAGGTAACATGGATTTATAAAATTCGGAATAAACTTTATCTTCCTCTTCAATAGCTACATCACCATATTTTATAGCATTTTTTTTATACTCTACTAAATCTGCTTCAGTAATGGTTTCTTTTGAATAGATTTTCTTTAATGTTTTTATTTGATCTTTTT
>NZ_JAYWDT010000160.1:0-16574 GCF_043779715.1 Flavobacterium sp.
TATTAAAGCAATTTTAAAATCATTGTTAAAAAAACAGGGAAATGAAAAAAACTCACTATTTTTGACAAAAAACACAACAAAATGAAAAAAATTTACCTACTTGTTGCATTATCTTTTTTTATTAAAGGAAATGCGCAGTTTAATTCGAGTGCGCCTTGGATGAAAAGCAAAATTTCACAAAAAAACCAAGAACCTACTTACGATGAATTAGTAAATTCGTTTGAATCCTATTGGAAAGATAAAGATTTTTCTAAAAAAGGAAGTGGTTATAAACCTTTTAAACGTTGGGAAAACTATTGGGAAAATCTAGTTAAAGAAGACGGAAAAATAATTTCTCCTGAAGAATTTATGTCGGCTTGGGAATCAAAAAAGCAATCAAAAACTAACAAATCTGCTTTGAGTTTACCTGTTAGTAACTGGACTCCAGTAGGTCCATTTACTCACACAAACACTGGTTCTTGGTCATCTGGACAAGGGCGAGTTCAAGAAGTTTGTGTTGACCCATCAAACCCAAATACAATATATGTTGGTTCACCAGCAGGAGGGATTTGGAAATCGACAGATGTTGGAGTTACTTGGACACCACTTACAGATAATTTACCACAAATAGGAGTTTCGGGAATTGCAGTCGATTATTCTAGTTCAAACACAATATATATTGCCACTGGCGATAAGGACGCTGGAGATACTGCTTTTGTTGGCGTTTACAAATCTACCGATGGAGGAACAACATGGACTGTTACTGGCGCAATGTCAGGAGTAACTAGTGCTGGAGATTTAGTAATACACCCAACAAATAATCAAATCTTGTGGTGTGCTACCGATTCAGGTATTTGGAAAACCATAAATGGTGGTACAAGTTGGACAAATGTACAAGCGGGAAGTTTCCATCAAGGAGCCATAAGACTTAAACCAACCGACCCAACTAATGTTTATGCAGTAAGTAATACTAGTTTTTATAAATCTACTAATACGGGCACTTCATTTACACAAATAACTACAGGTTTACCAGCTAGTTCTGGAAGGCTATTACTAGATGTTACGGCAGCAAACGCAAATTACATTTATATTTTAAGTGCAACAACAGGTGGTGGCTTTCAAGGAATTTATCGCTCTATTAATGATGGAACGAATTGGACAAAAACAACATCAACTACCGATGTGTTTGAATCTACTCAATCGTGGTATGATCTGGCATTCGCAGTATCTACAACAAATGCTAATGAAATTTATACAGGTTGCTTAAATATTTGGAAATCTGTCGATGGGGGAACAACTATGACCAAAGTTAATAATTGGAATGCTCCAACAAGTGCTTCATACTCCCATGCAGACATTCACTTTTTAAAATGCTTTGGAAGCAACCTTTATGCAGGAACCGATGGAGGAATATACAAATCAAGTAATTCTGGAACAAATTTCGCAAGTTTAACAGCGGGGCTTCAAATTAGCCAGTTTTATAAAGTGGCAGTTTCTAAACAATCGGCAGGAAATATGGTGGGCGGATTGCAAGATAATGGTGGTCATGCCTTTAGTAATAATGGTTGGAAAAATTATTATGGTGCTGATGGTATGGATACAGGAGTAGACCCAAACAATAGCGGTAAATATTATGGCTTTATACAGTTTGGAGGGAGTATGTATATAAGTACTGATGCAGGAAATTCACTAGGTTCTGGCGTTGCTGCTCCTGCGGCAGAAACTGGTACAGGCGATGATGGCGGAAATTGGGTAACACCAATGGCTATAAATAGTCTTGGAGAAGTTTTTGCGGGTTATTCTAGATTATATATATTGAATGGAGTAACATGGACACAACAAAGTTCAGGAACAGTTGGAACAGGAGATATAGAGCTAGTTTATGTCGATCCAAGTAATGATAATATTATGTATGTGTCAAATGGAACACGATTATATAAAAGTACAAATAAAGGAGTGACATTTGCACTTGCATATACAGCTGCTGCAACTATTACCTCAATTTGTGTAAATTATTCAAACAATAGCATCGTATATCTTACCACTTCAGGAACTGGAGGATTGGCATTAAAATCAATAAACGGAGGAACGACTTTTGCTTCATTCTCTACAAATTTACCTGCAATTGGGAAAAACGTAATAAGACACCAAGGAAGAAATTCTTTAAATCCATTATATTTAGGGACAAGTTTAGGGGTTTATTACAGAGATGATTCGATGACACAATGGGAGCCATTCGAGACTAATTTACCTAACGTTTCGGTTACCGATTTAGAAATAAATTTAGAAGAAGGAAAAATTGTTGCTGCAACTTATGGTCGTGGTATTTGGCAAGCATCAATTCCTGTCGAAGTTCCTACGAATGACATTGCATTACTATCTATAAATCCATCAGTGGATATTAATTGTGGTGGTTTGGTTTCACCTCAAATAACTGTAAAAAACAATGGAACAAATCCTATCTCATCAGTAAATATAACTTATGATTATAACGGAACACCACAAAACTATACTTGGACAGGAAGTATTGCCACTGGAGCTTCACAAATAATTAGTATTCCAAGTTTTACAATAAGTACAAGAGGAGCTTATAATTTAAATATTACTTCGACAATCACTGCCGATGCTTATTCAGATAACAACAAAGGAATTACCCAATTATATATTAATAACCCTGGAACAATTGGTGTTTTAAATACATTTGAAACCGTTGCTTCTGAACTATTAACTTTTAACGATGGTGTTACTTCTAGCCAATGGAAAAGAGGGATAAACACAAATGGTGTTTTAGCAACTCCAGGAAACAACGTTTATACAACCAATTTTACAGGAAATTATCCAGATAGTACTAAGTCTTACTTGTTTTCTCAGTGTTATGACTTGACTAACGCAGTGAATCCTCAAATTAAATTCAAATTGGCTTTCGATTTAGAACCAGATTTCGATCTTGTTTACGTTCAATATTCTACAAATATGGGACAAACTTGGACTGTTTTAGGAACACAGGGAGCAAATTGGTACAATAGTAATAGAACACCAGCAACTTCCGGAGTAGATTGCGAAAACTGTCCAGGAGCGCAATGGTTAGGAACAAATACTACGCTAACTGAATATTTTTATCCTTTAAATAGTTTAATAGGTCAGCCGAATGTTATTTTTAGAATCGTTTTTCATTCAGATGGTGGAGCAAATCAGTTGGGAGCTGTGGTAGATAATTTTATTATAGACGGAACATTATCTAATCAAGATTTCGAATTGAGAAACATTGCCATTTATCCAAATCCATCAACAGGATTGTTTACTGTTTCTACAGGAAATAAAGCTATCAATAAGATTGATGTTTATGATGTTACGGGCAAAGTTGTATTGTCAGTAAATAATTTTTCAAACGCAAACTCACAAGCTGTATTAGATATGAAAAATGTTTCAAACGGTATTTATTTTGTAAAAATATCATCGGAAGGACAAAGTACAGTAAAAAGAATAATAAAAAATTAACTATGAAAAAAACTCTTATAACCGCTGGTTCATTAGCGGTCTTTTCACTAACCAGTTTGGTTGGTAACGCCCAAGTAAGTAGCAAGCCAAAAAATCCAGGAATCAATTTAGATTTTATGGATAAAAATGTAAAACCCGGAAATGATTTCTTTCGTTTTGTAAATGGGACTTGGTATGACAAAACAGAAATTCCAGCAGACAAAACCCGTTGGGGAAGTTTTGATGAATTGCGCCAAAATACCGATAAAGACGCTTTAGCCATTTTGAAAGAAGCGGCAGCGGACAAAAAACTAGATCCAAAATCAGACCAAGCCAAATCAGTAAGCGTTTACCAAACTTATATGGATACCATTTCAAGAAACAAGCTTGGAATAAAACCTATTAAACCATATTTAGTAAAAATTGATGCAATAAAAACCAGTCAAGATGTAAATAATTTATTGATTGAAATGGAACCTATTGGCGGAATCGGTTTTTACGGCGTTGGCGTTGGAGCCGATGCAAAAGACAGTAATAAAAACGTAGTTTATTTAGGACTTGGAAGTTTGGGTTTGCCAGATAGGGATTATTATGTTTCTGATGATAAAGATTCGAAAGAAAAACGTGATAAATATGTACTTCACGTAGCGAGAATGTTACAATTTTTAGGCACAAAACCAGAGCAGGCAAAAATAGAAGCCGATAAAATTTTGGCTCTAGAAATTGCTATGTCAAAACCAAGATTAGACAGAGTGGAACTTCGTGATGATAGAAAATCATATAATCCCATGACGGTTGCCGAATTGCAAAAACTAACACCATCTATAAACTGGAAAAAATATCTAGATGGTATTGGGATTACTAATTTAGAATCTATTATAGTTTCTCAACCAAAATATGTTACAGCTCTTGAAACTATTTTTAAAGACAGTAATATAGACGACTTAAAAGCCTATATGCGTTGGACCTTGTTACGTAAATCGACAGGATTATTAACGGATGAAATTGAAACTGCAAATTGGGAATTTTACAGCAAAACGTTGCAAGGTGCAAAAAAACAACGTCCTAGAAACGAAAGAGCATTACAAGTTGTAAACGGAACTGTTGGTGAAGCTTTAGGTAAATTATATGTTGAGAAAAAATTCCCTGCCGAAGCTAAAGTTAAGGCAAAAGCAATGATAGCAAATGTTATTTTGGCTTACGAAAACAGAATAAACAATTTAACGTGGATGTCTGCCGAAACTAAGAAAAAAGCTGTCGAAAAATTACATAAAGTAACCATAAAAATTGGTTATCCCGACAAATGGAAAGATTATTCTAAACTAACGGTAAAACCATTAGCAGAAGGCGGAACTTATTATGAAAACATAAAAAATGTTTCCCGTTGGAATTTCTCTGAAAATATAGCAGACCTAAAAAAACCAGTTGACAAAACAACATGGGGAATGTCTCCACAAACAGTAAATGCATACTACAATCCTGCATATAACGAGATTGTTTTTCCAGCAGCAATTTTGCAAGCCCCTTTTTATGATTATAAAGCCGACGAAGCAGTAAATTATGGCGGAATAGGAGCAGTAATAGGTCATGAAATTTCTCACGGATTCGATGATTCGGGAGCAAGATATAATGCCGACGGAAACTTAGTTGACTGGTGGACAGAAGACGATTTGAAACAATTTACAGGGCTTGGCGGTGCATTAGCAGACGAATATAGCGCTTTAGAACCTTTGCCAGGAACTCACGTAGATGGTAAATTTACATTGGGTGAAAACATTGGAGATTTAGGAGGAATAAACGCTGCTTACGATGGTCTTCAATTGTATTTGAAACAAAACGGAAATCCAGGACTTATAGATGGATACACGCCAGAACAAAGATTATTTATTTCTTGGGCAACCATTTGGAGATCGAAAATGAGAGATGAAGCGATTAAAAATCAAGTGAAAACCGATCCGCATTCGCCAGGAATGTATAGAGCTTACGTACCACTTACAAACCTAGATGCTTTTTATAAAGCTTTTGATATTAAAGAAGGAGACAAACTATTTGTAAAACCAGAGAATCGAGTGAGGATTTGGTAATAGTTTTATAAATTAATTAAAAACGGCTTGTCAAATTATTTGACAAGCCGTTTTTAATTTGATTAAACAGCTAGTTCGTTCGTTCAAGAACTGAGGGTTATTTTTTTAGTAATTTCTTTTTATTCTTTTATAAATTTTCTTGTAAGTGTACCACGAACTGTATTTAATAATAAAATATAAGTTCCTTTGGGTAAATTACTTACATTTAATTCGTTTGTAATCTTACTATCTATAACCACTTTTCCCAACTGATTTATGATTTTTATTTGATTAGAAGTAGATTCTAGACCAGAAAAACACAAGCTTTCGTTTGTTGGGTTTGGATACAAAATAACTTCCTGATTAAAATTCAAATAATCAATAGACAACAAAGCGTCAAATTCATAGGCACCCATATCGACAATTCCATCTATTATTCTATTAAAATTTAAAATATCCGTTGAAGAAACTCCAGTATTATTACCCGTATTATAGCACGGGGAAGATGCACTGTTTAGTTGCAATCCGTCGTCAGTCGTTAGCCATTTACCATCTGCTCCAATACCTAAAGCAATGTTTACAAAAGAAGGATTACTGTTTATATTTCCCGTCGTCGCTCCGGTAAGTAAATGAGGTGCGTTTTGGTTTGTTAAATCAATATCGGTGTAAGTAGTAGTTACAGTGGCATTTCCTAAAATAAAAAACTGAGGACCTAAACCACCAGTGGTTGCATTCCCCCAGAAAACACAGTTTTTAAAACTCGGATTGCTGTTTCCAGAACTACCACTACTGGTATTTAATCTATCCGAAACAAGTGCACCACCGTCGAAAGCCCTATTGTTTACAAAAACTGTATTAAGTACAACTGGATTCGCATTTCCGTTATTTCCACCCCAACAGTACATTCCTCCAGCTCTTTGAGAGGCTGTATTTTCATAAATAACACAGTTTGTAATTGTTGGACTAGCGTTACCTGAAACCCCAAAATTATCAATTCCGCCTCCGCCAGTCGTAGCATTATTAAATGCTATGACGCAATTACTGATTATTGGAGTTGAAACACCTCCGTTATAACCATTGTTAAAAATTCCTGCGCCAAACACAGCTTGATTGTTTAACATCGCACAATTGCGAATTGTTGGATTGCAAAAATTCCCAGCTCCGCTTCCGTTGTTGTATATTCCACCACCCAAACCATCGGTTGTAGTGGCTATTCTATTGTCGTTTGCTCCGCTAATAATAAATCCGTCAATAATAGCCGAATTGTCTAATCCGAAATTACTTATCGTGTGATAGCTATTGTCGTTTATTCCAGAAATTCCTATTTCGGCACTTAAAATACTTAACAATCCGTTGCTTATAACGCGTTGCGAAAGCATCGTTTCATTTCCTATAAAACCACCGTAAATCGCTACTCCGTTTTTCATATTAAACGAAATGTTACGATTCGTAGTGGCGGTCGTTAAATAGGTTCCTCCTGCAACCCAAACTTCATCACCAATATTTGATAAGTTTATAGCGTTTTGCAATAAATCACCAGAATAAGCAGTTGCCCAGCTCGCACCATCTATAGTTACTAATCCACCAGTTGGAGTAACATATCTAATTGTGGCGTTTGAAGCGTTTGAAAAAATGATAATTAGTAAAAAAGTAATTTTTTTCATATTCGTCTCGTTTTGTGTTATTTATCAAATGTACTACAATTATAAACTTCGATATTCATATTTGTATTCTAATTTTTTTTCTAATTTATCACTCACAATTACTTTTCCAATAGATGGTTTTTCTTTATTAAATTTAGGTGAAATCAAATCTAATTCAATAGCTTTTTGAGTGTAATATGCCTCTCGTGTTGGATGAAAAGGAGCTGCAGCGTTGAAGGTTTCGTTCCACGAATTTGTTTCAATAATTTTCAAAACAATCCCAATACAATCTTTTTGATGAATGAGGTTTATTGTGCCGTCAGGATTTTCAAGATTTTCTCGACCAGCAATAAATTTTATCGGATGACGATCTTCGCCTATTAACCCGCCAAAACGCAGAATTGTAGTTTGAAAATATTTATTGTTTTGTAATAATTTTTCAGCTTCTAACAATTGCTTTCCGCCTTCGGTTTCAGGTTTCGGAATGGTTTCTTCGGTAACCATGGAATTATCATCGGCATAAACGGAAGTCGAACTCACAAACAGCACTTTTTTAATCGATGATTTTTCGATAAATGGGATTAAGGTTTTTATTTTAGCCACAAAATTTTCTGAAGAATTCCCTCTTAATTTTGGTGGAATATCAATAATTAAAACTTCTGAATTTTCTAAAAAAGCATCAATATTTCCAATAATTTCATTTTCATTTAACGAAAGTAAAAAGGCTTGAACATTATTTTCTTCTAATAAAGAAAGTTTGTTCCGGGAAGTTGTCGAACCTTTTACAGAAAAATTATTTTCTATTAATGCTTTTGCCAATGGCAGACCCAGCCAACCACAACCTAATATTGAGATATTTTTATTAAGCATTTAGTTTTCTTTTTTTACTAACATATAATAGTCATCTTCCAAGATTCGATAGCCTTGGTCGTACATAAAATAATAAGTATTTCCAGTTTTTGTAGTCAAAATAGATGTAAAAAACTCAAAATCGAAACCTTTGCCTTGCAGTTTTGTTCGAGTTGTTTTGCCTTTTCCTTCTGGATTCAAATCAGACAAAATGCGATAATTTTTTCGCAATTTGTTGTTTATATTTCGCATTAAGTTGGTCGAATCTTTATTTATTTTGTTGTTATACGCATTGCGGCAACCGTCGGAACAAAATTTTTTGTCTTCACGACCTATAATTTTTTCGTTGCATTCTAAACAGTTTTTCATCTTTTTAAAATTTTCCTTTATGCATTAATGCTTGTTCTATATGCGCAAAATGATGGTTGCAATGCCAAGCATACAAACCAATCACTTCTTTTAGTTCGTATGTTTTTTTACTTTCTGGGTGCGTGAATGTTTTGGCTAAATGTGAGGCAGAAAAACTTTTTAGCAACATAATCCATCTTGCATGAACTCCTTCTAAGATTAGCAAGGAAGCCGAAATGTCATCACAATCTCCATCTATAAGTATTGCCCATTTTGCTTCGTCATAAGGTTTTATGGTCGGATTGTCTTCGGTTAGAGCCAGTTTGAATCTTATAAAGCTATTGATATGACTGTCGGCACAATGGTGAATGACTTGTTTTATTTTCCAGCCTTCTGGACGATATTTCCAATTGAGTTCTTCGACAGATAAATTGGAAATCATATTTTTTAATTTTGATGGAAACATTTCAATCGTTTCAATCCAAGTCAAAACGTCTTGATTAGAAATTATTTCAGCTTTTATGAATTTTCCTATTGGGAATTTTAGTTTTTCTATATCCATAGTTTTTTTCATTGCGAACAATGAAGAAATCTCATCATTCTGTGTTATTTTTAGAAGCGACTCAGACAATGAAACGCCGAAATTATTTCAGCTTTTTAAGTTGGTACAAATCTTTTCTTCTGTCTTTCATTGTGCGTACACTTCCGTTTTGGTGTAACTCTTTTAACAAATTAATATCAACATCTACGATTAATGTCATTTCGGTGTTTGGCGTAGCTTCGGCTTTTATACCATTACTTGGAAACGCAAAGTCTGATGGTGTAAAAACCGCCGCTTGTGCATACTGAATATCCATATTATTTACTTTTGGTAAGTTTCCAACACAGCCAGTTATGGCGACATAACATTCGTTTTCAATAGCTCTTGCTTGCGCACAATGTTTTACACGCGTATAGCCATTTTGTGTATCGGTTAGAAAAGGAACAAATAAAATATTCATGCCTTCATCGGCCATTAATCGGGATAATTCTGGGAATTCTACATCGTAACAAATTACAATTCCAATTTTTCCGCAATCGGTATCAAAGGTTTGTATGGTATCGCCACCAGTAATTCCCCAATAGAAAATTTCGTTTGGCGTGATGTGAATTTTGCGATACATTTCGTTGGTTCCATCGCGTTTACATAAAAAACCTACATTGTAAACATGACCATCTTCTATTAGTGGCATGCTTCCTGTTATTATATTTATGTTATAAGAAATGGCAAATTCTTGAAATTTTAATTTTACAGCTTCGGTATGTTTTGCTAGCTCTTTTATGGCTTCTGCTTCCGATAAATGGTTGTAATCTGCCATTAATGGTGCTGTGAACAGTTCGGGAAATAATGCAAAATCGCAACCATAACCCGAAACGGTATCGATAAAAAATTCGGCTTGTTCAAATAGCGCTTCTAAATTGCTTAAAGAACGCATTTGCCATTGAATTAATCCCAATCTAACTACACTTTTTTGGGTGTTTATTAATTTGGGACTGTCGTCATAATACACATTGTTCCATTCTAATAAAACAGCATATTCTTGCGATTCTTTATCGCCTTCTAAATAATTTTTCAGCACACGAACTTCATGAAAATCATTACTTAATTGGAATGATAAAACTGGATCGTATATTTCTTTTCGTTTTACCTTTTCGATGTATATTTTGGGCGTTATTTCGTCTTTATAGTTTACATAATTTGGAATTCTACCCGCAAAAATGATTGATTTTAGATTTAATTGATCGCACAATTCTTTTCTAGAATCATATAATCGTCTTCCTAATCGAAGTCCGCGGTATTTTGGATTTATAAAAACATCGATACCATAAATAACTTCGCCATCTGGATTGTGAGTAGAAAAGGTGTAATTTCCTGTAATGGCTTTGTAATTTTTTGTTTTAAAGGCAAATTCTTCAGTTACCAAAATAGATAATGCCGAACCAACAACAACACCATCAACAACAATTACTAATTGTCCTTCGGGAAATTTTTGTAATAAATTTTGCAATTGATTTTCTTTCCAAAATGATTCTGCCATTTCAGGATAGGATTCAATCATCGATTTTATTAGTTCTTTATAGTCTTCTATTTGTAAATTTCGTAATTCTACCGATTGTATTGCTTTGGGCATAAAATATTGATTTTCAACAAATATAGCGAAAATATTTCCAATTACAAACGGTTACAAATAACTACAACCGAAAGTAAATGAATGATAACCGAATAAATTTATGAAGTCGCTACATCTTTGCAATGTCGAAATCAAATAACAATCGGCACTAACGATAAAATAACAATTTAAATTTACACGCCATGAATGCATTAAGAAACAAAGTACAGTTAATTGGGAACGTAGGAAACGATCCAGAAATTAAAATCCTAGAAGGAGGAAAAAAATTAGCCAAACTAACCATTGCTACAAACGAAATATATTATAACGAGAAAAACGAGAAAGTAACCGATACCCAATGGCACAACGTTACCGCTTGGGGGAAAACTGCCGAAATTATTGAAAGTTTTGTAACCAAAGGAAAAGAAATCGCTGTAGAAGGAAAACTAACACACAGAAGTTACGATGACAAAGAGGGTGTAAAAAGATATTATACTGAAGTAGTAGTAAATGAGCTACTGTTGTTGGGAAACAAATAAAAAATATTACACCATCTACAAAAGCGGCACGTAATTTGTCGCTTTTTGTGTATTAAAAAGTCATTTTTTTTGATAATTTAATAAAAAAAAGCAATAATTATCGATGGAATTATTAAATTTGTGTAAATTTCAAAAGCCCCATGAAAAAAACTACATTAATATTATTGCTTCTAACAAGCGTATTTGGGTTTTCTCAAAACGACAAATATAGCACCGAAAGCATTGCTGAAGCCGAAATGAAATCTGCTTCAAAAACAATGAATCTGGCTGTGAATCCTAATACATTAAATTATGATATTACCCATCATAAATTAGAATTAACAGTAGATCCTGCGGTATATTTTGTATCTGGAAAAATCACCACTACTTTTACCGCATTATCGGATATGAATACTGTGATTTTCGATTTTGCGAATGAATTAACCGCCAGTTCGGTAAAAATAGGAACAACGGATTTAGCATTTGTTGAAAATACAACCAACGAACTAGTTATTACTTTGCCTACAGCGCAACTAACGGGAACTTCAGCAACCATTGAAATTGTTTATTCAGGAGCTCCTCCTGTAGGTGGTTTTACTGCTTTTGCTGCCGAAACACATGGCGCCGGAAACACTCCAGTTATGTGGACTTTGTCAGAACCATATGGTGCTCGCGATTGGTGGCCTTGTAAACAAGATTTAAACGATAAAGTCACATCTGTAGATATTTATATTACAGCTCCCTCTATTTACAATGTTGCTGCAAACGGATTAGAACAGTCTAGAACAATAAATGGAGCAAATGCAATCACTCATTTTTACCATAATTATCCCATACCTGCATATTTAGTTGCATTTGCGATTACTGATTATCAGATTTATAATCAACAAGGAGGGTTAGGAATAGCAGGGAGTCCGTTTTTTCCAATTGTAAATTATATTTATCCTGAAACAGCCGCAGCAACAATAACAAGTTTGGCTGTTACACCAGTTATTATTAACTTTTTCGAAACCATTATTGGTCCATATCCTTTTAGAAATGAAAAATATGGTCATGCTCAATTTGGTTGGGGTGGAGGAATGGAACACACAACGGTTTCCTTTATGGGTGGCTGGGGCAGAAGTCTAATTGCTCACGAAATGGCGCACCAGTGGTTTGGCGACAAGGTTACTTGTGGTTCTTGGAAAGATATTTGGCTTAACGAAGGAATTACCGAATATATGTCAGGTTGTGTTGTCGAAAATCTAGATGGAGCAGCTAGTTTTGTGTCTTGGAAAAACAATAAAATAAACAGTATTACATCACAAACGACGGGAAATTTATATTTATATGACTCACAAATAAACGATGTAAACAGAATTTTTAGTAGTCGTTTATCATATAACAAAGGCTCTATGGTAACTAACATGTTGCGTTTTAAGATGGGTGATGCTAATTTCTTTCAAGCCTTAAGAAATTATTTAAGTGACCCTACATTAGCTTATGCTTATGCAGTAACGCCACAGTTTCAAACGCATTTAGAAACAGTTTACGGAAGTAGTTTACAGGAATTTTTTAATGATTGGGTTTATAATGAAGGTTATCCAATATATACTATAAATGCATTTAATTCTGGCGCAGGACAAGCAACGGTGCAAATAAATCAGACACAATCGATAACAAATCCTGCTCAAATAGGCTATGTTTCCTATTTTGAAATGCCAGTTCCTATAAGACTAACGTTAAATGATGGTCAAATACTAGATGTTGTATTAGAAAACACGGTTAATGGTCAGAGTTTTAATGTAGCAATTCCAGCTGGAAAAACAGTAACAGGAATCGTTTTTGATCCAAATAAGAACATTATTTCTCGCAATAGTACGGCAACACTTGGTTTGGATAATTTTAATTATGATACAGCACTAAATATGTATCCAAATCCGGCTTCGGATATTTTAAATATCGATTTGCCAGCAAATATGACTTTGCAAAAAGTAAGTTTGTATAATGCATTAGGGCAAAAGTCTTTAGAAACCAATCTGAATAAAATTGATGTTTCTGGTCTTTCGACAGGAATGTACATTGTAAATTTTGAAACTTCTGCTGGTACTTTTCATAAAAATTTCTTAAAAAAATAAACTAGGCACATAATTTGTAAAAAGGTAAGGTGAAAACCTTACTTTTGCTTTTTACATAAAAAATTAAAATTAATAAATGGATACTTTAATACAAATAGCACAAATCTTATTTATACTTTCTGTACTTGTAATTCTTCACGAATTTGGGCATTATATTACCGCAAGAATGTTTAAAGTTAGAGTCGAAAAATTCTATCTTTTTATGGACGCTGGATTTTCATTATTCAAAAAGAAAATAAACGATACCGAATGGGGGATAGGTTGGTTGCCAATAGGTGGTTATGTAAAACTATCAGGAATGATGGACGAAAGCATGGATACCGAACAAATGGCACAACCGGCACAACCGTGGGAATTCCGTAGCAAACCAGCTTGGCAAAGATTAATTATTATGTTGGGAGGAATCACTGTAAATATTCTTTTGGCATTTTTTATTTATACAATAATGTTTAGCACCGTTGGACAAAAATATACTTCAACGGAATTGTCTCAAAAAAAAGGATTAATGTTTGGAGAATCTGGACTTAATGCAGGGTTTAAAAATGGAGATAAGATTTTGAGTGTTGATGGTCAAGTTCAGCCTAAATTTAACCGAATGATTATCGATGTTTTATTGGGAGATAAAGTTGTCGTAGAAAGAGACGGTCAAAAACAAACCCTAACCATTACCGATGAGCAAAAAAGTAAAATTTTAGGTTCAGAAGGCAAAGGTTTTATGGCGCCAAGATTAGCCGAGGTTTATGTAGATTCAATTACACCAAAAAGCGAAGCAAGTAAAGCTGGATTACTAAAAGGAGATAAAATTGTTAAAGTAAATGATCAAAACATTAGATTTTTCGATGAACTTTCTACAACTTTGGAAGCTAAAAAATCAGATTCAATTCAATTAACTATTTTAAGAGCAGGTAAAGAAATCTTATTATCATCTAAAGTTACGCCAGAAGGAAAGCTTGGTTTTAGACCAACTTTTGAAGACAAAGAGGATTTTATAATAACAAACAAATTAAGTCTCTTACAATCCATTCCTGCAGCTGTAAAAGAATCTTATACACAGTTTATTTATAACATCAAACAATTCAAATTAATCCTTAGACCAAAAACAGAAGCCTACAAGCAAGTAATGAGTCCCATAGGAATTACTCAGAAACTTCCAACAGAATGGAACTGGGAGTTTGTATGGGGATTTACAGCTATGTTTTCGATAGGATTAGCGTTTATGAACCTGTTGCCTATTCCAGGTCTTGATGGTGGTCATGCTATATTTACCATTGCCGAAATGATTACAGGTAAAACTTTAAGCATAAAGGCTGCCGAAAGAGTTCAAACTGTAGGAATGATTATCTTGCTGAGCCTAATGGCTTTAACCTTTGGAAAAGACATCTATGCCATAATAGCTAAGAATTTTTTCTAAAAAAGAGATAATTTTATTTGCATATAATAAAAATGGTGCTATCTTTGCACCGCTTTAAAAGTGAAAAACACTTTCCTTCTTAGCTCAGTTGGTTAGAGCATCTGACTGTTAATCAGAGGGTCCTTGGTTCGAGCCCAAGAGAGGGAGCATAGTTGGACAAGCCACTTTTCGGAGTGGCTTTTTCTTTTTTAATACCTCCCAACTCATTGATATTTAAGGTTAAAAGTGTTAATAATTCATTCATTTGAGTGGTTCGATATTTATTATCATGAAATATGATTTTTTCTGGAAATATCGAACCAACAATTTTTTGTTTTATTTCCAAATCTGCTTTTTGATAATATTCCTTAGCATTAAAGAGGAATGTTAACCCAAACTCAAAGTATTTCTGAAATGAAGATTTGTCGATACTCAAATCATCTTTCTTGAATTTCCAATCATTTAGCTCACCTTGGATTCTAGCTTTTATTGAATGATACTCTTCGGAGCTTACTACATTTTCTAACATTTTATCCTCCAAGGAATTCAATTTTGACTTTATCTGACCGATTTTATCTTCTGCCTGTTTAATCAGTTTTAGCCTTTCTTGTTCGTCTTGATTGAAAACATCTTTAAGAACAACTTTATACAAGCTCAGGATGCTCTCGTTTATTTTGAATGCGCCAAGATGGTCTTCAAAGCAATTGTTTGCTATATCGGCTCTAAATCTCTCTTTACACCCTTTTTGACAATGATAATAATAATGTTTAGAACCATTTCTGCTGGTTGATGCACTCCCTGTTAATTTACCACTACACGAATTACAATACAAATGACCTCTTAATGGAAGTTCTTCAATTCTTGTAAAGACGACAGGTGATTTCTTTCTTTTGCCAAAAAGCGCTCTTTGAACCTCATCAAACAACTCTTTTGAAATTAAAGCTGGATGCTGTCCCATCACTTCTTCTTCTGGTTCATCTTTCCAAGCTAAAACTTTAACAAGTCCAAAATAGTATGGATTGCGAACATGATTTAAAAAGCTCTGTTTGCAACAATTCTTTAAGCCTTGTTTTATCAATCTCTGCCTTACTTCTTCAATAGTGTAAATACCTTTTGCAAGCTCTTCAAAACCTTGTTTAACAAGCGGAGCGTTTACTTTGTCAAAAACAACCGTTTTAGAGAATTTTTCATTGAGGTAACCCAAAGGCGGTCTTCCCATAGTTCGTCCCTCACGTTGCGCCTGTCGCATTCCTTGTTTGGTGTTTAGCCCTCTTCTCTCATTGTCAATCTGCGGCATTAAATTATAGATAAGAAAAGGCAACAGGCTTTCTGGACTATCAAGGTCAGTATGGTTTTCTAATGTTTTAAATTCAATGCCGAGTGATTTGAATTTAGTTAACATACTCATCGTGTTTTGCAGATTTCTGGAAAATCTATCTGGTCTAACGCAAATAAACATATCGGGTTTTATTTTTCGAGTTTCAACATCTTTTAAAAAAACTTTAAATTCAGGACGATTAAAATCTTTTGCAGAATGGTCATCTTGGTAATGTTTTACAACTTCAATATTATTCCTTTCGCAATCCACTTGAAGTTTGGAAAGTTGATCTTGTAAACTAAATCCATTTTCCTTTTGCTCGTCAGTCGATACTCTTGTGTATATCACTGCTGTTCTTCTTCGATTCAGCTTTGAAACTATCATATTCTATTGTTGCTATTTGGTAAAGTAAATCTCTAATTTGTTTGATTTCTTCGTCAGTATATTTTCGACTTGAATGCTTTAATTCTGCTTTACACTTTTCAATACTAACCATTGTTTAAAGTATTATCGTTGCTTTTATGTCATCGGGAAGTATGATTTCTGCTTTAACAAAACTCCAAGTAGAAATGACCTTCATTAATTCTTTATTTTGCGCCAGCACATTAGAGTTTTCTATTAATCTAACATCTCCTGCACTGACATGCAATTGAATTGAATTATAATCTCCTGTTTTGAGAAAATATAATAATGTCATTTTCTCAATGCTATCATAAAGATTT
>NZ_JAYWDT010000161.1:0-3328 GCF_043779715.1 Flavobacterium sp.
GACTTAAAGTTAGACAAAAGTTATAGAAAAAGGTTTAATTGGAATCTGTTTTTTTTTATAAAATATAGATATCTAATTAAAAAAACAAAGTCAATTTGCTTTCTATCCTTATTTTTTGACTTTTGAAATTGCCAAAAAAAGTTATCTTTGTTGGAAATATCCTATTAATGAAGTTGAATTTTTCTTATCGCCCTGATATAGACGGTTTGCGAGCGATTGCGGTTTTGCTAGTTATCTTTTTTCATGCTGATTTTTCTTTCGTTTCGGGCGGTTATATAGGCGTTGACGTATTTTTTGTGCTTTCCGGTTTCCTTATTACTTTGACTATCGACAAGGAAATGAGCGAGAATAAATTCTCTTTTAAACAATTTTACTTGCGTCGTATTCGTCGAATTATTCCTGTTTTAGTTTTTGTAATGCTCGTTACGACTATACCTGCCTATTTATTTTTGTTTGCAGATAATTTTGAGTCTTATTCGAGAACTTTATTACATACAATGTTATCGACAAATAATTTTCATTTGTGGATCACTCAAAGGGATTATTTTGCAGAAAACTCTGATTTGATTCCGTTCTTACACACTTGGTCGCTATCGGTCGAGGAACAATTTTATTTTTTGTGGCCGATATCTTTACTTTTTTTACATAAATATTTGAACTTACAAAAAAGATTACTTTTTGTCTTTTTGTTTTTAATTTTTGGAATTATTCTATCTGTTTATTTAACTGATACTAATCCTGGAATGGCGTATTTTTTGTTACCTGCTCGTATATTCGAATTGGCGATTGGTGCATGTTTGGCTATGTTTTGGGAGAAATTACCAGAATTTTCTAAAGCCAAAAATCACCTGATTTCGATTGTAGGTTTGCTTTTAATTTTAGTCCCTTCTTATATATTAAACAAATCGAGTATATTTCCTGGAATGAATGCTTTTTGGCCTTGTTTGGGAACAGCGATGCTTATTTTTACAGGAAAAAATACAGATACTAAAGGTATCGTAAACACGTTTTTACAAAACAAATTTTTGGTGTTAATTGGTTTACTTTCTTACTCTATGTATTTGTGGCACTGGCCGTTATTTATATTTATTAAATATTTGGGAATCCATTTAGAAGGTGTTGTAAGAATTATTTCATTAGTCGTAATATTTGGATTGTCTTATTTTTCTTGGCGATTTATCGAACAACCTTTTAGAATAAATTTCAAATATGATTTTAAGAAAACCATGTTGTACGGATTTTTACCTTCTTTATTATTAATAACAGGAATCTATGCAATTATAGATGCCAAAGATGGTTTTCCTGAACGTTTTCCAGAGCTTTCAGAATTTAATCCAAAAACGAATTATCCTAATAAAGTTAGAAAAGAATGTTTCGACCAATTTAAAGTCGGAAATTGCGAAGAATGTTTTCTGGGTATTAAAAAAGATACGCTAGACGGAATGTTAATAGGTGATTCTTTTGGAAATCATACAGCTGCCTTTCTTGATATTTTGGCCAAAGATGCTGGTTTGTATTTACATGACAGTGCCGCTGGTGGTTATCCAGTTTTGAATAATTTGAACGAAGATGGTTCGCCAACAAATTCGACCGAATATGCTACCGAAAGACTGGAATATGCTAAAAAATTTAAAACTATTTTTATTGCTGCAAACTGGGACGAACAATCTACACCAGATAGTAAAAACTATCAATCTATATTGAAAACAGTAGGAGAATTAGTAAAACTAGGAAAAAAAGTGGTTATTTTTGATTGTCTACGCGCCACAACCGAAACGAATTTGCACAAACTCAAATTACTAAAAACTGGTAGAAAAGTATATTTTTCAGAAAGAGATTTCTCAATACAGTTCAAACCAAGACCAAATAGTTATATTGTATACGAAATGAAACGTCAATTTCCTGCAATTTTAGTTATCGATTTGAATGATGCTATGTGCAAGGATGGAAAATGTGGTTTAGAAGTAGACAATACAATCGTTTACAGAAATTTTAATCATTTGAATACAAGCGGAGCGGAATTAATAGCAAAAAAATATATTCAACTAAAAGGAAATCCTTTAAAAAAATTATAAAAATGACAAACTTACAAACAATAATAGAAAAAGCTTGGGAAAACCGTGCTTTGCTACAAGAAGAAACAACTACAAACGCGATTAGAGAAGTTATCGACTTACTTGATGCTGGAACTTTGCGTGTGGCAGAACCAAAAGGCGATGCTTGGCAAGTAAACGAATGGGTAAAGAAAGCGGTCGTGATGTACTTCCCTATCCAAAAAATGGAAACTTTTGAAGTGGGTATTTTCGAATATCATGATAAAATTCCGTTGAAACGTGGTTATGCTGAAAAAGGAATTCGCGTAGTTCCTCATGCTGTAGCACGTCATGGCGCCTATATTTCTAGAGGTGTTATTTTGATGCCAAGCTATGTAAACATTGGTGCTTATGTAGATGAAGGAACGATGGTTGATACTTGGGCAACCGTAGGAAGTTGTGCTCAAATAGGTAAAAATGTGCATTTATCTGGCGGAGTCGGAATAGGTGGCGTTCTAGAACCTTTGCAAGCCGCTCCAGTTATTATTGAAGATGGTGCTTTTATTGGTTCTCGTTGCATTGTGGTTGAAGGCGTGCATGTAGGGAAAGAAGCTGTTCTTGGGGCTAATGTTTGCTTAACTGCTTCAACAAAAATTATCGATGTGACTGGCGAGACACCTATCGAAAGAAAAGGATACGTTCCAGCAAGATCTGTAGTAATTCCTGGTAGTTATACTAAGAAATTTGCTGCTGGAGAGTTTCAAGTACCTTGTGCATTGATTATTGGTACTAGAAAGCCATCAACAGATTTAAAAACCTCTTTGAATGACGCTTTGCGTGAATATGATGTAGCAGTATAATTTTAGATTGCAGATTTTAATTTTTGAAATTGATATTGAATAAATGAACATAGGATACGAAGCAAAAAGAATTTTTCACAACAAGACTGGTTTGGGTAATTATAGCCGAGATTTGGTAAGAATTCTGGCAACTTATTATCCTGAAAATCTTTATTTCCTTTACAACCCTAAAAAAAATAAGGAAGCACTTTTTAATACTGATTTAGAGAATATTTTAGAGAAATCACCTTCTACTCTATTTTATAAAAAATATTATAATTTGTGGAGACAAAAAGGAATTATCAATGATTTAGAAGCCGATAAAATTGAGGTTTTTCATGGATTATCGGGTGAAATTCCTTCTGGATTAAAAAAGAAAAATGTAAAAAGTGTGGTTACAATTCATGATTTAACCTTCATGCGTTATCCACACTTATATTCTTTTTTTGATAGAAA
>NZ_JAYWDT010000162.1:0-3320 GCF_043779715.1 Flavobacterium sp.
CCCCGATTTATTGCCTTGCACTGTGGCGTGAACTGGTATGCTCTTACTATCGTTTTCAAAAGAAGCACCTATTGAATATACTTTTGCATTATAATCTTCGCCTGAATTATTGGTAATTCTAAAATGAATAATTTGTCCGACTTTGAGCATAGGTAAATCTTTTTCAAATACATTCAAATCCAAATGTAATTGAGAGTTATCTACAATTTCGGCAACTGGCGAAGACACATCTACATAACTTCCAATTTTTGCAAATACATTGCTTATAGTACCGCTAATAGGACTTGCAACCGACAAAGAAGAACGCAAATTACTATTGTTTAAACTATTTGGATTGATGCCCATCATTTGAATTTGTTGTTGCAAAGAAGCTCTGCGAGTTCTCATTGATTTTAGTTCCGCATTGGCACTTTGGTAATTTTTTAATGCACCTGCGTTACCCTCATTAAGTTCTTTTTGTCTTGCTACTTCTTGTTCTGCAAAAATTATTTTACTGGCAGTACTCAAATATTCTTCTTGTAATTGTATGAATTGTGGATTAGCAATAGTGGCAATTATTTGACCCTTTTTTACAAAATCTCCCAATTGAACATTGATAGTTTTGATAACGCCACCATAAAGTGACGTTGCATTTGCTTTGTTATTGTTAGGCACTCTTAAAGCACCATTTGCCTTGAGTGTAGCCGTTAATTGTTTTTGCTCAATTGTTCCATACTGGACATCTACCGTTTTTATTTGTTCAGCCGTGAGGGAAGCAATTGTTGGTTCGACTTCTTCTTTTACAACTTTTTGCTCCTCTTCTTGAGGTTTGTTTTCTTTATTACCGCAAGAAATTAGAAATAGGCAAAGAGCAAAGGACAAAAGGCAATTTTTATATTTTATTTTTAAAGATTTCATTTTTTTTTAATTTATTTGTTTGTGAAATAATTGTATTCAATAATCGCTTGATTGTAAGCATTTAAATTATCTAAATAATTTTTTCGTATTTCGATAGCTTGGCTTAAATACAATGAAAAATCGGCATAGCTTATTTCTCCTGCTCGATAAGATAGATTAGCAGCCTTTATAATTTCTTCAGCTTGTTGCAAACCCGAAGTTTCATAAAATTGTAAACCCGACACGCTTTTTTCAACTTCTGTCTGGCGTTGTGCTAAAGAAGATTTTAATATTTGCGTTTGATATTGCAATTGTTGTTCTTGCACTTCTTTTTCGGCTTTAGCCGCTTTTATTTTGTTTCTATTGGCACCACTTCCGAAAACAGGAAATGAAGTTGAAAATGAGAAACCAGTATATGGATCCTCAACACCATACAATTTTTGCGAAAAAACTCTACCGGAAAAATCTGGTAATCGATTGCTTTTTTGTATCGCGATTTCACTATTGGCAATAGCTACATTTTGTTGCAATAAAAGGATACTTGGATGGTTGTCTGATGTACTTTGTAAACCATATTCTAATTTTTCTAACGATTTAGAAAGTGGCAAAATCGCTTCTGAACTATTCAATAATTGCATTAATGCCTGTTGTTGCATTAGCATTTCTTTTTGAAGTTGCGTGATGTTTGTTTCAATTTCTTTCAACTTAACATTAGCGGAAATTTTTTCAATCCCAGCGCTTTCTCCTGTTTTGACTTTTACAATAGTGGTTTTTAGTAAACCAATATAAATACTGTCTAATCGCTGATATAAAGCCGTTTTGTCTTGTAAATACCACAATTGATAATATACCAAACGAATATTTTTTTTCAATTCAGTATTGATTACTTCTTTGTTGAATTCATAATATTTGGTTTGCTCGCGATAGTAATTTTTCTTGGCTTGGTTTACCTGTGGCATAAAGAAGCTTTGTTGTAAACCGATTTTCCAAATTCCAGTTTTATCCGAAGGTCGCAAATCTTCATTTTCTATAAAAATGCCCGTTTTAGAAAATTCCTTATTCCCTTTTATCAAAAACTGATTTTTTGAGATTTGAGATTGATTGATATTGTATTGCAAATTATCCTTTAAACCTAAAGTCAAAACTTCATCAATAGATTTACGAGATTGTGCCTGACTATTATTGAATGAAAATAATAATCCGATAACTAAAATTGTTGTAATTGATTTCACTTCTGGTTTTCCTTTTAATTTAATTTTTGTATTGAATATAATGTAAAGCAAAGGCAATACGAATAAGGTTAAAAATGTAGCAGTAAGTAATCCGCCAATAACAACAGTTGCCAATGGTTTTTGTACTTCAGCACCCGCACTATGCGATAACGCCATTGGTAAAAAGCCTAAAGAGGCAACAGTTGCTGTCATCAATACTGGGCGTAGTCTGATTTTTGTTCCTTCAATTACCCGTTTTATAACATCATCCCAACCTTCTTTTTCGAGTTGGTTGAATGTGCCAATCAATACAATTCCGTTTAATACGGCTACACCAAACAATGCAATAAAACCAATACCTGCGGAAATACTAAAAGGCATTCCTCGAATTAGCAAAGCGAACACGCCACCAATGGCACTCATTGGAATTGCTGAAAATATTAAACTGGCTTGTTTCATTGAATTGAATGTAAAATACAAAAGCATAAAAATGAGAAGTAAGGAAATAGGAACAGCAATCATCAAACGATTGGATGCCTTTTGTAAGTTTTCAAATGTGCCTCCATAGGTAAAATAATAACCCGATGGTAACTTTACTTTCGTCGCCAACTTTTCTTGAATTTCTTTTACTACACTTTGTACATCCCTGTCTTGGATATTAAAACCAATTACAATTCTACGTTTTCCTGCTTCACGGCTTATTTGTGCAGGCCCTAATTTAAAATCTACTTTTGCAACTTGTGATAATGGTATTTGATTGCCAGTAGGTGTCGGTATCAATAGATTATTCACATCGTCGATACTTCTTCTTGACGTACTGTCTAAACGAACTACTAAATCAAATTTACGCTCGTTTTCGTAAACTACACCTGCTGCTTTTCCTGCAAAAGCAGTACTTACAATACTGTTGATGTCTTCAACATTTAGCCCATAATTAGCGATGCGTAAACGGTCGTATTCGATATTAATTTGTGGCAAACCATCGATTTGCTCCACTTGTGGTGTTGAAACGCCTTTTACGTTTACAATCACATTTTCCACTTTTTTGGCATATACAGAAAGACTATCCAAGTTTTCGCCAAATATTTTTATGGCAACATCTTGTTTAATCCCTGTCATTAATTCATTGAAACGCATTTGAATAGGCTGACTTTTTTCGATAAAAACCCCTGGTATTACGCTTAATTTTTCTTCTATTGCATCGCCTAATTCATCATAGGTTCTTCCAGATTT
>NZ_JAYWDT010000163.1:0-7225 GCF_043779715.1 Flavobacterium sp.
AAATTAAAATTTACCGAAATTTTTGATATCAATAATAAAAACACATCTTTTACTAATTATAAAATAAAAATAAAGAAGTATATTATATCTTACATAAAAAATGACAATTTAGTAAAATGCAATACAAAACATACCGGGTTTCTTAAAGAAAATCTTGTCGCAATTGAGCGTTTATTTATAGAAACAAAAATGCAAATGAAAAAGCAATATCCAATTTTATCCTTTTTCTTAAATATTAGTGATAAAATTTTAAATAAAAGACAACTGAAAAGTTATTAAATTAAAAAATATGACCGTTAGCATTTGTATGATTACTTATAATCATGAGAAATATCTGAAACAGGCTATAAACAGTGTATTAATTCAAAAAGCTACATTCAATTTTGAATTGGTTATTGCCAATGATAATTCGCCAGATCAAACCAATTCTATTGTTGAAGAATGCATACAGTCACATCCCAACGGCTCAAAAATAAAGTATTTACATAATAACGTAAATATAGGTATGATGCCTAATTTTGCCAATGCATTAAAAAACTGTTCAGGAAAATATATCGCAATGTGTGAAGGCGATGATTATTGGACAGACGAGTTTAAACTGCAAAAACAAGTTGATTTTTTAGAACAGAACAAAGAATATGTCATTTGTTTTCACAAAGTAAATGTAGAAAAAGAAGGCATAATTGAAGAAGACTCTATTACACTTGAAGTGCCTGAAACAACAACAATATATGATTTAGCAAAAGGTAATTATATTCATACCTGTTCTGCAGTTTTCAGAAACAATCTGTTTGAAAAATTTCCTGATTATTTTTACAAATCTCCCATTGGCGACTACTTTTTACACATGTTAAACAGCCGTTATGGAGATATTTACTGCATGAATGATAAAATGGCGGTTTATAGAGTTCATGATACTTCGTATTGGTCATCAAAACAGCAGGAAGACCGTATTAAAATCTGGGTAGATTTTATAGAAAACATCAAACCTAATTTCTCTCTAGAAATTAGAAAAATCTTGAAAAAACAAATTACAAACATACAACCGAAAAAAATAAGCGCTACTAAAAAAATAAAAATAATGATTAGAAATTTTTTTAAAGGAAAAAGGAATAATTAATATAATTCAGACATTGAAAAAGAAACTAATTAACAAATTTAAGTATTTCAAAAGAGGAAATAGCAAGGGAATTATAATACTTGATGATATCATACCCTCTACACTTTCTCCATGGAGAAGCTATGAATATTCGGAATTGAGTAAAGTCTTTAGTACTAAAATACTAACCGATAGCACCACTTTTCAAAACTACTGTCAGGATAAAAGTTTTGATGAAAATTTAAAAGTGCTTACCCAAAATTATCCGTCGCTTCATAACAAAATAGGTAAACTAAAATTTAGCAGTAATCTTAACAGCGAAATCACTTACATGCTGTTTTACAACAATGTAAAAAAACATTTTGAAGTTTTAAACAGAAATAAAAACCCATTTACATTCACCTTATATCCCGGTGGCGGCTTTGGGTTTGATGATGCCGCTGTTGATGAAAATTTAAAACGTTATTTTGATTCAAAGCAATTCAGAGGCGTGATTGTAAATCAGAATTGTACCAAAAAATACCTTGTTGAAAAACAACTTTGCGATCCAAACCATATCAATTTAATTTCTGGCGTACCTCTTAATCTGAATACACCTGAAATTCAAAATTTTGAATATAAGAAAAATACCGAAAAAACAGCTATTTTATTTTTCGCAAACAAGTATACTTCAGACGGAAGTGACAAAGGATTTGATGTCTTTCAGAAGATCGCTTTGGCTTTGATGGATAAAGAAGAGCAATTTGAATTTATTGTTATTGGCGGATTTTGTAAAAATGATTTAACCGATAAAAAACTGGAAGACATTATTGTATTTAAAGGAATTTTAGACGAGTTTGAATTTGAAAGTATTCTGAAAGAAACACATATTTTAATCTCGGCAAACCAACCTTTTATACTCAGTAAGAATGCTTTTGATGGTTTTCCACTAGCGACATGCGTGACGGCTTCTCTCTTCGGAAATGTGAATTTTATGACCGATTATTTTAACGAAAGTGAACATTTAGAACTCAAAGATGGTCAGGATTTTATTAAAATAAATACTGACATTGATGAAATCATTACAAAAATCATGAATTTGCACCACGACAGGGATTTGCTTAAAAAAATTGCAGAAAATGGTCGAAATAAAATGCTACATTTGTATAGTTTTGAAAAACAAATAACACCAAGAATAGATCATTTTAAAAAAATATTGCTTTGATAACCGTAACTAAAACTTTTTTACCTTCCATTGAAGAATACAATTCTTATTTAAAACGTGCTTGGGACAAAGAGTGGCTAACTAATCGTGGTGAACTTACACTCGAATTAGAAGAAAAATTAAAGACACATCTTGATGTTCCTCATATTATTATAACAAATAATGGGACGATTCCATTACAAATCGCTTTAAAATTATTTGGTAATGGTGGAGAAATAATTACCACTCCTTTTTCTTATGTTGCTACTTCGGCAGCAATTTTATGGGAAAATTGCAAACCTGTTTTCGTTGATATTCATCCCGAATATTTAACAATTGATGAAACTAAAATTGAAGTAGCAATCACCCCAAAAACAACAGCAATATTAGCGACACACGTTTTCGGAAATCCTTGTCACGTAACTAAAATTGAAGCAATTGCCAAAAAACACAATTTGAAAGTCATTTACGATGCAGCACATTGCTTCGGTGTAAATTATAATGATCAATCTGTTTTTAATTATGGTGATGTTAGTACCTGCAGTTTTCATGCCACAAAAATTTTCCACACTGGAGAAGGCGGTGCTATGTTTTGCAACGATAAGGATGTGTATCATAAATTATTTTACAGTCATAATTTTGGACATAATGGCCCATTAGATTTTCATGGATTGGGCATTAATGCCAAAATATCTGAACTGCAATCCGCTATGGGATTAGCGGTTTTTGACAACATTTCTTCTATCTTTTCTGAACGCAAGAAAGTAGTTGATTTTTATAATGATAGTTTAGATTTTTCAAACTTAAAAGCACTTAAAATTCGTGAAAATACGGAATGGAATTATAGTTATTTTCCTGTAATTTTTAATTCCGAAGAAATTCTGCTTAAAGTTCAAAGCGAATTACTCAAAGAAAAAATCATTCCAAGACGTTATTTCTATCCTTCATTAAACACGATTAATTACATTAATGGAGAAAAAATGCCAGTTTCAGAGTCGATAGCAGCGAGAATTTTATGTTTACCGCTTTACGTAGGTTTATCAATCACTGATTTGGAGAAAATTGCACATATCATTAATACTAATTTATGATTATAATTGGAGCTAAAGGACATGCAAAAGAAGTTTTCGATATTTTAAAAATAGGCGATATTTATTTTTTTGACAATGTCACTAATGATATTTCCAAAGAATTATTTGGAATGAAAATAATAACCGATATCTCTTCGGCTAAAGAAATACTAACAAAAATCCCTGATTTCACCTTAGGCTTGGGGAATCCGAAACACAGATACAATTTATATAATGAATTTTTAAAGTTAAATGGAAATCCAATTTCTGCCATAGCTCAAAACTCATTTATAAGTAAAAGTTGTAACTTGGGTAAAGCACTAAATATAATGTGTTTTACTTTTATTAGTTCGGATGTGACAATTGGAGATGGAACACTGATTAATACCCACGCAAGCATTCATCATGATTCAATAATAGGTAACTTTGTGGAAGTATCTCCAGCAGCAAGAATTTTAGGCAATTGTACAATTGGTGATTTTACCGCTATTGGTTCCAACGCAACTATTCTTCCAAAAATTACAATAGGTTCAAATGTTATAGTTGCTGCAGGTGCTGTAGTTACTAAAGATGTACCCGACAACTGTATGGTTGCAGGAGTTCCGGCGATTATAAAAAAACAATTACCCCCATTAAATTTTTAACTATGACTCCAGACATCAACACCGAAATACACAACGCCTACGAAATCATTAAAGAAGGAGGAATAATACTATATCCTACTGATACCGTTTGGGGAATAGGTTGCGATGCCACAAATCCTGATGCTGTTGCCAAAATATACAAACTCAAACAACGAGCCGAAACACAAAGCATGATTTGCCTTATGAATGGCGAAAAAATGATGTACAACGTTTTTAAAGACATTCCTGAAGTGGCTTGGCAAATCATGGATATATCAGAAAAACCAACTACAATAATTCTTGATAATCCAAGAAATATAGCACCAAACCTAATCGCACCAGATAAAACCCTAGGAATTAGAATCGTAAAAGAACCGTTTTGCTTCAAATTATTAGAGCGAATGAAAAAACCTTTAGTTTCAACTTCAGCAAATATTTCTGGACAACCTACACCTATTGCGTTTAAAGATATTAGTCCAGAAATTATAAAAGGTGTAGACTATGTTGTAAATTTGCATCACGAAAAAATTGCAGGAAAACCATCAACCATTATAAAATTGACAAGTGATTCTCAAGTAAAAGTAATTCGTAAATAGTTTTTTTACAGCAGATTAAATTTAGAATGACAAAAAACACTTCATATAAAGAAGCGCTAAACAATAAAATTTTTGAAATCATTTCAAAAGCTTCCCAAGAACTTAATGTAGATAGTTATGTAATTGGTGGTTTTGTACGTGATTTAATTTTAAAACGAGAATTCAAAAAAGACATTGATATTGTTGCAGTTGGCTCAGGAATTGAGTTGGCGTTGAAAGTTTCAGAATTATTACCAAACAAACCAAAAGTACAGGTTTTTAAGACCTACGGAACAGCAATGCTTCGTTTTGAAGATACAGAAATTGAGTTTGTTGGCGCAAGAAAAGAATCTTATAATCTAGAAAGTCGTAATCCAGTTGTAGAAAACGGAACGCTTGAAGATGACCAAAATCGTCGTGATTTTACAATAAATGCTTTGGCAATTTCTTTGAATTCAGCAGATTATGGCGAATTATTAGATCCTTTTGATGGCTTGACTGATTTAGAAAATAAAATCATAAAAACACCATTAGATCCTGATATTACTTATTCCGATGATCCTTTACGAATGCTTCGTGGTATTCGATTTGCAACACAATTGGGTTTCACCATTGAAGAAAATTCTTTAAATTCTATTACTAAAAATGCAGATAGAATTAATATTATTTCCGGAGAACGAATTGTCGATGAATTAAACAAAATTCTATCCTCAGAAAAGCCTTCTATAGGATTTTTATTGCTTTTCAAAACTGGATTATTAGACATCATTCTTCCTGAATTAACCGCTTTAAATCAAGTGGAAGAAATAGAAGGTCACACACACAAAAACAATTTTTACCACACCTTAGAAGTCGTTGATAATATTTGCTCGAATACTGATGATGTTTGGTTGCGTTGGTCGGCATTATTACATGATATTGGCAAAGCACCAACCAAACGTTTCAACAAAAAACAAGGTTGGACTTTTCACGGACATGAGTTTTTGGGTGGTAAAATGGCAAAAAAAATATTCGAACGTTTGCACATGCCATTAAATCATAAGATGAAATTTGTGCAAAAAATGGTCATGATGAGTTCACGTCCTATTGTTTTGTCGGAAGATATTGTAACCGACTCGGCAGTGCGTCGTTTGGTTTTTGATGCTGGTGAAGATGTAGAAAATTTAATGACTTTATGCGAAGCAGATATTACAACCAAAAACCCAAATAAGTTTAAAAAATACCATAAAAATTTCGAAATTGTACGTCAGAAAATCATTGAAGTTGAAGAACGTGATTCTGTGCGAAACTTTCAACCGCCTATTACGGGTGAACAAATTATGGAAATCTTTAATTTGAAACCTGGAAGAGAAATTGGTGTTCTAAAAGAAGCTGTAAAAGAAGCCATTCTAGAAGGAGAAATTCCCAATGATTACGATGCTGCTTACGAATATGTTTTAAAAAGGGCTGAAAAATTAGGTTTGAAAAAAAAATAAACAAAAAACATTCATGAATAAGTATTTCCTAAAATCGGCAAAAATAGCATTAATACTCGTTTATTTAGTAATCATTGCAGGTGCTTTAGTGAGAATGACTGGCTCCGGAATGGGTTGTCCAGATTGGCCAAAATGTTTCGGATATTATATTCCACCAACCGATATTAAGGAACTTACTTGGGCGCCAAATCGTGTTTTTGACGAAGGTCAAGTTGTCATTAAAGATGAAAAATTATTGGTTGCAACTTCACATTTTACGACAGGAACTACTTTCGACCCGAAACAATGGCGTTTGTACACAAAACATGATTATGCTATATTTAATGCGGTCGAAACATGGATTGAATATCTTAATAGACTCGCTGGTGCTTTGGCAGGAATTGCCGTTCTTGTTATGGCCGTTTTATCGTTTGGTTTTTGGAAACAAAACAAAAAAATCACACTTTTTTCTTGGCTTTCGGTTTTTATGATGGGCTTTCAAGGTTGGCTTGGTGCAAGAGTTGTTTACTCGGTTTTAAATCCTGTAAAAATAACAATTCACATGGTTGTTGCTTTACTTATCGTAGCAGTTTTACTTTACATTATTAAAAAAGCAAATGGAAAAATATCTAATTTTAAAATCGATAAAAAATTTAAAGGTATCTTATTGTTGACTTTATTTCTAACATTAATTCAAATAATTCTTGGCACTCAAGTTAGACAATATGTAGATGAACAAGTGAAAATTTTAGGTTACAATCAGATGCAATTGGTGTTAGAAAATCCAACAATTTCTTTCTATGTTCATCGTACTTTTTCGGTTTTAATATTGGCTCTGAATGTATTTTTATTCTTACGAAATAGAAAATTACAATTGGGTTTTCAGAAAATAAATTGGGTTATGGTTTTAATTTCGATTGAAATTTTATCTGGAATGGCAATGTATTATTTCGATTTTCCTTACACTTCGCAACCCATACATTTAGTTGTTGCTTCTTTACTTTTTGGTGTTCAGTTCTATTTGATTTTAGAAAGTCAGAAATCTAAAATTTAGATTTTTCAAGGTTAAAAAACGCTATCAATAAAATCTATACCAAACACTTAAAGTGTTATTAATCAATTTTTTAATAGCATTTAGTTAATTTAAAACGTTATCTATAAATTATCCTATCCAAGTTTTAAATTCTTGTACTTTTTCTCGGCTAACTATTACCTCCTCCT
>NZ_JAYWDT010000164.1:0-7208 GCF_043779715.1 Flavobacterium sp.
ATCGTTAAATGAAAAAGTACTTTTGGTTAAATTGAATTTATTAGCAGTTAACAAAAATTTTTTGTTTGATTTAGATGGTTTTCCATCATCAAGAAGTTCAATAAATTTATCTAAATTATTATCTTTTTCGCCTTTATAATTTTTAAGGTTAAAAAACAATCCGTCGAGGTCAACCTCACCAAAATGTAAATCGCCATCTATTAATTTTTTAGCATCTAGAATGTCCGTTTTTAATCTATTAATATAAAATAAAGTGTCTTTTTTGTGATCTCTAATCAGAACTTGTTTTAATTTTACACCTCCAAATATGGTAAAATTAACTTCCTGAATAGTAATATCAGTACCAAATTCCTTGTTTAATTGTTCGGTTAGGTATTGTCCCAAATAAGTTTGAACTGATGGCAAAGAAAGTGCAATACCAAGCGACAATAATAGCAATACCAATCCGAGAAGGAATAATAATGTGTATTTTCTGAGTTTTTTTAGGCCTGTATTTTTTTTCTTTTCTTCCAACAATCGTTTTTTGCAAAGGTAAACAGCCCTAAACCTTTAGATTTGATAAAAAATCTTTATTTTTGGGCTTCGATGTAAAATTAAATCTTTTATATCGGTTTATCAAATATAACGCAAAATCTATGCCTTTTATGCATCAAAATCCTGTTTTTATTCTAGCTATCGAAAGTTCTTGCGATGATACTGCCGCAGCTGTGATGCAAAATGACAAAGTATTATCTAATATTGTTGCGCAACAAGCTATACATGAGCAATATGGCGGTGTCGTTCCTGAATTAGCTTCAAGAGCACACCAACAAAATATTGTTCCCGTAATTGATGTAGCCCTAAAAAAAGCCAATATTTCTAAAGAACAATTGTCAGCTATAGCATTTACACAAGGTCCAGGACTTATGGGGTCATTATTAGTAGGCAGTTCGTTTGCAAAAAGCATGGCAATGTCACTAAATATTCCGCTCATTGCGGTAAACCACATGCATGCACATATTTTAGCTCATTTTATTGATGAAGAAGGTTTCGATAAACCAGAATTTCCTTTTTTAGCATTAACCATTTCTGGTGGACATACTCAAATTGTAAAAGTGAATAGTTTTTTTGATATGGAAATTATTGGCGAGACTACCGATGATGCTGTAGGAGAAGCATTCGACAAAAGCGCTAAAATATTGGGGCTTCCCTATCCTGGTGGACCATTAGTAGATAAATATGCGCAATTGGGAAACCCAAAAGCTTATAAATTTACCAAACCAAAAATGCCAAATTTAGATTTTAGCTTTTCTGGACTAAAAACCCAAATTTTATACTTTATTCAAAATAATGTTAAAGAAAACGCAAATTTTATCGATGAAAATCGGAACGATATTTGTGCTTCTATACAAAATATTATTATCGAAATTTTGATGGAAAAACTAAAACTCGCCGTACAACAAACAGGAATAAAACAAATTGCGATTGGCGGTGGCGTTTCGGCAAATTCAGGAATTAGAAACACATTGAAAGAAGCTGAAAAAAAATATGGCTGGAAAACTTTTATTCCAAAATTTGAATACACAACCGATAATGCAGCAATGATTGGTATTGTAGGTTACCAACGTTTTTTAGAAAATAAATTTAATGATGCTTCTGTAGTCAGCAAAGCACGAATCGATTTTTAATATGCAATTATTTTACAATTCAGATATAAATACCGCTTTAAAAGAGTTTTCTTTTGACAAAGAAGAAAGCAAACACATTGTTAAAGTATTACGTAAAACCGAAGGTGACACTTTACATGTAACCAATGGTTTAGGAAATTTATTTTCGACAGAAATTATTTTAGCTTCCGAAAAAAAATGTACCGTAAAAATTGTTTCAACAGAAACATCTCAACCAACGGATTTCTATATTCATCTGGCTGTTGCGCCTACAAAAATGAATGATCGTTTTGAATGGTTTCTTGAAAAAGCTACCGAAATGGGAATTCACGAAATTACACCTATTATATGTGATCGTTCCGAAAGAAAAATCATCAAAAATGAACGTTTCGATAAGATTATATTGTCGGCAATGAAACAATCATTGCAATTTTTTCTTCCAAAGTTAAATGAACCTATCTCTTTCAAAGAGTTTATTAATAAGCAACACGACGGCAACTTATGTATTGCACATTGTGAGGAAACCGACAAAAAACTGTTAAAAAACGCCATCAAACTAAAAGAAAAATATACTATACTTATAGGTCCTGAAGGTGATTTTTCTGAAAAAGAAATACAATTTGCCCTAACCAACAATTATATTCCTGTATCTTTGGGAAACACACGATTAAGAACAGAAACTGCCGCAGTGGTTGCTTGTCATAGTGTGGTTTTTGTTAATGAGTGATTTTAGTAATAAGCCATTAGGCAAAAGGTATTAGTAAAAAAATGAAAAAAATAATTTTATTTTTAATTCTGGTTACAACTCCAGTACTTTCGCAAGAAATCGCTTTACTAAAATATAGTGGCGGTGGAGATTGGTATGCAAATCCTACCTCATTACCCAATTTGATAAAATTTTGCAATCAGAATATAAATACTACTATAAAACCCAAACCAGTTACAGTTACACCAGCAAGTACTGATATTTTTTCGTATCCGTTTATTCACATGACGGGACACGGGAATGTTGTTTTTAATGAAGCTGAAGTTCAGAATTTACAAAACTACTTGCGTTCTGGCGGTTTTCTTCATATTGATGATAATTACGGAATGGATCAATATATAAGGAAAGAAATTACAAAACTTTTCCCTAATGAAAATTTGATAGAAATTCCTGCCAATCATGCGATTTTCCAGAAACCATTTCCTTTTCCTGACGGATTACCCAAAATTCATGAACATGATGGAAAAAGATCTCAAGCTTTTGGGATATTTATAGATACTAAATTGGTCTTACTTTACACTTACGAATGCGATCTAGGTGATGGTTGGGAAGATCCGGAAGTACATAACGACCCTACAGCAATTAGAGAAAAAGCTTTGAAAATGGGCGCCAACATTATCAGTTACGTTTTTAAAAACTAACCATTATGAATTATTTATAAATTTTATGTTTTAAATTTATAAATAATTCAAATATTTACATCATAATTTATCAAATACGTAAAATATGTAGTTGTTTTTTAGAAAATAATTTTTAACAAAAATAAAGTTCTTATTACCCTATTTTACTATTATTGACGAAGTTATTAACAATTTTGAAACATTATTTTTTAATATTTTAAACTATTTTTTCTATCAAAAATTTTGTAAATCATTTAATTATTTATAGTATTGCCAAAGAATTAAATGAAAAACTAATAAATTACCAACCAAACCAACAAATTATGAAAAAATTGTTATTAACTGCTTCGGTAGTATTTTTTATGTTTTCTTGTCAAAAAGACAACACGGCTGATGTTCAATCAGAAAATTCTGCATTAAATGCATCTGCTCACAAAGGTTGTGCTTCTCAAGAAGTATTAGAACGTCAAATTAAAGAAAATCCTGCTTTAGCATCTAAAATGGCTGAAATCGAAATATTTACTGAAAATGCTATGGCTACAGGAAGAATTGTAAATGGAAAAATTCAAATTCCTGTAGTATTTAATGTATTATATCGTACAACAGCTGAAAATGTTTCTTTAGCGCAACTTCAATCACAAATTGATGTTTTAAACAAAGATTTCAATGCTTTAAATTCAGATTACAATACTGCTAACAATCCTTACTCATCAGTAAGAGCAAACGTAGGAATTTCATTTGTACTTGACCAAGTAATCAGAAAATCGACTACAAAAACATCTTGGGGAACTAATGATGCAATGAAAAAAACTTCTGGCGGTGGTATAGCGGCAACATCGCCAACTACAAAACTAAACTTTTGGGTTTGTACTATTGGTGGAGGTATTTTAGGTTACGCACAATTTCCTGGAGGTTCATCTACAACTGACGGAGTTGTTTGTGATGGTAAATATACTGGTGTAACAAGCTCTTCTTCATCTGCTTATCCTTTCAACTTAGGAAGAACTGCAACTCATGAAGTAGGTCACTGGATGAACTTACGTCACATTTGGGGAGATGCAACTTGTGGATCTGATTTAGTATCTGACACACCTACTCACAATGCTGCTAATGGTGGAGTTCCTGCTGTTGGTCACAGAAGTACTTGTTCTGGTGCTCCATTAGAAATGTATATGAATTATATGGATTATACTGACGATAGAGGAATGTACATGTTCTCATTAGGGCAAAAGTCTAGAATGGATGCAATATTTCTTGCTGGAGGTATTAGAGCTTCTTTCAGATTATAATATCTTTCTTAAATAAACTAAAAACTCGCTCTTGTAGCGAGTTTTTTTATTATATTCGTTTTCCTAATTTATATGAAAAATGACTTCAAAAATTATAGCAAACGGAATTATAAAAGCATTAGTAGTTATCCTTGCAATTGCAATGATATTGTTTTTTTTATATGAGATTCAATCTGTAATCGTCTATTTGGTAGTTTCATTAATACTAACACTTATTACAAGTCCATTTGTTGGTTTTTTGAAAAAAAAATTAAAATTTTCCAACATATTAGCAGTTGTGTTTTCTATGTTTTTATTGATTTTTATCTTTGTAGGATTAATAATGATGTTTGTGCCTCTTATTGTTTCTCAAAGCGAAAATTTATCTTTGTTAGACACCAAAGCCATTGAAAATAATGCAACCGAATTGGTTAATCAATTTAAAATTTATCTGACAAAACATCATATAAATGCTGGGAATTTACTGGATGATTCGAGTTTAACATCGAAAATAAATTTCAATTTTGTACCTACAATCCTAAATTCAATTTTAGCAACAATAAGTAGTTTCGGTATGGGCTTGGCTTCCGTTTTATTTATTACTTTCTTCTTTTTGAAAGACAAAATAATGTTTACAAATGGTATAAAAATAATTTTACCCGACAATCATGAAGAGCAAATTCTGAATTCATTTACTAAAATAAACGAAATGCTCAGCCGATATTTTATTGGGTTATTAATTCAATTATTAATCGTTTTTATTTTGTATCTGATTGTTTTACTCATTTTTGGAGTAGAGAATGCTTTTGTTATTGCTTTTTTATGTGCTTTGTTAAATATTGTTCCTTATGTTGGACCACTAATAGGTTCAGTTTTAGCAGCAATATTAACCATGATTAGTAATCTAGGTGGCGATTTTCAGCATGATATTTTACCTACAACTTTATATGTTTTAGTAGGATTTTGGATAGTCCAATTAATAGATAATAACATTTCGCAACCCCTTATTTTTTCAAAAAGCGTCAATTCTCACCCTCTCGAAATATTTTTAATCACCTTAATTAGTGGATTTCTTTTTGGAATTGCAGGAATGATTATTGCCATTCCTTTTTATACGATGCTAAAAGTAATTGCCAAAGAATTTTTTCCTGAGAATAAAATTGTGCAACTCATTACAAAGAATATCTAATGATTACTGCATTATTATCCGTTGCCGTACAAGAGTTCATCTCTCAAAATATTGAAACTAATATTTCGAAATTAGCCTTACAAAAAAACCCTTTTCCCGAAGTTACATGGGTCGAAATACTAACTCAAATTTCATCAAAAAGTAAAGCAAAAGAAAAATTACCTACTTGGTATGCTCACGAAAATATTTTGTATCCAAGCAAAATATCCGTACAGCAAACTTCGTCAGAAAAAACAGCTTTATACAAATCTAATATTGTTTCGGGAGAGAGTTTAATCGATTTGACTGGTGGTTTTGGTGTAGATGATTATTATTTTTCGAAGAAAATAAATCAAATTTTTCATTGTGAATTAAATCGAGAATTATCTGAAATTGCCACACATAATTTTGAAATTTTAAAACAAACAAATATCACTTGTTTACAAGGAGATAGTTTTGAAACATTAAAAAAGTTAAACCAAAAATTCGATTGGATTTACATCGATCCGTCTAGAAGAAGTAATACAAAAGGCAAAGTTTTTATGCTAAAAGATTGCTTGCCCAATGTCCCAGAACTTTTAGAAGACTATTTTGGGTTTTCTGATAAAATACTTATAAAAACTGCGCCAATACTAGACATTACTTCAGGTTTGAATGAATTACAAAACGTTAAAACCATACATATTATCGCAGTAAATAACGAAGTAAAAGAATTATTATGGGAAGTCGAGAAAGAATATGAAAATACAATTGCTATAAAAACCATCAATTTCAATAAAGAAAGAGAAGAAAAATTTGATTTCATTTTGAATCAAGAAATAGAAAATAATATTTATACATTACCAAAAAAGTACATTTACGAACCCAATGCTGCGATTCTGAAATCTGGAGGTTTCGAATTGGTTGCAAATCATTTTAAACTCGAAAAACTACACCAGCATTCTCATTTATATACATCGGACGAGATTATAGATTTTCCTGGGCGAATATTCAAAATTGAAAATGTTTTTGAATATAATAAAAATGGAATGAAACAATTTCTACAAAACACCAAGGCCAATATTGCTACCAGAAACTTTCCAGAAACTGTCGAAAATATTAGAAAAAAATGGAAAATTAGTGATGGCGGGGATAGCTATGTTTTTTTTACAACCAATGCAAATAACCATAAAATTGTTTTAATTTGCGCCAAAATTTAAACCCAATGAAAGTTCCTGTAATTGTTATATTCTTCTTATTTAAATCTTTATTATTTGCACAAAAACCTTGCGATTATGCTGTTAATCTTACCGACTCGATTGGTACGATAAAAGAAACTAAAAGCTGTTTGGTTTACGAAAAAGTTTTTGGAAACTCAGCACAACTGGTTTTCTTATCGCTAATTTCTGATAACGGAACTCCAATTTTAAACCTTCAAATTATCCAAAAAAGCGTCGAGTTTATTACACCAAAATGTGTAGATAAAAATTCTAAAATTTATTTTCAGTTGTCTAACGGGAAAATTTATACCTTAATAAATATTAGTGAAAACGAATGTGATAATTTAATTTATAATGAGCAAGAGAAATTAAATAATCGCTTACTAAACGCTCATTTTCTGTTTATAAAAGACAATTTTGACGATTTAAAAAAATACCCTATAATAACAATGAGAATAAAATTGGCTTCGGAAACTAAAGATTATATTTTAAATAAAGAACTTCATTCCGAGAAAATAACAGGAATTTTTGAACCCGAAAA
>NZ_JAYWDT010000165.1:0-3286 GCF_043779715.1 Flavobacterium sp.
TCCTTAAAGGTAGAAACAATTTTTTCAGCGTGTCTGTGCGTTAAAGTCCAATTTTCTAAAGTATAATCGCTGTAAAAATCAAAAAGAGTAATGATGACAAATAGGTTTTTAGTTGCGGCTAAGTCTAATATTTTTTTGAGTTTATCTAATTTTTCTTGTTTGACATCAGCTTTACCAAAATCATCGTATTGAATAAAAATCCGGATAGTATTAAGCTTTGCATTTTTTATAATATCAAAATCTTTACCGATGGTATTTAGGTTAAAAGCATTTCCAAAGGTGTCCCAAGCTGAATTTTTCGGGTAGTAATTGATTCCTTTGACAGTGAAATCACTATTGTTTTTTGTGATTTTATCTCCTTTTATTTTAAACACAGGATGATATTTTACTGTATCTATAGGAAAGGTGTTTTTTTCTATTTTTTGCAAATGGCGCACCCGCCAAAAACCATCTTCTAAAAGCATCATTACTTTATACGATGCAGTGTCTTGAACTGCTGCAATGAGTTTTTTCTTTTGATATATTTTTTGATATTCAACTACATTTTGATCAGTAAAAACTACTAATTGGCCATCGGCACTGTAAAAGTCTAATTTTGGATTGTGTTTTAAGGTTGTGCTTTCAATATTGATTTCATGCTTTGCATTTTGTTTTATAGTATTGTATAAATTTTGACGTGTGTTTTGCGTATAATAATCTTCAATGCCAGTTTTTGTATTGTCTTGCAACGATTTATTTTTAACGTACCAAGAAAACAGATAATCTTTTTCGATTCTTTTTAAAGTAGTAAGCTCCATAACTCTTCCAGGATTTGTAACGCTTTCCCAAACAACTTTTGGTAAATAAGTATTAAAGGTTTCTTTCTCTAAATGTAACATAGAAGTTCTGTCAGCACCTGAATTTAAAAAATCAAGTACTTTACTAATACCCAAGAGTAACAATACATTTATAAAAATGAAGGATAAAATGAGAACTGCTCGGGTTATATTTCTATTGTTGATGAGGGTCATAGTATTTTGTTTCAGATTTTTGAGTAGTGCCTAAAGTAGTGATTTCAAATTGATACTTTTTTTCTTTATAAAAATCAAGTGGAAAATGAAATTTTGCAATTCCATTTGACGTGTCTTCTTGTAATGTCGCTACAACTTTGTTTTTATGAATGATTTTCACAGTAACTTTTATTCCATTAGGAACCAGTTGGTTCATAAAGCTTTTTAATGGACCTACAATAAGTGTTCTGTTTCCGTCATAAAAAGTATAATTGAATGTCGATAGGATAGGTTTGTATGCTATGTTTAAAGAGTTACTTTCTGCAATTCCGGTAATATATCCTTTTACAGTATAAAAATCGGGATGATCTGGATGCAATAATTGACCTGCAGCGATTCCTTTTATTGTGGTGCCAAAAGTCTTCAATATTGTGTTGTTTTGAGTCGTGATAATAAAAGACACCAAAGTTCCGTCACTCACTACATTGTCAAAATAGTCTTTAATTATCGACGTTGATAAAGTTGTTATCTGATTTCCATCTGCAAAGTCATGATTTCGAGTATAATTGATACTGAAATTAGTTGCTATATTGGGGTAGACTTCAGTTTCTATCTCTTTTGTGGCTATGTTTTTACATTCTGTTGATACTAAAATTTTACCGGATGGTCTGCTGGAAAATATGTTTTTCCAAGCAATGAAATCTTTGGTTTTTTCGGTATCAATTGTAATGTTGTTTAAAAATTGATTTTTTATTAAAACGGGAGTGTTTTTTATTACTGGATTGTCAAATCCGTCAGTCGGAACTGCAACCATCATCGTGAATTCTTTACCGCCTGCCAATATGCTAGGTGGTCCTAAATAATTTTCAATTTGAGTTTGCGTGTTTTTATTCGGAATGATTTCAAAAATGCCTTTTGCCACCGTTTCTTCATCAACAATTAAAAACCAAGATACTGTACCTGTTTTTTTAGAGTAAACTTCGGGAAGTATAAAGGATAATTTTCCGTATTTATAAGTTCCTTCTAGTAGCGTTTTTCCATAGGAATGAATAATATAAAGTTGGGGATTTGTGGTTTTAGATTCAGATGAAAATTGAATTTTTATCTCATTTCCTGCGACAAAATATTTAGTTTTTGTACTTAGAGTCAAAATTTCCTTTTGAGTTCTTTCCAATGAAGTTCCAAACGCCAAAAGAAGCACGACAGTTAATAAAAAACCGATGTAAATTGTTTTTCTCATTATCTTGGATTTCCAATATAATTGTTAATTTCTACTTTGATGAAATCATAACCTTTCCCTTTTGCTTTTTGTAGTTGTTCTTTTTCACTGTTATTATTTCTATTTGGGACAACATCTTTTGCAATTGATTCGTTAGATGATCCGTTTACAAAACAGTTTTTCAAAGAGGATTGTAAAAGTTTTATTTTACTTAAATCCAGTAATGAATAATCAAAATATTGTTTGCGTTGTACTCGTACTCCCGCTCGAACAAAGAAATGATCCACATAAATTAAATTTTTATCACGGTCAAAATACGAAACTAATAACTCTGGAATGGTCACTTCCTGTATTCCAAAATTAAATAAGGTTCCTTTTAGATGCTGATCGATTATTTCTAAATCGGATAATGCAACTTGTGAATATAAATCGGTTATAGCAACGTTTCCAGCACATTGAATATCAAATGCTACTGGAATGTTAGCAATTTCTAATGGAGTAAATTCATTGGGATTAAACGTAGTTGGTTTTGTATCGGTATTTTTTAACCAAGCAATATCTTCAAAGTTTACTTTGAAACTCGTAATTTCTTTTGGCATTAATTTGTGTTTTATCACATATTTAGCATTATGAGTAGCTAGTTTTTTATTGTTATTGTCATATAAAGTTGCTTTCAACGTAACATCTGCGGGAACATTATCTACGTTCTGTAATTCGCCAATAATAATATATTCTTTGTTAAGTTTGATGAGTTGTGCCGAAAGAATTTCAAGAACAGGTTGTTTCAAGACATCATCATGATAGGTCTGTTGGGTAGAAATTGCTCTTCGACCATGTTTGAAAAACCCGGTACCATTATTAGAGATAAACTGATCCGGCGGAATATCTAAATCAAGTTTTACGGGTGTAATAAACCACTTTCCATTTATTTTAGTCACGTTGTGAATGTATTCCTTAGCTATTATTTCCAGTGGGGTGACCCATTTTGTTTTGGCTACTATTTTGGCGTTATCTTTCGTTTGGTCTAAAACAGTAATATCAATGGCATCTAGTTTAGCATACGAATTTAATATCCCAT
>NZ_JAYWDT010000166.1:0-3262 GCF_043779715.1 Flavobacterium sp.
GCCCGAAAAAATGTAGAAGATAATTTAAAACCTGCTATCGATTTGCTACACAGTTGGGGACTTGAAGTAGTAATAGGAAGCACAATTGGACTAGACAACAACCAGCTCGCTGGAACAGATGAGCAACGAGCAGCCGATTTTCAGCAGCAATTAAACAATCCAAATATCAAGGCGATATGGTGTGTAAAAGGCGGTTATGGAACGGTTCGAATAGTTGATTTGTTAGATTTTACTGCTTTTAAAAAACAGCCCAAATGGATTGTTGGTTTTAGCGATGTAACCGTTTTACACAATCATTTAAATACGTTGGGTTATAAATCCATTCACGGAATTATGCCAATAACAGTTCCTCGCGCTACTGATCAAGCTAAGGAAACATTGCGAAAGGCATTGTTTGGAGAAAAACTATCCTACACTGTTCCTCCTTTTGGAAAAAATAAAATAGGAAAAGCTTCGGGGGAATTAGTTGGCGGGAATCTGTCTATTTTGTATAGTTTATTTGGTTCGCCATCAGCAATTGACTGTTCTGATAAAATCTTATTTATTGAAGACTTAGACGAATATTTATACCATATAGATCGGATGATGATGAACTTGAAACGCAATGGGTGTTTGGAAAGTATTAAAGGAATTGTGGTAGGTTCCATGACCAAAATGAAAGATAATGACATTCCTTGGGGCAAAAATGCTATTGAAATTATTGAAGATGTAACTAAAAAATACAATATTCCCATTTTATATAATTTCCCTGCTGGTCACATTCAAGACAATAGAGCCTTGATTTTAGGGAATAAAGTAACGCTAGATGTACAGGAAAAAGGTGGAACGCTTACCTTTGAATAATTAGATTGCTGATTAATGATTTTTCACCGCAACTATTTCTAAATAAATACTGCAACTGAACACTGATTACTTTATATGGCAGAACACAACGAACTTGGCAAATTAGGAGAAGAAATGGCTGTCGAATTTTTGAAGAAAGACGGTTATACTATCTTACAAACCAACTACACTTTTCAGAAAGCAGAAATTGATATTCTTGCCCAAAAAGAAAATACACTTGCTGTTGTAGAGGTCAAAACGCGTTCTTCTTTGGATTTTGGATTGCCTCAGGATTTTGTTAAACCAAAAAAAATTCAACTCCTTGTTAAAGCTGTTGATGCCTTTGTAAACGAGAGAGATCTTGATATTGAAGTGCGTTTTGATATCATAGCCATCAATAAAGAAGGCAACTCCTTTATAATTGAGCATCTTATTGATGCGTTTTATCATTTTTAGTATCATTTTGTTGTTGTTGTATTTGTAACAAATTGTTTTTTTATTTACATTTGTGTCTAATTTGCACACAATTTATGTGTAAAACAACAACCAACTAAAATTTACATCATGAAAACCGTTTCTTCTATCGTTGAAAACTACATCAAAACAAAGCCCTTTTTACTAAATGCATTATCATTAGGCATTATCAACTTGACCTCATTATCAAGAAATATAATGACCGAATTAGAAAGTGATTTTGGCAAAGAAGTGAAACAAGGTGCTGTGGTGATGGCGTTAAAACGACTAACGGAAGAATTAGATTTTAGACTGAATCATAAAATTAATAAGGTTATCAAAAACATTGGTGAAATCACAGTTCGTTCTGCCTTGACGGATTACACCTTTGCTGCATCAGATACTGTCCTAAACAAACAAGCCGACTTAATTACAGATATTAATTCGCTTCCTGATATTTTTTATACCTCATCCAGAGGGGTAAATGAAACGAATATAGTTGTTAGTAATAGCGTTAATCACTTGGTTGACAAACATTTTGCTACTGAAAAACTGATTCAGAAATTAGATAATCTGGCTTCGATAACCGTAAAATTACCCAAAGAAAACATAGTTGTTCCAGGAATTTACTACTTCATTTTTCAGCGTTTGGCTTGGGAAGGAATTATTATCAACGAAGTAATTTCTACATCAAATGAGTTCACAATTTTAGTAAGCGAAGAACAGGTTGATGTGGCTTTTAAAGTAATTAAGGATTTGAAGAATTAGATGAGTTTCTAATATTTAGGTTTTTGTTTAGTTCCTGTAAAATTAATTATTTCAATACTTGAATTTTTATAATTTACTCGGTAAACCAAATAGTTATTTTTATCTATTATTGCTTTATGAAGATTTTTATAGGTTTCAGATTTTGGATATAAGTCAGGGAATAGACTAATCTGATTGGCAACTTGGTTGATATTTTCTTCCAATTGCAAAATTTCTCTAAGAGTCCACTCTGCTTCTAAATATTCAATAACAATTGCCAAACCGTTATCGGCTTGCGGAGTCCATTTGATCTTTAACGCCATTTGGCAAATCTATTCATTGCAGTTTCGTTACTTATAAACTCGTCATTTTCTGCTTGTTTTAAACCGATTTCAATTTCCAGTTTTTCTTCTGAATTCAAATCAGTGAACCAATCTTTTTTACTGGTTTTTAAAATAATTTCAAGTTTTTCCAATAAACTTTCGTCAATCGCAGACAACTCCTGAATAAAATTATATTTTCTGGTGGCTAAATTCATAACTTAAAATTTTAGTGTAACAAAGTTATCTTTTTTGATTGTGTTAAAAAAACAAATCTTTAAATTTAACTAACTATTTCATTTTCAAACATTAAAAGGGAGTTGATCATAAAGCTATTATGTATTTACTTTTAGAAGCTAAAAGATAAAATTGAGGTTTAAATTATAGATCAAGTTAAAACAAAAGGCTGGAAACTACATTGTCTTATTCTCCTCCCAATAGCTCCATAAATTCTAGCGCTGTTCTGGTGTTTTTTACATTGTCAAAAGTCAATAGCAATCGCAAACCAGCAGGAGTTTGTTTTTCTTTCATTTTGCAAATAGAACTGTTTTTTTGCACAAACTGCAAGACTTGATGAAAGCGTTTGGATTGATAGTAATCTGATTGTTGATCCGAAATGAAATAACCAATCATCTTGCCTTGTTTCATCACTAATTTTTCGATTCCAATTCGGGTTGCAATCCATTTGATGCGAATGCTATTCATTAATGCTTTGGCACGAGGCGGCATTGGACCAAAACGGTCTATCAACTTGTTTTGGAAGGCCACCAATTCCTCTTCGTTTTTTACAGTACCTAATTCATTATACAAACTCAATCGTTCCGATACATTATTGATGTACTCATCCGAAAACAGCAATTCAAAATCGGTATCAATTTGTAAATCTTTGACGTATTCTTTGGTTTCTATGTTGCTTTCCT
>NZ_JAYWDT010000167.1:0-7108 GCF_043779715.1 Flavobacterium sp.
TAACCGTAATATAACCAATAGTCAATAAGCTACCTTTGATAAAATATTTTCTTAGAATCTTTTAATTCCTAAAAATTTACATATACAAAAACAAGAAAATAGCATCTATAAAATAATAGTCTCATATATTTTTTATAAGAGCTTCAATTTTATAATTGTTAATTTAATTTTCTTATTTAAGTTTAATGCAAAAAAATAAACCCAAAAAATAATATATATGATGAAATCTACTTTAAAATCAGTTTTTTTAATTGTGCTTATTTCGATTTTAGGAAATATTACTTCCAATGCACAAGTGGGAATTGGTACCGTTACACCAAATGCCAGTTCAATTTTAGATGTAACTTCTACAACTAAAGGAATGTTAACTCCTAGAATGACTACTGCTCAAAAAACAGCAATAGTTACTCCAACAGATGGCTTAATAGTTTATGATACAGATTTAAAATCTTTTTATTATTATAATTCTACCACAAGTCTTTGGGTTAAAATTAATAGCGAGGCTGATGGTAGATTAAAATACAAACTTATTAAGTCTACAGATGTTCTTGCTACAGTTTTAGCTACAGAACTGGCAGCGGGTGGTGGAACGAAATATCTTTTAGACACAGGTACTTTATACGAAATTAATGGAACAATTGTTTTTAATTTCCCAATTGAATTGAATAATGCTTATTTTACAGGATATGATTCAGGAGAGGATAAGATAGTAAGAACATCCGGTGATATTTTTGTTGGTTCCACAGGAGGAACAATCAGGGCATTAACAATAGTGGCAAGTGCTGGTAATGTATTTAATATTGATGGTGCTGGTACCGCCAGTATAATTTTTAGAGATTGTATAACGGCGAATTCTGCCAGTGTTGGATTGCTTAAAAACTTTTCTTTAGTTTTTGTAAGTATTATTCAGTATTCAGGTAATACGACTGGGATTACTTATGAAAATGTTACAAGATTATTATTAAGTAATGCAGGTTGGTTTGGTAATAATGCAGGTACTTATGAAAAATTAGTTGGTACTTTCAGTTTAGTTGCTAAACAAGGTGGTTTTAGTGAAGTGGTAGGGACAAGTATTGGTTTTGATGTATCCACAAACCCAACTATCTCTGGAGACGCCATTTTAGAGGGTACTGTTTTTACAGGAACTTTAACAACTGGAAAATATGTAAATCCTTATACAGTAGGCACATATACAGGATATAATTTTAATAATAGATGGAATGTCCGAAGTTCTGGTATTTCTACTGAAACTGATGCTGTGGCTACAGGGGATATAAATTTTGACTACCCTGTTGGATCAGGTGCGTCAACAAATTTGACTCCGACAGGCACAAATGTTAAATTGGCAGGAGTAACAACTTCTAATAATCTATTTAGGTTTTCAAGAGGTGGTGTAGATAACAGGTTACAATATTTAGGAACAAAGAGAAGGTTTTTTAGAGTAAGTGGTGCGGCTTCTTTTCAAGCGAATGCTACTGGAACCACTTATTTGTTTTTCATTGCTAAAAATGGAACAGTAATCAATCAATCTAAAGTTTACATAAACTCAAATTCAACTACAGATATCTTGGCACTTCCAATTGAAGCCATTGTTGATTTATCAACAAATGATTATATAGAAGTCTACGCACAACGTTTTTCAGGAACAGGAAATGCTTTAACGGTATCTATGAATGTTGTCGTTAACTAAAATCAAAAAGATACTTAATAGTGACTGAATTAATCAAGATTCTAAATAAATTTCAAATGTATAAGGTGATTATATATTAAGAGTTTAGTAAAAAAATACTACCCGAAATTCCAACAGAATCCAGCTAAAAATAAAAGTATACTCATAAAAAAACCAGCAATTGCTGGTTTTTTTATTTATTAATCTAAACTCAAAGTTATTTGTCCATCATCATCTAATTCAGTTTGAATATTTTCCGAAATATTTTCATCATCGGAAACTTCTAATTCCTCAGGAACCACTTCAACTGGTTCTTCAAAAGGCAAAGATTCTAAAAGATTCACTTGTTTTAGCTTGTCTGTTGTTAATTGATTTCCAATAGCTTTTATCCCTTTTATTCCTATAAATTGCTCTAAATCTATCGTTTGATTTTCCTTCTGAACACCTTTTACTTTATTAAAAATAATTTCGGCAACAGGACGCCAATCGGTCGAAACAATTTCTAGTTGCGACTTTTCGTGTTCGGTGATAAAAATTTCTTCTTTATTTTCGTTTTCAACTAAGAAACGTTTCACATAATAACGATCTTTTTCGCCATCATAATAAATTGCCGAAACTGGTTTTTTAGGATGCCATTTTTCTAACACAACCATATCTTCATCAAAATGCGTAGTTAGTTCTGGAATAATAGTTTTCAGTTTCCCAGATTGATTGATTATTAACAAACGATCATTTGGACGAAATTCTCCTAATAATTCTCCTCTTCCATCAACATTCAATTTCTGAACAGTATCATCAAACCAAACTTTTCTTGGTCGTAAAGTAGATATTCCTTTTTCTTTCAGTTCAATTTTCTTAATCGGATATTTAGAAACAGTATTTCCTTTGCTTACACGACCTTTTATGGCAATATCAGCAAAATCTAAATCCCATTTTAGTTTCTTAATACTTCCTACTTGACGTAATAAAATAGTGACAACCTCCGCTTCTCCATTTGGATTATGAGAAAAATATAAAACTTGCGAGCCATTGTTTCCGTTGGTTAAATCGTACATTTTATCACGAGTAACTCCCGAAACATTGAAACGTTTTATGTACGACGGTCCATTTTTTCCGTCGCGATAAATCATATTGTAAATCGTGCGTTTGTCACTTTTGTCGAAAATGGCAATATGAATAATGTCTTTACCAATAAATTTCTTCTCATCGACCTTTGCGACCATCATATTTCCGTCACGAAGAAAAACGATAACATCATCAATATCCGAACAATCGGCAACATATTCGTCTTTTTTAAGTCCAGTTCCTACGAAACCTTCTTCCTTATTTACATACAATTTTGTGTTACGCAAAGCCACTTTCGTTGCTTCAATCGTATCGAAACTTCTCAGTTCTGTTTGGCGCTCACGACCTTTTCCGTACTTTTCTTTTAGACGTGTAAAATAATCGATAGCAAAATCGATTAAGTTCTCTAAGTGGTGTTTTACTTGTTCTATATCGCCCTCTAAGGCTTCGATTTTGTCTTGTGCTTTGTTGCTGTCAAATTTAGAAATACGCATAATTCGTATGTCTAACAATCGGAGAATATCATCTTCCGTAACTGCTCGTTTTAGTTTTTTTGTGAATGGTTTTAATCCGTCATCAACTGCTTTTATTACATCTTCACGAGTTGTTTTATCCTCAATATCACGGTATATTTTGTTTTCGATAAAAATACGTTCTAACGAAAGGAAATGCCATTGTTCTTCGAGTTCACTTAACTGAATTTCGAGTTCACTTTTTAACAATTGGACGGTTCTGTTAGTCGAAATCTTCAACATATCAGAAACCCCAATAAATAATGGTTTGTTGTCTTCAATAACACAACCTAAAGGCGCAACTGATGTTTCGCAAGCCGTAAATGCGAACAAAGCATCGATGGTTTTGTCTGGTGAAACTCCTGGAAAAAGATGAATTAATATTTCAACTTCTGCAGCCGTGTTGTCTTCAATTTTTTTGATTTTGATTTTCCCCTTTTCATTGGCTTTCAAAATACTATCGATTAATGTTGATGTATTTGTCGAAAATGGGATTTGGGTAATCACCAATGTTTGCTTATCTAATTGAGATATTTTGGCACGCACACGAACTCTTCCACCACGCAAACCATCATTATAATTAGAAATATCGGCAATACCAGCCGTTTGGAAATCTGGATATATTGTGAATGGTTTTCCTTTCAGAATTTTTATCGAAGCATCGATTAGTTCATTAAAATTGTGTGGTAAAACTTTGGTAGACAATCCTACCGCAATACCTTCGGCACCAGAAGCCAATAATAGCGGAAACTTTACAGGAAGATTGTTTGGTTCGGCACGACGACCATCATAGGAAACTCCCCAATCGGTAATTTTAGGAGAATACAAAACTTCCAAAGCAAATTTTGACAAACGTGCTTCGATATATCGAGAAGCTGCAGCGCTATCTCCTGTGAGAATATTTCCCCAGTTCCCTTGGCAATCTATTAATAATTCTCGTTGACCAATTTGCACCATAGCATCACCAATACTCGCATCTCCGTGAGGATGATACTGCATCGTGTGACCTACAACATTGGCAACTTTATTATAACGACCATCATCTAACTCTTTTAGTGAATGCATAATACGACGCTGAACTGGTTTAAAACCATCTTCAATTGCAGGTACAGCACGCTCCAAAATCACATACGAAGCGTAGTCCAAAAACCAATCTTTGTACATTCCTGTAACTTTGGTAATGGTATCTTCTGGATTCTCGTCGTTTTCGTAAAAATGCTGACCTTCAAAGTGCTTTGCATCTACTTCAATAATTTCATCAGCGTCATTCTCTTCTTGATTTTCATCAATAGAATAATCGTCTGATTGGTTATCGTCTTCTGAATTTGGATTTATGTTATCTTCTTCTTCGTCTTTCATTTATGCTGAATTTATTTCAGTATCGTTTCCGTTAACAGTCTATTTTTATGCATATCCGTTCACATTCAGTAAACCATATGTGTTTTTTGATATATTGATTGAAATTTGCCAATGACAAGAACCTCCATCGTGAACTTTTTGAAAATATTTTTTCCACTCAAACTCTTTAAATCCAATGAGACCATTTTTATAATAAACAATAGTTGTTTTTCCAATTTGACACATTGCATTTACAAAAATAATTTTTTCACCTCTTTCATTGATTAAGCAAAAATATTGTCTATAATAATCTTTATAACTTTTAAATTTTGATTTTTTTACGAATTCAAATTTTCCGTCTTTTTCTAATTTATCTAAAAGTCTACAAACCTTATCAAGTTCTGTTTGACTTGGATTCCAAAATTTTTCTTCAAAACTTACAGAATCTTTTACAATTGCTAATTTTTCGTCTTTTTGGATTTTTACTTCTTTTTTACAAGATATGCTTATAACCATCAAAACTAAAATTAGAATTAAATTTTTCATATATTAAAATTAAACTGCTTCAACAACATCCAATTCAACCTTCAAATTATTGATAATAAATGTTTGTCTATCAGGTGTATTTTTACCCATATAAAACTCCAATAATTTTTCTATTGATGTCGATTTATCTAACATAACTGGATCTAAACGAATGGTTTCGCCAATAAAGTTCTTGAATTCGTCTGGAGAAATTTCTCCTAATCCCTTAAATCGAGTAATTTCTGGTTTTGGCTTCAATTTTTCGATGGCATCTCTTCGTTCTTGCTCTGAATAACAGTAAATGGTTTCTTTCTTGTTACGCACACGAAATAATGGCGTTTGAAGAATATACAAATGTCCTTCCTTGATCATTTCTGGGAAAAATTGCAAGAAGAAGGTAATTAGTAACAAACGAATGTGCATTCCGTCGACATCGGCATCGGTAGCTATTACGATGTTGTTGTAACGCAAATCTTCCATGCTTTCTTCGATATCTAGTGCCGCTTGAAGCAAGTTAAATTCTTCGTTTTCGTATACAATTTTTTTCGACATTCCGTAGGAATTCAAGGGTTTTCCACGCAAACTAAAAACTGCTTGCGTATTTACATCACGAGATTTAGTAATCGAACCAGAAGCCGAATCTCCCTCGGTAATAAAAAGTGTACTTTCTAAACTTCGTGGGTTTTTAGCATCAGTTAAATGAACTCTACAATCACGTAATTTTTTGTTGTGTAAACTAGATTTTTTGGCTCTATCTTTGGCTAATTTTCTAATACCTGAAAGTTCTTTACGTTCTCTTTCTGCTTGCAGGATTTTGCGCAAAAGCAAATCGGCAGTTTCAGGGTTTTTATGTAAAAAGTTGTCTAATTTGGTTTTAATAAAATCATTCACAAAAGTTCTCACCGAAGGCAAATCAGGTCCCATATCTGTAGATCCTAATTTGGTTTTAGTTTGCGATTCAAAAACTGGTTCTTCAACCCTAACCACAATCGCAGAAACGATTGATTTACGAATATCTGATGCTTCGAATGGTTTGTTGTAAAATTCTTTGATGGTTTTTACTATCGATTCACGGAAAGCACCTAAATGCGTTCCTCCTTGCGTGGTATTTTGTCCGTTTACGAACGAATAATACTCTTCTGAATATTGTGTTTTACTGTGTGTTATTGCTATTTCGATATCATCACCTAAAAGATGAATAATTGGGTAAACCATATCTTCTTCGGCAATAGTTTCCTCTAATAAATCTTTTAATCCGTTGTCTGAAAAATACTTTTCCCCATTGTAAATTATGGTTAATCCTGTGTTTAGGTAACAATAATTTTTGAGCATTTTGATAATATACTCGTTTCTATATTTGTAGTTTTTGAAAATAGCTTCATCAGCAATAAACGAAACTTTTGTTCCTTTACGCTTCGTGCTTTCTATAATATCTTCTTCTAAAGTTAAATTTCCTGCAGAAAATTCGGCAGCTTTTTGCTGGTTATCACGAACAGATTCTACACGAAAATAATGAGAAAGTGCGTTTACAGCTTTTGTTCCTACTCCATTTAGTCCTACAGATTTTTTAAATGCTTTCGAGTCGTACTTCCCTCCAGTATTCATTTTAGAAACTACATCGATAACTTTACCTAATGGAATTCCACGTCCGTAATCACGAACAGTAACCATTTTGTCTTTCATGGTGACTTCGATGGTTTTTCCGGCACCCATTACAAATTCATCGATACAGTTATCGAGAACTTCCTTGAGAAGAATATATATACCATCATCTGGTGAAGAACCGTCGCCTAGCTTCCCAATGTACATTCCGGGACGCAAACGAATATGCTCCTTCCAGTCGAGTGAACGTATATTGTCCTCATTATATTGATCTTGCTCTTGCATAAAGAAATCTTGGAATTTTTGCTAATGTAAGATATCTAATGAAAAAATAAAATAGCTTTTACATAAAGTTATCAAAAGAGTTGTCATCATTTATTTTGATATAAAAGTTCTT
>NZ_JAYWDT010000168.1:0-3262 GCF_043779715.1 Flavobacterium sp.
GAACGCTTTAATTTATTTTCAGATATGTATTGGGGTTGGACATTTAGTATTTATATTGCTTTTGCATTGATTATTTGGATTCAAGTCGAAACCATTTATATACAAGGCGTAGGTTGGTTGCAAAGCTTCTATATACTCTATTCAATTCCGATGATTATTTTTGCATTATTACCACAAAATCGAAATATTTATAAAAGATGAAACTCAAACTTCTCTCAATAGTTGTTTTTCTTCTTTTTTCTTGTAATAATAAAGAAGATGGAATCAAGCCCACTATGGGTGACGTTACCGAGAGTGTTTATGCTTCTGGCTTGATAAAAGCAGAAGATCAATACACAGTTTTCTCCACCAACACTGGTATTTTAAAAAAAATAAATGTTATTGCTGGACAATCTATTGCTAAAGGGCAATTATTGTTTGAAATCGAAAATGATAAAGCAGAATTAAATACCGAAAATGCGTTACTAACCTATCAATTAAGTCAAAATAACAATCACTATATTCAGGATAAAATTTCTGAAATGGAAATGAAAGTGCAATCTGCCAATGATAAACTTGCATTAGATAAATCAATTTTTGACCGAAATAATAGAATAAAAGATTATAAAATTATTTCGGAAGTCGATTTTGAAAAGGTAGAATTGGCTTATAAAAACGCAAAACTAAATTATGAAACTGCCAAAAAACAATTATCTCAACTCAAAGCACAATTAAAAAACGATCAAAATAAGAACAATATTAACCTGAAAATAAATCAAAAATCTGAAAGTGATTTCAACATCAAAAGTCAGTTTTCAGGGCAATTATTCGATGTCTTGGTTAAAGAGGGAACCTTGATTTCGCCACAAATTCCATTGGCAATTATCGGACAAAAAAATGCTTTTTTGATAGAACTCGAAGTCGATGAAAACGATATGGTTCGGGTAAAACTGAAGCAACCCATTTTGGTTACGATGGACAGTTATAAAAATCAAGTTTTTGAAGCCAAAGTAGACAAAATTTATCCCATAATGGACGAGCGTTCCAGAACTTTCAAAATCGAAGCACATTTTATAAATGTTCCTGAAAAATTGTATCCAAATCTTTCCGTAGAAGCCAATATTGTGATTCAAACTAAAAAAAATGCCATTACAATTCCTAAAAATTATTTACTGAAAGATGATTTTGTTTTAGTCAATAAAACCGAAAAACGTAAAGTAAAAGTTGGTTTAAGCGATTATCAAAAAGTAGAAATTTTGGAAGGTTTAAAACCAGACGAAACCATATACAAACCACAATAATGAACTATAAACTCATTTTAAATATTGCCACACATTTGCTTGAAGCACGGCTAAAACAAACTATTGTTGCCGCTGTTGGAGTTACTTTTAGTATTGCAATGTTTATTACTTTGGTCAGTTTTATGAATGGTTTAAATGATCTACTCGATGGGTTGATGCTCAATAGAACACCACACATAAGATTGTACAACGAAATAAAACCTTCAGAAAATCAGCCCGTTTCATTATCCAAAAAATATAAAGATGATACTAATTTCATTAATTCTATAAAACCAAAAGACCGTGGAAAATCCATTTACAACAGCAAAACCATTATTAGTTATCTAAAAAAAGATTCCCGAATTATTGACGTGGCTCCAAAAATAACAACACCTGTTTTTTTTAATTCTGGCACTATTGAAATTTCGGGCGTTATCAATGGAATCGAAGTATTATCGGAAGAAAAACTATTCAAAATTAGCGATTATATTATAGAAGGTAATGTTGCCGATTTATTACAAAACAACAGCATTATTATCGGAAAAGGTTTGGCTGATAAAATGCTGTTAACCAAAGGCGATGTAATAAAAATAACATCATCACGAGGCAATTTAGCCTCTTTAAAAATTGTTGGAATTTCTCAAATAGGTATTGCCGATATTGATGATGCAATGAGTTACACTTCATTAGCCACAGCACAAAAAATATTGGGAGAACCAACCAATTATATTACCGATATTCAGATAAAATTGTTCGATATGAACTCGGCAACAGCAGTAGCCAATGAGTTCAAGCAGAAATTCAATTTGGATACCATCGATTTCAATACTGCCAATTCACAATTTGAAACTGGAAGTAAAATTAGAACAATTATTTCTTACGCAGTTGGAATTGTCTTGCTCATCGTAGCAGGTTTTGGTATCTATAATATTCTAAATATGATGATTTATGAAAAAATGGACAGTATTGCGATTCTAAAAGCCACAGGGTTTTCTGGTAGCGATGTGAAATGGATTTTTGTAACGCTTTCTCTAATAATTGGAATTGTTGGAGGACTTTTTGGTTTGTTATTTGGATTTATTTTTTCATCAATTATCGATATCATTCCTTTTGAAACGGCTTCATTACCCACTATAAAAACCTATCCTATACATTACAGTGGCATTTTTTATTTTATAGGAATTGTTTTTGCATTGTTTACCACCACAATTGCAGGTCTTTTTCCAGCACTCAAAGCCAGTAAAATTGATCCAGTAGAAATTATTAGAGGAAAATAATTATGGAAAGCAAAGTAATAGAAACCAAAGATTTAACCAAATATTTTTATGATCCAATCAAATTTCAAGTGCTAAAAGAAATTGATATGAGTGTCAATCATGGTGAGTTTGTCTCTATTGTTGGGAAATCGGGCTGCGGAAAATCAACTTTATTGTATTTGCTTTCAACAATGGATACCGATTATGAAGGGCAATTATTTATTAATAATGAACTCATTACTGGAAAAACCGATAAAGAATTGGCACAAATTCGCAACGAGAAAATTGGTTTTGTATTTCAGTTTCATTATTTACTTTCTGAATATAATGTTTTAAAAAATGTGATGCTACCAGGTTTGAAATTGGAAAAACTATCCGAAAAAGAAATTGAACATTGCGCCATGGAACATCTCAAAACCCTTGATATGGAAGACCAAGCCCTTAAAATGCCCAACCAACTCAGTGGCGGACAAAAACAAAGAGTCGCCATCGCTCGTGCGTTAATTAATGATCCGTTAATTATTATGGGCGATGAACCTACAGGTAATCTTGACAAAAAAAATAGCGATTTGGTTTTTGATATTTTTAAAAAACTAACATTAGAAAAAAAACAAACTCTACTCATTGTAACCCACGACAATGATTTTGCAAATAAAACCAATAGGATTATCACTATGGAAGATGGTAGAATAATTTCTTAAAATCTATGAAATATATAAATTATTCAAATATTTCACAACAACTTTC
>NZ_JAYWDT010000169.1:0-7097 GCF_043779715.1 Flavobacterium sp.
CGACTTAACTCCAGTGGTTTATATTGCCGAAACTCTAAATTTGAGAGATTTAAACAAATTTATCGAAAAAGAAAAAAAACGAGGATCAGCAAATATAAATACCTATCTAGTTGTAAAATACAGAAAATATAGTATTCCAATTTCAGCATTTATTTTAACAATTATTGCTGTAGCTGTTTCCTCGATGAAACGTCGTGGCGGAATGGGAATAAACCTTGCCATTGGAATTGCCATTGCTTTTAGTTATATTTTTTTAGATAAAATTTTTAGCACACTAGCCGAAAAATCCTCAGTAGAACCAATAATAGCAGTTTGGGTTCCCAATATTATTTTTGGAATCATGGCTTTTTTCTTACTTCGAAATGCAAAAAGATAAAAATCTACAAAGTTATCTCAAACTTCATTTAATAGTATTTATTTGGGGATTTACAGCGATATTAGGAGCCTTAATTTCACTCGAAGCATTGCCGCTAGTTTGGTATCGAATGATTTTTGCCACAGGATTTATTATACTTTTTATTGCGTTCAAAAAAATCTCACTAAAACTTTCCCGAAAAACAATCATAGGACTTCTTTTTGCGGGATTAATTATTGCTTTGCATTGGCTCACTTTCTTTAAAGCCATCAAGGAGTCTAATATTTCAGTTACGCTAGCTTGTTTAGCAACAGGTGCATTTTTCACCTCAATATTAGAGCCTATATTTTACAAACGAAAAATAATTGCTTACGAAGTCTTTTTCGGACTAATCGTAATTATAGGATTGTACATTATTTTTCAAGTAGAAGGAAACTATATCTACGGAATAGTTTTAGCATTAAGCTCTGCCTTTCTTTCAGCATTGTTTTCGGTAATAAATGGAAAATTTGCTGTAAAATATGACCCAACCGTTATTTCGTTCTACGAAATTTTAGGAGGCGTATTGTGTCTGACAATATTTATGTTATTTAACCAAAATTTCAACGTCAGTTTTTTCCAACTGTCAACAAACGATTTACTTTGGTTACTCGTTTTAAGCTCAGTTTGCACAGCATACGCATTTATAGCATCGGTAGGTGTGATGAAATATCTGAGTCCATATACCGTTATGTTAACCATAAATCTCGAACCTATTTACGGGATAATTCTTGCATTAATAGTTTTTAATGACAAAGAAAAAATGAGCATGCAATTCTATATAGGTGCTTTAATCATCTTATCGACAGTTATTTTGAACGGGGTTTTAAAAAACAGAAAGAAGTGATTTTTTTCAGGAGCTATTCCAGCTTTACACTACAATCTTTTGTTTTTTAAAGAAAAAAACAAAAGGATTTTCGTTTCAAACAGAGTTCACTGAACTCCGAATAAAATAAAAGCATTGTGAAGCAATCTGGGCTAGGGCATTCAAATTCAAAGAAACTTAATCTTAATAAACTGATTTTTTCAATCTTTAAATTTTTCAATCTTTAAATTTAAAACTATCTTTGCTTTTCAAACCTAAACAAAATACAAAAATCTTATGGAATATTTAGATTTTGAATTACCTATAAAAGAACTCTTAGAACAATTAGACAAATGTCAAATAATTGGAGAAGAATCAAACGTTGATGTTACAGAAACCTGTAAACTAATTAGCCAAAAACTAGAAGACACCAAGAAAGATATATCCGGAAACTTAACCGCTTGGCAACGAGTACAATTATCACGTCATCCTAGTCGTCCTTATACTTTAGAGCATATTACAAACCTTACAAAAGGAACTTTTCTTGAACTTTTTGGAGACAGAAACTTCAAAGATGACAAAGCGATGATTGGTGGTCTAGGAAAAATAGGAGATCAGTCTTTTATGTTTGTAGGACAGCAAAAAGGTATTAATACAAAAATGCGTCAATTTCGTAATTTTGGTATGCCAAATCCAGAAGGTTATCGTAAAGCGTTGCGACTAATGAAAATGGCGGAAAAATTTAATATTCCTGTAGTTACGTTAATCGATACTCCTGGAGCATTTCCCGGAATTGAAGCCGAAGAAAGAGGACAAGGAGAGGCTATTGCGAGAAATATTCTTGAAATGGTAAGACTTAAAGTGCCAATTATCTGTGTTATTGTAGGTGAAGGAGCATCTGGTGGTGCTTTAGGAATAGGTGTTGGAGATAGAGTTTTGATGATGGAAAACACATGGTATTCGGTAATTTCTCCAGAATCATGTTCTTCTATTTTATGGAAAAGCTGGGAATATAAAGAACAAGCTGCAGAAGCATTAAAACTAACTTCAGCCGATATGAAAAGACAAAAATTAGTCGATGATATTATCCCAGAACCATTAGGTGGAGCACATTACGATAAAGCAACTGCTTTCAAAACGGTCGAAGAATATATTCTTAAAGCTTTTAATGAACTTAAAGACTTATCAACAGCCGATTTAGTTTCTCAAAGAATGGACAAATACAGTAAAATGGGCGAATACAACGAGTAAAACCTTACTTTATTATATAAAAACCGCCTTGTTAGTAATGAGGCGGTTTTTTTTGGTTGTTAACACAATTTAAAAGTTGTTAACACAAGTTATACACAATCTAATGATTGTTTTTATTTCAATATGATTGTATTAAAACCTAAATTCGCAGTATGGAAAATTTCAAGAATATAAACCCTGTAAGAGTAGATAAAACTACGATTATAAACCTAGAAAAAGGAAAGCTGCCACCACAAGTTCTCGATTTAGAAGAAGCTGTGCTTGGTGCTATGATGATTGACAAAAAAGGGGTAGATGAGGTTATTGATATTCTTCAGCCTGATGCTTTTTATAAAGATGGACACAAATATATTTTTGAAGCCATTGTTACTTTATTTAATGATTCTCAACCTGTCGATTTGCTTACAGTTTCTGCTCAATTGCGAAAAATGAGCAAACTAGATTTGGCTGGTGGCGATTTTTATTTGATACAACTTACCCAAAAAATATCATCTTCTGCACACATCGAATTTCACTCAAGGATTATTCTGCAAAAATACATTCAAAGAAGTTTGATAAAAATATCTTCAGAAATTATTGAAGAATCTTATGACGAAACTACCGATGTTTTTGATTTGCTAGACAAAGCCGAATCGAAATTATACGAAGTAACGCAAGGAAATATAAAACGAAGTTCCGAAACGGCGCAAAGTTTAGTAATTCAAGCAAAAAAGAGAATTGAAGAAATTGCAGGTAAAGAAGGGCTTTCTGGAATTGCAACAGGTTTTGAAAAACTAGATAAAGTAACATCAGGCTGGCAACCATCAGATTTAATTATTATTGCGGCTCGTCCAGGTATGGGTAAAACGGCTTTTGTACTGTCAATGGCGAGAAATGTCGCTATCGACTTTGGTCATGCCGTGGCTTTATTTTCTCTAGAGATGTCTTCGGTACAGTTAATTACTCGTCTTATTTCTTCAGAAACAGGTTTGTCTTCGGAAAAATTAAGAACAGGAAAACTCGAAAAACACGAATGGGAACAATTAAGTGTTAAAGTAAAAGATTTAGAAAAAGCACCATTATATATTGATGATTCTCCATCGCTTTCCATTTTTGATTTACGTGCGAAAGCCCGAAGATTAAAGTCACAACACGATATAAAAATTATCATTGTCGATTATCTTCAATTGATGACTGCCGGTGGAAACGGAAAAGGACCAGGAAATCGTGAGCAAGAAATCTCTACTATTTCTCGAAATTTGAAAGCTTTGGCCAAAGAATTAGAAGTTCCCGTAATTGCACTTTCGCAATTATCACGTGCGGTTGAAACTCGTGGTTCTAGCAAAAGACCGTTACTTTCTGACCTTCGTGAATCTGGAGCGATTGAGCAAGATGCCGATATTGTTTCGTTTATTTATCGCCCTGAGTATTATAAAATTGACGAATGGGACGACGACGAACATTCACCAACACAAGGTCAAGCTGAATTTATTATCGCCAAACACCGTAATGGTAGTCTAGAAAACGTACGTCTAAAATTTGTTGGAAATTTAGGTAAATTTGATAACCTTGAAGATTATTCTGGTGGGGATGATTATTTGCCATCAACAATGAATTTGGGACAAGACGATAATCCTTTTCAGACTAAAAATTTACCATCTGCTAATGAAGCTTTTGGTAGTAGTTCTAATAATTTTGATGACGATAGTGATGTTCCTTTTTAAGTTAACATTGTAAAATAAAAAATGAGGCTTCCGAAAGGAAGCCTCATTTTTATTTAAATCCATTTTAAAACTATTGTTTAATTAGTTTCACTGTTTTAGTTTGATTATTATCATTAGTTACTTTCATCAAATAAATACCGCTTGAATAATTATTTAAATCTAGTTTTGTAATACCTAAATCTAAGTTTTCAGTTTTGATTATTTTTCCAATTAGGTCATATACTACAATTGTACCACTAGTATCACTATTTATAGTAAATATATCACTTGAAGGATTAGGATATACTGTAAGTTTTGAAGAATATTCAAAATCACTTGTACTTAAAAAAGGCGAGCAAGTATTACCGGTTGTTACACCACCATTTGCAATCCAGTTTGAAGTAGCTCCTGTAAGGGTAAAGTTATTTAAAGTTCCAGTATTATTATTTCCACTTGAATCAGTAAGAGTTGTTATAGTAGAATTATTAGCGTTATCTACACCTTGATTAAATTGATAATAAGCTATTAAACTAGTTTGTCCAGCTGCTAACTCACAATTCATATTATTTTGAATTTCAGCTTGAGGCAAAGCACGGTTCCAGATGCGAACTTCGTCAATTGCTCCGTTATAAAATTCGCCTCCACATGGATTTGGGCAAGTAGAGCCAATTCTCATATTTAAAGCGTTTGGTATAGCATTCACACCAGGCGTATCAGACGCTTTTAGTATACCATCAACAAATATTTTTCTTGTTGTTCCATCATAAGTCGCTACAATATGATGCCAGTTTCCGTCGGCTAAATTAATAGGACTTGGATTTGCAATTAAGTCGTTTGCCCACCAATAATTAACTAATTGTCCGGATGCATCTAAACGAAAAGCATTTACTTGATTAGTTTGTCCGTAGTTACCCCAACCAGCAATTCCTCTTGAACCAAAAACTGTAGTTTTTATTTTAGCTTCAATTGTATAACTCGAATTTCCTATAGGAATATTTGTTGGCGAATTAATAGCCACAAAATCATCTGTCCCATCAAAATTAAGCGAAGCTCCAGAAGCACTCATTTTGTGTACAAAAATATCTTGACTACCAGCAGATGTAAAGTTGGAAACCCCTACATTAGGGTCAAAATCGACTGTTCCTAGAAAAGTACCTGTGGTGTATACATTACCAGCAGCATCTTTACTTATACTATGTGAAATATCAGTATTGGTTCCACCCATTGCTTTTGCCCAAATTAGATTACCAGCTGCGTCTAGTTTTGAAACAAAAATATCGATATCACCTGTTGACGTGAAGTTGGAAACTCCAGCATTGGGGTCAAAATCGGCTATTCCCATAAAGTAACCTGTTATATATACATTTCCAGCAGCATCTGTACTTATGCCAGATCCATTATCAGTACTAGTTCCTCCCATTATTTTTGCCCAAACAAGGTTTCCAGCCGCGTCTAGTTTTGTGACAAAAATATCGTTGCTACCAGCAGACGTGAAGTTGGAAACCCCTACATTAGGATCAAAATCGACTGTTCCTGCAAAAGAACCTATGGTATATACATTCCCAGCAGTATCTGTACTTATGCTTTGTCCATTTTCATTGCCAGTACCACCGATTGCCTTTGCCCAAACGAGATTACCAGTCGCGTCTAGTTTTGTCACAAAAATATCTTGAACACCAGCAAATGTCAGGTTGAAAACCCCAGCGTTTGGGTCAAAATCGGCTGTTCCTTGAAAATAACCTGTGGTATATACATTTCCAGCAATATCTGTACTTATGCTTTGTCCATTTTCATTGCCAGTACCACCCATTGCCTTTGCCCAAACGAGATTACCAGTCGTGTCTAGTTTTGTGATAAAAATATCTTGAGCACCAGCAGATGTTAGGTTGGAAACTCCAGCATTTGGGTCAAAATCGGCTGTTCCTTGAAAATTACCTACAGTGTATATATTTCCAGTAGAATCTGTGTTTATACCATACACAATTTCAGTACTGGTACCACCCATTGCTTTTGCCCAAACCAGATTGCCAGCCGTGTCTAGTTTTGTGACAAAAATATCTTGACTACCACCAGTAGACGCGAGGTTAGAAACTCCAGCATTGGGATCAAAATCAACTGTTCCATAAAAAGAACCTGTGGTATAAACATTTCCAGTAGCATCTGTACTTATACCATATCCATTATCAGCGCTAGCACCACCAAATTTTTTTGCCCAAACCAGATTGCCAGTCGCGTCTAGTTTTGTGACAAAGATATCGAAACTACCTGCAGCGGTCAGGTTGAAAATTCCTGGGCTAGGGTCAAAATCGGCTGTTCCTACAAAACCACCTGTGGTATATACATTTCCAGCAGCATCTACAGCAATACTTCTTGAAGAATCATTAAGGGTACCACCAATTTGTTTTGCCCAAGCCAAGTTTTGAGCTTGTATTTTTGTAACACTTAATAGTATTAAAAACAGCAACATTGTAATAGTTTTGGACCAAAGCTTTGTTTTTGTAAAGAAGTACGTTGGTTTTTGGAGTAAATTTTTGTTCATGAAATGATAATTAGGATTAATTTTTTAGTTATTTTTTGATTGTTGTACAATCTTTAAAATTTGTTTTCAAAGATAGATTAATAAAAAATGAATTCATGCAGGGGGAAACCCCTTAATTTGTATAATAAAAAGGCTTCCAAAAATATGTTTTGAAAGCCTCTTTGTATTAAAAATTAAATTTATTGTTTTATCAACTTCATCGTTTTTGTTTGATTACTATCATTAGTAACTTTCATTAAATATAGTCCACTTGGATAATTACTTAAATCTAATTTTGTAATTCCTAAATCGATAGTTTCAGATTTGATTATTTTTCCAATCAAATCATATACTACAATTATACCACGAGAATCACTATTTATTGAAAACACATCACTTGATGGATTAGGGTAAACGGTAAGTTTTGAAGAAAATTCAAAATCATTT
>NZ_JAYWDT010000170.1:0-3255 GCF_043779715.1 Flavobacterium sp.
CCATCGGCAGAAATAAAAAATACTAGAGTTAGAGTTTCTGATTATCAAAAAGTTAGTTTACTTGCTAATTGTTATGTAAAATATCGTTTAAATTTATTATAGAAATTATGTGGTTATATGTCTTAGTTTTCTTTTTTACATTCTTTTTTATGGAGTTTATGGCTTGGTTTAGTCACAAATATATCATGCACGGTTTCTTGTGGAATTTGCATGCTGATCATCACAAGAAAGACCACGATTCTTGGTTTGAGCGAAATGATACTTTTTTTATATTTTATGCTATTGTGAGTATCATTTTCTTTTTACTTTGGAAAAATGATATTCTCGAAGTTGGTCTTGCCATTGGTTTAGGAATTTTTGCTTACGGATTAACTTATTTTCTAGTTCATGATATTTTTATTCACCAGAGATTTAAATTATTCAGGAATTCCAATAATAGATATGCTCGTGCAGTTCGTAGAGCGCACAAAATGCATCACAAGCATATAGGAAAAGGTAATGGAGAGTGTTTTGGAATGCTTATCGTTCCTTTTAAATATTTCAAATAAATGAGAAAAGCGATCTGATAGATCGCTTTTCTTTTACAATAATTAACCAAATTATTTCATTAACTCTTGCAATGGTTTTAGTTGATCTAGATTCATGTTTCCGTTCTTAAGGATATTCATCATTTCCATAATATAAGTAGGATTCATATCTTTTCCAAGAACTCGAACTACGGCAAAGCCATTTTCCTTTTTGTTTCCGTAAATAACAAATTCTTCTATATGTTCGTCAGTCCCCACAAAACTTATTTGAGCTCCTTCCTTTCCTGAGCCAAACTTCATTAGTTGTTGGTATTTTACATCTTTTAGAATCAACGTTACTTTCGCTCTTTCCACTTCAAACTGGGCTTTGTTTTTATCATTTATTTTAAATGCTAATACATTTATTTTTTCAAATGATGCCAAAGCTTCTTTTTGTGAAACACTTAATTTAGTATTGTCTATATTCAACATTTTTGGCGTCAAATCGATGGCTACGAAATCTTTATTTTCAGTATTTTCTACAAAATATTTTTGCAAACTTGGTTCGCTTTTGCAACTAAACAATAGTGCTAAAGTGCAACCTACGAGAAATCTTACTAGCATTGCCATGATTAGTTTTTACTAGCTTTTTTAAGAACATCTCCGCCAGGAATATTCATTTTGTTTGTTAGTGTCGAAATTTCATTAATATCAAAATCTCCTGTAAGTGACATTAGAACTGTTTCGTTTCCTTTTGTATTTGTGCTCTCAATAAACATTAACAATTCTTTTACTTGGCTATCTGAACTTCCAGATTTTACATAAATTTTTACATTTTTTCCACCATCATTCACACGCATTAGTTCGTCTAAATTACTAGTTTTTAGATATTTTTCTACGTTTAACTTCATGTCTGCAGTTGTTTTTGAACTCGATGTCATAAATACTTTTAGATTGTCTAATTTTTTTATTAATGATAAGTATTTTTGTGCATCTTTATCTGAAGCTTCCATTTTTACTTTGCTCATCAAATCGAACATTTTCTTGTTTACGATTATCGAAGTTACATTATCTTGTCCGTCGTATTTGTCGAACAATGATTGTGCTTGACTAAAAAATGGTAGTAAGATAAATAAGGCTATAATTATTGATTTTTTGTTCATGATTTTAATTTTAATTGATTGATTTTTACTTTTTAAAAATTCTGTTTTTAGCAGTTTCGTACTCTTGTACATACATTACACTTTCTATGCCAACATTTACATTAGATGACAATAATGCTAACGCTTTTTGTGTTTCTTTGAATGCGATTTCGGGGCTTTCGTAAGTTCCCAACTCATTCTGATGATTCACAGGTTCATTAGTATTTATCATATAAAAGGTAGCAACTCCCAACAAAACTACAACTGATGCTGCAACAGACAACCACATAACATTACGTTTTTTAGTGATTTGTGGAATCTCTTTTGCAAATTCTTGTTTTTTTGCTTGGGTAAAATAACCAACCATTGCCTTATATTGCTCTAAATGTGGCGCCACATCTTGAGATGAAAAGTAGCTGCGCAACTCCTTTTCTTCGACAATCGAGGTTTCTCCTTGAAAATATTTTTCGATTAATATCTCTATTTTATTGAATTCCATAATTATGGGTGTTTGTCAGTTTTTCTCTTATTGTTTTTCTGGCTCTCGATAAGGCTACTCTAATTGTAGCTTCACTCATTTCTAATATTTTTGCAATTTCTTCAAACTCATATTGCTCGACATCTCGCATCTGGATAATTAGTTTTTGCTGTTCTGGCAAATCATTTATCCATTTTTCGACCCAACTCCAAGAATCATTGTCTTCTACTTTTTGCTGCAAACTGGCACCGTTTTCGACATAATTATTATGTACAATTTGTAAATTCGTTGCTCGTTTTGATTTAAGAACATCTAAACAATAATTTTTTGTTATTGTCATTGCATAGGCTTCAGTACTTCCAAAATCATTAAGAACATTATTCTTATTCCAAAGTTTTACAAGAACTTCTTGTGTTGCATCTTCGGCTTCTTCGGTACTTACGAGTAATCGTTTGGCTAACCTGAACATTTTGTCCTTAAATGGTTTTACATGGTTTATAAATTCAATCTGGTTCATAATGGTTGGTTATATAGTCAAGACGAGTGACTGTATTTTTTGTTACAAGATAATAAAAATTATTTTCATCAATACGAAAAAACCTCGCTCTAAATGGTTAGAGCGAGGTTTTTATAAAATTTTGAATTATTTTAGAATAAGAAATTAAACCCAAGTTTAAAGCTTCTTCCTCTGGTGCTATACCCTCTTGACTCTACAAAATCTTTGTCTAGAATATTATCTACCGCTCCAAAAACATTTAATCTGCTTTTCATTAGTTCGTATCGCAAGTTAGTATTCACTAATTGATAATCTTTTAATATTTCAGAGTTTAAAACTGCGTCGTAAGTTGGTGCTGGATAAGTTGTATATTCTGTAATTCTATCCGAAACAAACTGATAGGCAATATTTACTCCTAATCGCGAGGTTGCTTTTACATCTAATCCTGCATTTACTTTATGTTTAGGATTTAGGATTCTTGATTGTCTTTCTAATTCTGAGAAAGTGTAATTTGCATTAAATTTAATATGTTCATTAAATGTATATGTTATCATCGTTTCTACACCTTTTACTTTATTAAGCCCTTTGTCATTAAAGTATTTGTAAGAGACTAAATCGAATCCAATTACATCA
>NZ_JAYWDT010000171.1:0-16126 GCF_043779715.1 Flavobacterium sp.
AAATATTTTTCTTCAGCATCAAGCCAACCATAATGTTTGCAGTTGTCTAGCAAAATAACTTTAGAATTTGTGAAGGCTTTATGAGCAGTTTCTGCAATTTCTTTACTAATAACATCTTGCTTTCCTTGTATAATGAGAACTGGTTGTTTAAAAAACTTTAGTTTGTCTTTACAATCAAATTTTATTTTTCTAAAATCATTCCAAACCAATGTGTTTATGATCGAATTTCCCTGCGTAAGTCTTTCGGCAATAATGGGAATAAATATTCGATCATATACGTAAGCTGGAGCCATGGCTCCCCCTCTTCCCAGTCTGGCTGCATGACTTGTGTCGCCTTTGTCAATTTTATCATTCCAATATTCTAAAGAATCTTGCTCTATTTTGCTTAAATTAGAATTAATTAAATTCGGTCCATTCAATAAGCTTAAGTCGATACCGCCAGAAGAGGATAATATCAATTTATCTATACTGTTTGGATAAACCGTTGCGTAATAAGAAGCCAACATTCCTCCGAAAGAATGCCCTAAAACAATCCATTTTTTAATTTTGAGATGTTTTCTTAAGGATTCAATATCTTCGGCCATTAGTTTAATCGTAATGGTTTTCGAATCTAAAGTTTTTAATGGCGATTTTCCAGTTCCTCTTTGGTCATAAACAATGGTTTGATTGTTAGCAGCAAGTTTTTTCGCCATTGTTTCGAAGCCATTACTATTCATTCCTGGTCCACCATTGATAATAAGCATGGGAGTTCCGGAACCAAAAATTTTGTAATAGGTTTTAAATAAATCTTTATTTACCGCGTAACCTTCGGTTTGTGCAAACGAATAATTTAAGATTATTAGACAACTGAATAAAAATATTTTTTTCATGATTTAAGAATTCATCAAACTCTCGATTTCATCTACTTCAATAGGAATGTTTTTCATTAAGTTAAACGGTTCTCCTTTTTCTTGAATGACAACATCATCTTCTAATCTAATTCCGAAACCTTCCGCTGGAATATAAATACCTGGCTCTACAGTAAAAACCATATTGGCTTTCATAGGCTCGTGCAATAATCCGTAATCGTGAGTATCTAATCCCATATGATGAGACGTTCCGTGCATAAAATATTTTTTGTATGCTGGCCATTCTGGGTTTTCATTTTGCACATCGGCCTTGTCTAGCAATCCTAAACCAAGTAATTCTGAAGTCATGATTTTGCCAACTTCTACTTGATATGGTTTCCATAAAGTTCCTGGTGTAAGCATTTTTGTAGCTTCATTTTTAACATTTAAAACAGCATTGTAAACTGCTTTTTGTCTGTCAGTAAATCGTCCAGAAACAGGAATCATTCTGGTCATATCACTAGAATAATTAGCATATTCGGCACCAACATCAAGTAAAATTAAATCGCCTGCTTTGCATTGCAAATTGTTTTCTATATAATGCAAAACATTGGCACTATTTCCTGAAGCAACAATTGGTGTGTAAGCAAAACCTTTAGAACGATTTCTAAGAAATTCGTGCATTAACTCTGCTTCAACTTCGTATTCCATAACGTTTGGCTTCACGAATGATAGCAAACGACGGAAACCTTTTTCGGTAATGTTACAAGCTTCCTGAATCAAATCTAATTCTTCACTTTCCTTGATAGAACGAATGCGTTGTAAGATTGGATTCGATTTTTCGACTTTATGTGCAGGATAAGTCTCTTTCCACCATTTTATAAAACGGGCTTCACGAGTTTCGGTCTCGATAGTTGCACGATAATGTTCATTGGTATTTATGTACATCGTTTCGGCGTAAGCCATTATTTCTTTCAAAGTTTTATGAAAATCCTGTAACCAAATCACGCTTTTTATTCCCGAAACTTCAAAAGCACGGTCTTTGGTTAGCTTCTCCCCTTCCCAAATGGCAATGTGCTCGTTGGTTTCTTTTAGAAATAAAATTTCTTTCAAATGTTCGTAAGGTGTGTCCGGAAAAAGTAATAAAATACTCTCTTCTTGATCTACTCCTGACAAATAAAAAATATCACGGTGTTGTGCAAATGGCAATGTACTATCGGCAGAAACTGGATATATATCGTTCGAATTGAAAATGGCGACACTATTTGGTTTCATCTGAGCTGTAAATTTTGCTCTGTTTTTGATGAAAAGTTGACGGTCTATTTGATGGTATTTCATACGTTAGATTATTAGATTTTTGGATTGTTAGACAATTCGATAATTGAAAGTATCAAAATTAAGGAATAATATAATTTTTAGTGCAGACAAATGGCGTTATTTTAAAAAATCAATTTCAATTTCAATAAGAAAAAGTAATTGCAAACTTCAAGATTACTCTAATTTTCCAAAGCGGTTGTTCAAAATAATTAAATCACAAAACGTTTTTCCTAATTCTACTCATATGACGAGAGGAAATCCCGAGGAATGAAGCCAAATAATGTAACGGAACTTCTTGTAATAATTTAGGTTCGGTTGCTAGCAATTTTTTATAGCGTTCTTCTGCTGTCAATGTAAGTAAATCGATACGATAATCGTCAATCAAACAAATCTGCTTTTCGATTAAATTATAATAAAACTGATGGAATGCTTTGTTGTTTTTTATTAAATCTCTGAAAATATTAATATCAATAACCAACAACTTGCAATCGAAAATGGCTTTGACACTTTTTCGAGATGATTTGTTAAATAAAAAACTATTAAGCGATGTAGTTACTGTATTTCGTAGAGCCAAATAAGATGTTTTTTCTTCGTCGAGAATAAGTATTGAATGTTGTAAAATACCACTTTCGACATAACAGAAATGTTTACAAATTTCTCCTTCTTTAACTAAATAGTCGTTTTTCTTTAGATTTAAAACCGTAAATGATTCTTTAGTTTTCTGAATATCATCTTCAAAGTCATTACTTTCATAATCAATAAATTGACGTAAATAATCGATAAAAGAGGTTTTAGAATTTGAAAGCTCCATTTTTTAAAGAATTTTAAACAAAAATATTCTTTTTAATGAAAATAAGGTTGGTTAAAGACTTTAAAACAATATTTTTATAAAAACTTCAGTTATATAAAAACATTTGTTCCTGAATTTTGTTTAATATTGAACCCTAAAATCTTTTGATTATGAAAATTAAAAATATATTGTTATTTCCTATAGTTGCTTTGACACTTTTCGCTTGTACAGATAAAGACGACGAAGCTGAAATTCCTCGAGCACCAGAACCACAATTAATTGTCAAATTTAAGTTTGACCCAGCGCAAGTTCGATTAGATAATTTGGGGCAACCATCAACTGTTGCTGCAGGAAATGCTGCACAATCACCAATATTTAATACTATTGCCTCTCATTATGTAGAGTTTGCTCCCAATGCAAATACATTACTGGGGGCTGGAACAATTTTATATAAAGGAGAGTCAACTACAGCTGGCGGTTTGTCTGCTTTCGATTTTAGCAAAGCAAAAATTGTCGCAGAAGGAGAAGCGTTTTTAAGCATTCCGTTAAGCCAAATTCAAGCAGGAAGTTACGAATGGGTTAGATGCTCACTTTCGTATCAAAATTATAATATTAATGTTTGGAGTGCTGGAGTAAATTATGTTGGGACTTTAGCGAGTTTCGTTGGGACAAGAACTTATATTACAACGCACAATGTTGGTAGTTATCCGTTTGTTGTAAATGGAAATCGCGACCAAGGTTATTGGGCTTTTGGGCTACAAGGATTCCCGTATTCTACATCAGGACAAGCACCAGCGGGCGCAACTACAGTTCCTAATCCAATTGCTTCGACATCGCCACTTCCTCCAAACTCTTGTGTGGTAACAGGTAAATTTGCTAATAATTTAGTAATTACCGGAACCGAAACAAGTAATGTTGAAGTAACACTTTCGCTTTCTATTAACAATAGTTTCGAGTGGAGCGAAGTAAATGTTGATGGGAAATATGAGCCATCCGCAGGAGAAAACGTTGTTGATATGGGATTGCGAGGATTAATTCCTAGTTATGTGAGATAGTATTTCTTTAAAAAATAAATAATTAAAGATGGGTTTAACTAGTTGGTATTCAACAAAAGTTAAACCCATTTTAAATTCATTATAAATAAGCTACTAACGTTTGCTGATGAGATGAAATTCGCTTATTTTTGTTTAAATTTTTTTTAAAACCAAACAATCAAATAACACTATGGCAAAATCTGCAATTCTAAAGTCATCTCTTGCAAAAAAGTACTGGATGGCTCTTACGGGTTTATTTTTATGCTTGTTTTTGGCAGGACATTTAGCTGGAAATCTTCAGTTAATCTTCAGTGATGCATTACATTTCAATCAGTATGCATTGTTTATGACTTCCAATCCAGCGGTAAAATTATTATCTTACCTAACTTACATTTCAATTCTTTTTCATGCTGTCGACGGATTTTTGTTGACTTATCAAAATGTAAAAGCAAGACCTATTGGTTATGCAAAAAACAATCCTTCAGCAAACAGCTCTTTCTCATCAAGAAATATGGCGGTTTTAGGATCTATTATTCTTATTTTCATAGTTGTTCACATGATGAACTTTTGGGCGAAAATGCATTTTGATGAAAAATTCCCTTTACAAAAAACAACTATCGAAGCACAAAAAGGAATGAAACAAGATTTTTATTTAACTACCGATGGCGGTTATATTCCTGTTGCAGATCCTTCTTATACAATCAAAAATAAAACTGAATTTTTCGATACTGCTGCCAATGTAAAAGTAAAAGAAGGATACAAAGATTTGCATAAAATCACTGTCGAGTTTTTTAGAGATGCTAAATATGGTTTGCTTTTTACAATGCTTTATGTCTTATCAATGATCGTATTGGCATTTCATTTATTACACGGATTTAGTAGTGCTTTTCAATCGTTAGGAGCTACAAATCCAAAATACACACCAGCAATAAAATGGTTCGGAAAAGGATTTGCAATTATTGTTCCGATTTTATTTGCCATTATTCCAATTTACATTCACTTTGTTAAATAATCAACATCTATACATAATATGAAGTTAGATTCAAAAATACCAGAAGGTCCAATTGCGGACAAATGGACAAACTATAAAGATCATTTAAAATTAGTAGCCCCAAATAACAGACCAAAAATCGATGTTATTGTGGTAGGAACTGGTCTTGCAGGATCTTCCGCTGCTGCATCATTAGCAGAAATGGGATATAATGTAAAAGCATTTTGTTTCCAGGATTCACCTCGTCGCGCACACTCAATTGCAGCACAAGGAGGAATTAATGCAGCTAAAAATTACCAAAATGACGGAGATAGTACTTTTAGATTATTCTATGATACAATCAAAGGTGGAGATTATAGAGCTCGTGAAGCAAACGTACATCGTTTAGCCGAAGTTTCAGGAAATATTATCGACCAATGTGTGGCTCAAGGAGTTCCTTTTGCACGTGATTATGGCGGGAATTTAGATAACCGTTCGTTTGGTGGTACACAAGTACAACGTACTTTTTATGCCGCAGGACAAACAGGTCAACAATTGCTTTTAGGAGCTTATTCTTCATTGTCAAGACAAATTGGTCAAGGAAATATCGAAATGTTTAACCGTCATGAAATGCTAGATTTAGTAAAAATAGACGGAAAAGCACGTGGAATTATTGCACGTAATTTAGTTACAGGAGAGATCGAAAGACACTCAGCTCATGCTGTTATTATTGCAACTGGAGGTTACGGAAATGTTTATTTCCTTTCTACAAATGCAATGGGAAGTAATGTAACTGCTGGTTGGAAAATACACAAACAAGGAGCAGCTTTTGCAAACCCATGTTATGTACAAATTCACCCAACTTGTATTCCTGTTCACGGAACAAATCAATCAAAATTAACTTTGATGTCTGAGTCGTTAAGAAACTCTGGGCGTATTTGGGTACCAAAGAAAAAAGAAGATGCAGAAGCAATTCGTGCAGGGAAATTGAAACCTACACAATTGGCCGAAGAAGATAGAGATTACTATTTAGAAAGAAAATATCCAGCTTTTGGAAACTTAGTCCCTCGTGATGTTGCTTCAAGAGCAGCAAAAGAAGTATGTGATGAAGGTCACGGAATTGAAGCTAATGATACAAACGAAGGTGTTTATTTAGATTTCTCTTCAGAAATTCAAAACAAAGGTCGTCAAACTGCTTACGCAAAAGGAAATCACAATCCGTCTGATGAAGAAGTTACCAAACTAGGAAAACAGTGGTTGGAAGAAAAATATGGTAACTTGTTTACCATGTATCAAAAAATCACTGACGAAAATCCATACGAAACACCAATGAAAATTTATCCAGCAGTGCATTACACTATGGGTGGTGTTTGGGTAGATTATAATTTACAATCAACTATTCCTGGTTGTTTCGTTGCTGGAGAAGCAAATTTCTCTGATCACGGAGCAAACAGATTGGGAGCTTCAGCTTTAATGCAAGGTTTGGCCGATGGCTATTTCGTGTTGCCCTATACGGTTTCTAACTATTTAGCAGACGAAATTAGAACTGGAAAAATCTCAACAGATTCTCCAGAATTTGTGGAAGCAGAAAACAGAGTTAAAGATTCTATTAATAAATTCTTAAACAATAATGGTTCTAAAACAGTAGATCATTTTCACAAACGTTTGGGATTAATTATGTGGAATAAAGTAGGAATGGGCAGAAATGAAGCTGGTTTAACAGAAGCTATTTCAGAAATTGCTGCATTAAAAGAAGAATTCTATAAAGATGTTTATGTACCAGGAAGTTCAGACGAATTAAATCAAGAATTAGAAAAAGCACTTCGTGTTGCCGATTTTATCGATTTAGGTCAACTAATGGCAATGGATGCTTTACAAAGAAAAGAATCTTGCGGAGGTCACTTCCGTGAAGAATATCAAGATTCCGAAGGAGAAACGCTTCGTGATGATGAAAACTTCTCATTCGTTGGTGCTTGGGAATATATGGGTTACGATATCAGCAAAGAAATTCTTAACAAAGAAGAATTGAAATACGAGTTTATCAAAATTGCAGCTAGAAATTACAAATAAAATATTATGAGTGTAGCAAAAAATATCAATATAAACCTTAAGATTTGGCGTCAGAAAAATGCTAAAGCAAAAGGTAGCATGGAAACTTATAAATTAGATAATGTTTCTACAGCAAGTTCGTTTTTGGAAATGCTAGACCAATTAAACGAAGAATTAGTAAACGAAAAGAAAGAACCAGTAGCATTCGATCACGATTGTCGTGAAGGAATATGCGGAATGTGCTCACTTTACATCAATGGTAGAGCGCACGGACCAGATACTGGAACAACGACTTGTCAGCTACACATGAGAAAATTTAACGACGGAGATACTATCTTTATAGAGCCTTGGCGTTCTAAAGCATTTCCAGTTGTAAAAGATTTAGTAGTTGACAGAAGTTCTTTCGACAGAATTCAACAAGCTGGCGGATTCGTGTCTGTAAATACCTCAGGAAACACGATTGATGCCAATGCGACACCAATAAACAAAGGCGATGCAGACAAGTCATTTGAAGCAGCTGCTTGTATTGGTTGTGGCGCTTGTGTAGCAACTTGTAAAAATGGTTCTGCTATGTTATTTGTGGGAGCAAAAGTATCTCAATACGCTTTATTACCACAAGGAAAAGTAGAAGCTACCGAAAGAGTCTTAAACATGGTTCGCCAAATGGACGAAGAAGGTTTCGGAAACTGTACAAACACAGGAGCTTGCGAAGTAGAATGTCCTAAAGGAATTTCTTTAGAAAATATCGCAAGAATGAATAGAGAATATCTAAAAGCGAGTATTATATAATTTCCTTTTGTCCTTCTGACGAAGGAAAACCCGAGCGAAGCGAACAGACGAAGTAATCAAAAAACGCATTCATTTATTTGAATGCGTTTTTTTGTTAAAATATTAAAATTTGAAATTTACATCTAAAACACATAATTACTCAACAAACGCAATACTTCTGATATTTCTTCTTTAGAGTTATAACTGTGTAAACAGATACGCAATCGTTCTTGACCTTCAGGAACTGTTGGCGACAATATTGCTTTTACATCAAATCCTTTTTCTTGAATTTGTTTAGCAATATTTTTTACGTTTTGATTTCCCGGAATAATAGCCGATTGTATGGCAGATTTGCTTCTAACAAACATTGGTTTCAATCCAAATATTTGTTTTTCCTGATTAAAGTGAATGATGTTTTCTCGAAGTTTCTCAATTTGTATTGTGTTGGCTTCAAATTCCTGATAAGCCACTAAAATCGTTGCAACCGAATGTGGCGACAATCCAGTTGTATAAATAAAACTTCGTGCAAAATTGACTAAATAATCTTTCAGATTTTGGCTTCCTAAAATAGATGCGCCATGGCAACCGAGTCCTTTTCCGAAAGTCATGATTCTGGCAAAAACTTTATTTTGTAATTGTAATTCTTGTACTAAACCTTGACCTTTTTCCCCAAAAACGCCTAAAGAATGAGCTTCATCAATGACTAAATTGCAATTGTGTTTTTCGGATAATTGTGTTAATTCTTCTAAGTTTGGGCAATCGCCATCCATAGAAAAAACAGATTCCGTAACAATGTAAACTTCTTGGTTTTTAATTTTTAATTCTAAATTTTTAATTTTTATCTCTAAATCTTCAAAATCATTGTGACTAAATTTATAAGATTTGGCATTCGATAATTGAATTCCGTCACGAATAGAAGCATGACACAATTCGTCATACAAGATGACATCATTTCGTTGCGGAACAGCGCTAAAAAACCCAAGATTGGCATCATAACCCGAATTGAAAATTAAAGCCGTTTCTGACTGATGAAATTTCACGATTAAATCTTCTGTTTCTTGGTATAAACGATGATTTCCTGAAAGCAACCGAGATCCAGTTGCCCCATTTATTTTGATATTTCTATCCAATAAAAACTGATGTGTTATATCAAAAATTGATTCTGATTTTGAAAAACCTAAATAATCATTGGAAGAAAAATCGATTAAATTATTACGCAAAGGCAAACTTCGCAAAGCATTGTTCTGCTTACGTTGTTCTAATTTTGCTAGAAGTGATTTTGGAAAAATACCCATAGAAACAAATATAAAACTTTATCAAGTAAAGAATCCTTTAAAATTCTTAAAAAAGAATTCTTATTCTTGTTACTTTATTGGTTTTATCAATTTCTGTAAATAAATTAGCTTTAGAATTTTTTACTTTAAAACGGGGATTATTTAGATAATCAAATTCACTTCTTTCAAATTTGGGCGACATTTGCTGTGGCGTTATTCCAACTGACAAGGTGTTTAATTTCCATTTTTTATTAGAAATAATAACTTCTATAATCTTATCATTTTGCATTTCGATTGTCAAACCATCGTAGGTAAAGGTAAAAACAGGCTCTTCTTTGTCGTCAGGAAGTTCTTTGTTTAATGATATTGCGCCTCCCAAAACTGCTTCAATTTTTTGAACAGAATTCTTCTCGCAAACATTAATACTTTTGTTGGTTTTGGCATTGGTTAGTAATAATGATGCCACCGCTTGTTGCTTATTGAAGCTGCCCAAAAAGCAACACAATACAATTCCGAATAGAATGCTAAGTATTTTTGTTTTCATTAATTGATGATTTTATTTTTCAAAAATAAAAAAAGCCAAACAATAATGCTTGGCTTTTTAGTTTTATTTCAAAATTGTTTTAGTCCGCTAAAACAATTACTTTATTGTCTTTCATTTCGAGAGTTCCTGACGAAATAGCAAGTGTATAATTCTGATCATTTACTTTAGTAAACAAATCCTTAGATTCTTTGCTAAACTTGAAACTTGGCGCTGTAATTCTTACAATTCCTTTTTGAAGTAACGAAACTATTGGTGCGTGATTATTTAACATTTCGAAACTACCATCGACTCCTGGAACAGAAATTGAAGTGATTTCTCCTTTAAATAATGATGCTTCTGGTGATACTATTTCTAAAATCATTTTAATTATTTTGAATTTTGAATTTTGAATTAATTTATAATTTAAAATTCAAAATATTTTTACGCTTCTGCTAACATTTTCTCTCCTGCTTCGATAGCGTCTTCAATAGTTCCTTTAAGGTTGAAGGCTGCTTCTGGCAAGTGATCTAATTCACCATCAATAATCATATTAAATCCTTTGATAGTGTCTTTAATATCAACTAAAACACCTTTTAATCCTGTAAATTGCTCAGCAACGTGGAAAGGTTGAGACAAGAAACGTTGTACACGTCTTGCTCTTGATACTGATAATTTATCTTCTTCAGATAATTCTTCCATACCTAAAATCGCGATAATATCTTGCAATTGTTTGTATTTTTGAAGAATTTCTTTTACTCTTTGTGCACAATCATAATGCTCATCACCTAAAATTTGTGGAGTCAAAATTCTTGATGTAGAATCTAAAGGGTCAACCGCTGGATAAATACCTAACTCAGCAATTTTACGAGACAATACAGTAGTAGCATCTAAGTGAGCAAACGTTGTTGCTGGCGCTGGGTCAGTTAAGTCATCCGCAGGAACGTAAACCGCTTGTACAGATGTAATAGATCCTTTGTTTGTAGATGTAATACGTTCTTGCATCGCTCCCATTTCAGTAGCCAATGTTGGTTGGTAACCTACCGCAGATGGCATACGCCCTAAAAGTGCAGATACTTCAGAACCCGCTTGTGTAAAACGGAAGATGTTATCCACGAAGAATAATACATCTTTTCCTTGATCTGATCCTGCTCCGTCACGGAAATATTCCGCAATAGATAATCCAGAAAGTGCCACACGCGCACGAGCTCCTGGTGGCTCATTCATTTGACCGAAAACGAAAGTAGCTTTAGACTCTCTCATTCCTGGCATATCTACTTTAGATAAATCCCATCCTCCATTTTCCATAGAGTGCATGAAATCATCACCATATTTTATAATTCCTGACTCTAACATCTCACGAAGTAAGTCATTTCCTTCACGTGTTCTTTCTCCTACTCCTGCGAATACTGAAAGTCCACCGTGACCTTTTGCAATATTGTTGATTAATTCTTGGATTAACACTGTTTTACCAACTCCAGCACCACCGAACAATCCAATTTTTCCTCCTTTTGAGTAAGGCTCAATTAAATCGATTACTTTGATTCCTGTAAATAAAACTTCAGAAGAAGTAGATAAATCTTCAAATCTTGGCGCTTGACGGTGAATAGACATCCCGTTGTCACCATCTTTTGGTAAATTCCCTAAACCATCAATTGCATCACCAATTACATTGAAAAGACGTCCGTAAACATCCGCTCCAATTGGCATTTTGATTGGGTTTCCAGTTCCAACAACTTCATAACCTCTACTTAAACCATCAGTAGAGTCCATAGAAATTGTACGTACTGTATTTTCTCCAATATGAGATTGTACTTCTAGTACTAATAATGTACCATCTTTCTTAGTGATTTCTAATGAATCATAAATTTTTGGAAGCTCAACATCTTTACCGTTGAATACTACGTCTACAACTGGCCCGATGATTTGCGAAACTTTTCCTATTACTTTTGACATTGCTTATGTATTTATTAAATAGCTATTTAGGTTTGTAGAAAATATGTATATTTTCAGAGTGCAAAGATAATTTTTTAAAATATAAAATCAATATTTTTTTTATGTTTTTTAATGTGTTTTTGAAATCAGTTTTTAAGATATTTTATTTAAAACAAAAAACCATCAACTTACGTTAATGGTTTTGATATCTATTTGCTCTTTATTATAAAGAAGCAGGATATTGTATTTGATAATTTCCTAAATCTACTGGTCTCAATGTAGAACCGTATTTAGCATTAATCGCTTCTAAGAATTTATTAGCAATAAGGGCATATCCTCTAGCACTTGGGTGAATTCCATCTAAAGAAAAAGCACCTCCTGTTACATAAGTTGCTGACATGTGATAATTACCAAAACGAATTCCTCCGTTTACTAATTGATCCATTATTGCTTTAGCATTAACAAAAGCTAATCCGTTTGCTGTAGCAGCAGCTTCAATAGTTATGTTATATGAGTCAGTTGCCGTTTTAAGCAAAGCAACTTCGTCCTTAGAAACAACCCATCTGTCTTGTAAAGGCACAGCTGTCCCGTTTCCTGCTGTTAAATGAGCCTTAGCTGAAACCCCTTGAGAAACTAAAACAATAAAATCATCAACTGTTGTCTGTCTATAAGATGGCAAACCAGCTCCAGCAAGATTAGTTAAATATTCATCTACCATAACTACCGCATTTTTACCTGCAACAAAATTAATTGTTCTGCGAACTCTTTCTGCTTCAGTGATAAATCCTGCATTTTTTGCGTTAACTAATCCAGCATTATATGGTGCATAACCAGCATTTAACTGTCCTGCCTGTGTTGCATCAAGAGTTGCAGGATTATACCCTACTGTGGTAAAAAATGGCAATGTATTAATATACGGTAAGTTTGCCACGACTCCTTTTCTTCCACCAGTAGAAAGTTGTGCTACCAAAGCATTATAAGATCCGTCGAAACCAACACCTGGAACACCAGTTGCAGGCGTAATAGGACTTGAATCATCTCCTCCAGAAGTAGCATAACCTAAAACATCATTTCCTCCAATCCACAACGAAAAGAAAGTAGGCTGTTGCGTTAAAGCATCTGCTAAAATAGATGTGCTATTTGAAGATGCGAAACGAACAAAATATGGATTTGCAGTAGGTGGCGAAGTAACTAACCCACTTGGATTTCCATAACCTGGGGCTAGCAAATGATAACTTCTTGCTCCCGGAACCCCCATATTATTGTAAGAAGCAGTCCCTGAAACATGAGAACCCAACACAGTAGCAGAAGTTCCAGACACCGTTGCAGGCGCAGCTCCGTTAAAATATGATCTTCTTGGAAACTGAGGCACTTGATTTCCACCGCTTGAAAATCCTCCTAAATTATCTTCCATATATGGAGTAGTAAAATCTCCCCCGCCGGCTTGTTTAAACTGTAAGGCAAGAACTGATGGATAAGCATTGTCTTGTCCTTTTTTAAACAAAGCACCATCACTATAACCCGCAGCAAAGGAATCCCCTAATGCAACATATTTAGAAAAATTAGCAGAACCCGCAGTTACAGGAGTTTCTGCAACTGTTTCATCATCGTTATTACATGCTACAAAGCTTAAAGAAACTAATAGTAGCCATTTTATATTTTTTTTCATAATTCTTTATTTATAAAGTTATTATATTTTATTATGGGTTGATAGTCCAAGATGCATAGTATTGTTGCCCGATTGCTCCAGCTCCTAATACTTGTATGTAGTCTTTACCACCTATGTTAGCTCCACCAACTTTTATAACTGATTTTAAGAATGGTATTGCGTAGTTAATTTGCGCATCGAAAACAACGTTTTCTGGAATCATACCATCTATAAATGATGATTGCCATAAGTATTCACTATTCCATCTTACGTTTGTGTTGAAACCAAAGTTTTTAAATAATTTATCATTACCAAAACTTGCTTTCGCTCTGTGTTTAGGTGTATTGAAACCAACTTCAAAACTTGGATCTGATGATTGATCAAAATCGAATTGAGAATAGTTATAACTACCTCCTAATTCGAAATTTTTATATACTTTTCTAGACAAACCTACTCCAACTCCTAATGAATTTACTTTAGCTTTAGAGTTTGTATATACTTGATATGTTCTTCTATCTCCGTTAGCTAAAGCCGCAACCGCTAGCGGCGTTCCAACAGTACCGTATAAAGGGGCAATTGTATTGGTTTGGCTTAAGAAATCGTTATAAGTATTGTAATACCCATTAAGATCTATAGAAAAATCTTTAACTATTGTACGATACCCTAATTCTATTGCTTGCACTCTTTCTGGCTTTACTAAACCAGGAGTTGCTACCACTAGTTTTGACGCATCTGAGGTTGCTGCAAATTCTCTAAATGATTCAACTGTATAGGCGTTATAATAAGCATTTTCTCCATTCATTTGAACAGTTGCTGCATTTCCTAAAAGTTGTCCTGCAGCACTTACACTTCTAGTCTCAACATATCTTGTTAAGTTTTCAGGCGCAGATCCTATTAATGCAAATGGACCTAAATCTAAACCAATATATTGATCTTGTGTTGTTGGGTTACGGAAACCTGTTTGGTAAGAAGCTCTAATATTATGTTGCTTGTTTGCACCAGCTCCGTAAGTTAAAGACACCCTTGGAGAGAAACTTCCGTCAAAATTTTTAGATTTATCATAACGTACAGATCCTGTAAATTTTAATCTGTCTTCCATAAATTTCTTTTGAACTTGAGTGTAAACTCCATATTCATTATACCTTATTGGAGCGTTATAATCTGTAAAAATAGATCCGTTAGAGTTCATTTCGTATTGTCTTCCCGAACCACCTACTTGAATTTCAGCAAACTTTACTAAATCTTTAAAATTGTAATTTACATCTGCATGATATAATTTTGAGTTGTCTTGAAACTTAGCACCTTTTGTAAAATCTGCATCTTTAATAATTGTCCCTAATGCTTGATTAAACTGAGAAGATCCTGGTTCAAATCTTGGGCTTCCTGTAGGAGTAGGTAAAAAAGGCAAACCAACTGGCTTGATATTATAGTCAGCATAATTTCTTGCATTTGCAGCAGATTGTTGCGCATTAGTACCCAAAACGGCACCTGAAAGCTGATAAGCAGTTGCGTAGTTTGTAAACCATTCTGTGTCAGATTTAGCTGCTCTATTTACATTCCAAGCAGCAAAACGTGTATCGTAAGAATCTCCAGCATCTTCAGCTGTTCTGTAAACTCTTGCGAAGAAATTTTTCCCTTTTACTTCTAATTTAGTTTGATCCATATAGAAGTTTTTAAGCGCATATCTATTAGCTCCTTGGTAAATTGTGTTACCAAAACCTAATTTGTGCTGCAAGATAATTTCGAAATCATTTGCCCAAGGTTTAAAGTGTAAAGAGAAATCGGCTTTTACGCTTTCAATCTTATTGTCTGTCAAATCTTGTTCTTTATAACCAGTTCTACTTATTTGTCCAACATTTGGAATAAAAGTTGTAACCTCATCACCATATAAATTTACTCCATCATAATTTTGATTATTTGCATGTCCTATTCCTCCTTTATCTACAGCTCCTAATGATACATTTCTATCATCTGAAGCAATCCATTCTTGAGCACCTAAATAAGAGAAATTCCCTTTTGCAGCAAAGTGTTCTGTGAATTTTTTAGCAGCTCTAAATCCGAAATCGTAAAAAGGATTATTTCCTGCTGTTGTTTGAGAGGTTTGTCCGTATTTGAAATACGTTGAAATTCCTTCTTTAACGAAAGGACTTCTACTGTTCATAAACATAACTCCGTTGAATGCATTTGCACCGTATAATGCAGAAGATGCACCTGGTAAAATTTCGACATTTGCCACATCGATATCAGAAACTCCTAATAAGTTTCCAAGCGCGAAGTTAAGCGCTGGCGAAGAATTATCCATACCATCAACCAACTGCATAAAACGTGAATTTGCAACTGTTGCAAAACCACGTGTGTTTACCGATTTGAAAGAAAAACTACTTGTGTTAAAATGCACATCTTTCAAATTCTCCAATCCTTCGTAAAATGAAGGCGCAGTTGTGTTTTTAATGTCTTTTAGTCCCATTCTTTCTATAGTAACTGGCGATTCTAAAATTCTTTCAGGAGTTCTAGAAGCAGATACTACAATCTCGTTTAGAGAGGTTGCTTCTTCCGATAAAGCCACGGTAATTTCTTGTTCTTTTGAATTCACAACGACTGTTTGACTTGTGTATCCCATCATTGAAACTTCAATAGAAAAAGGAAAGGAATTTTGGTTCTTAAGTAAGAACTTTCCATCGAAACCCGCTGAGGTTCCTGCAGAACTCCCTAAGACTTTAACATTTGCTCCGGGAATGGGCTGATTGTTAGCGTCCGTAACTGTTCCTGAAATTGTATTTTGCGCAAACGAAAGTCCGCAAAAAAACAATGACAAAATAATAAAGTAGATTCTCATTCGTTTTGATTTTTATTGGTTTAGAAAGCCAAATTACAAATATTTTTATTACTAAATGAAAAGATTCGTGAAAAATTTAGGGACAATTTTGCAGTTTGTCGATTATTTTTATTTTATAAATCTTTAAGTTTTTAAGTTTTTATCATAAATTTAACGTT
>NZ_JAYWDT010000172.1:0-3220 GCF_043779715.1 Flavobacterium sp.
ACTGAAACAACGCCAAACGTGTTCCAGTAAATAATGAATTAGCAATTGATAACGAAAACTAGAAAAGATGATTTTAAATAACCACATTTTTCAAAGCCTAAGTAGTGATTCGTCTGACGAAAACTGTAATGTTTTTATAAATGAATTAATGAAAATATATAATTCAGAAAAAGAGCTCAACGAGACATTACCTACAATGATTAAAAATGCTAAGACGTCTGAAATAGTTACAGCTTTGACCAAGCACTTAAAATTCACTCAAGAGCATCTTTTGCGTTTAGAAACATTCTTCAAATCAATAAATCAACCCATAATATCTTAAAATTATGATACCAAAAATTGGAATATCCGAAATTCACTTAAAACAAATCGTCAATTTATTGTCTGTAGTTTTATCAGATGAAATGACGTTGTATGTCAAAACCAGAAAATTTCATTGGAATGTTGCTGGGCAAAGTTTTATGGAATTGCACAAACTTTTTGAAAAGCAATACTCTGAATCAGAAATCATTATTGACGAAGTTGCCGAAAGAATTAACAAACTCGGAAGCAAAACCATTGGTACAATGAACGAGTTTACGTTGCTATCAAGAATTATCGAACATCCAAACAAATATCCCGTTCAAAAAGCAATGATATCCGAACTTTTATCAGATCACGAAACATTAATTGCCGAATTACGTAAGGATATTGATGTTTGTTCAGACGAATGTCACGATGCAGGAAGTGCCGATTTGCTCACTAAAATCTTGCAACAACACGAAAGTACCGCTTGGATATTACGAAGATATTTGAGTTAGAAAAATTTATATTAATAATTAAAACAAATATTATGAATTACGAAAATTATTACTGGGGAATGAATATTATTTGGTGGGGTTTATGGATGGTTTTATTGTTTTGGATATTCGCAATTCCTTACGATATTCCAGGACAAAGACGCAAAAAAGATTCAGCTTTTGATATTTTGCAAAAACGGTATGCAGAAGGAAAAATTACTGAATCTGAATATTACGACAAGAAAAAAATCTTAGAAGAAGAGTTTCGTAAATCTTAAATTTTCTATAAAATGAAAAAGACAGAAAAATTCCCGAAAGCTCCAAATGAGCAATTAGAAAACAAAGACGGCTATCCAAAATATCCTGAAAGTGAAGATATTTATAACAAATTTGATAAAGAATTTGACATCGATCCCGAAAATATTTCTAAAAAGAAAGAAATAATAAAAATCGAAAAAAACCCTACTTGGAACGAAAAAAAATTCAACCAAGATAAATCTGGAAATGATCTTGATGTTCCAGGATCTGAACAAGATGATGATCAGGAAAATATTGGAAGCGAGGACTAAGAAAATAATTTTTATAGCATTGGTGGAGAAAATCACAATGACTTAAAAGAAGATAAAGGACAATAATTTAAAAAAATCATGATAAGAACAGCAAAAGCGCATTGGGAGGGAAGCCTCAAAGAAGGAAAAGGAGCATTGTCTACACAAAGTGGTGTTCTAGAAAATACAAATTACAGTTTCAAAACCCGTTTTGAAGAAGGAGAAGAAGGCACAAATCCTGAAGAACTATTAGCAGCAGCACACGCAGGTTGTTTTACAATGGCAGTTTCATCAATGCTTAATGCAAAAGGGATTACTGCTAATAAATTAGATACAGAAGCAACTCTAACGATGGAAGGATTAAGTATTACTGGTATTCATCTGAATATTTCGGGAGCTGTTCCAGGTATAAATGCAGAAGAATTTGCAACTATTACTAAAAATGCCGAACAAAACTGTATGATTTCTAAAGCATTAAGCATTCCTATAACTTCTGAAGTACATTTTGAAATTTAAAAGCTATAAAATGAAAATATTAATAGTTCTTACATCACACAGCAAATTAGGAAATACAGATGGTAAAACAGGTTTCTGGATAGAAGAATTTGCCACACCTTATTATATTTTTAAATCAGCAGGAGCTAAAATTACATTAGCATCTCCAAACGGTGGACAACCACCAATTGATCCTAAAAGCGATACTATCGAAAACCAAACCGAGTCTACAATTAGGTACAAAAATGACGAAAAATTATTAAAATTAATGTCAAATACCACTCAATTACAAGCTATTTCTGCGGTGGACTTTGATGCTATATTTTATCCTGGCGGTCATGGGCCTTTATGGGATTTGACTACTGATAAAAATTCAATAAAACTAATCGAAGATTTTTGGGATGCCAAAAAACCAGTAGCAACAGTTTGTCATGCACCATCAGTTTTGTTGAACGTCAAAGATGAAGATGGGAATTTTTTAATTAAAGGAAAAAAAGTTACAGCTTTTTCTAATACTGAAGAAGTAGCAGTTCAACTCGACAAAATTGTACCTTTTATGCTTGAAGAGGAAATCAAAAAGAAAGGCGGAATTTATTCTAAAAAAGAAGATTGGACAAGTTATGTTATAAAAGACGGATTGTTAATCACTGGTCAAAATCCGCAATCATCTGCCGAAGTTGCAAAAGAATTATTGGATGTTTTAAAAAAATAATCAATCGTGGATTAAAAAGAATATTAAAAAACATTAGAAATAGATGAAAATCCACACCAGCAAAAGTAAAAAAACCTATAAAACTTTGGCAAAAAAAACATTTATTCAATTCAGAAAAAGAAGTTTTAAAAGATTCTCTTTAAAATAACAATAAATTATGTATCATATTTCAATCATATCATCTAGTGTTCGAACAGGAAGAAAAAGCCATAATACAGCACTTTATTTTCAGAAATATTTGAAAACAAATAAGTTAGCTACAGTGGAAATTTTAGATTTAAAAGAATACAATTTTCCAATTTTTGACGAAAGATTAAAGAATCAAAAATCACCAAGTTTAGAAGCATTAGAATTCAAAAATAAAATCATTACATCAGACGGAATTATCATTGTTTCTCCAGAATATAACGGAAGTATTCCTGCTAGTTTAAAAAATGTTATCGATTTGTTATTTGAAGAATGGCAAAAAAAAATCATTGCTTTTTCTACAGTTTCAGCTAGTGATTTTGGAGGTTTACAAGCACTGGCACATTTACAATTTATATTTTGGAAAATTGGAGCTATTTGTGTTTCTAAAAATTTTCCAGTAGCTAAAGTTCAAGAAAAATTTGATGATTTTGGAAATCCAACAAACAAGAAAGAAATCGATGGGTTTGCTAAAATTTTTATAGATGATTTTTTGAAAT
>NZ_JAYWDT010000173.1:0-3215 GCF_043779715.1 Flavobacterium sp.
CTTAATTCAGGCTTGATGATTCCACAATATACCGCAGCGAGTATTGCAAGTCAGAACAAGCAGTTAGCAACACCAGCTAGCATAGATAGTATTGTTTCAAGTAACGGGCAAGAGGATCATGTAAGCATGGGTGCAAATGCCGCTACTAAAGCTTTACGTGTTTTAGATAATTTAGAACGAATTCTTGCCATAGAATTATTAAATGCTTCACAAGCTATAGAATACAGACGTCCTTTATTATCTAGTAACTTCATTGAGTTGTTTTTATGCGCGTATCGAGAGGAAGTACCGTTGATAAAAGAAGATAGGATTTTACATTATGACATTGAAAATACAGTTTCATTTTTGAATACTTTTCAAATAGAAAATAATTTGTTAACAATGGCTTAACATTAGCGATTAATAATGAAGTAATTTTGCCAAACTAAATTTTAATGAAATGAACATAAATAATTTTTTCCAATTTTTGGTTCCCAAAGACAAAAAGTTTTTCCCTCTTTTTGAAGAAGCTTCTAGTAATTTAATAGAAATTGCTACCAATTTGCATGAAGCTGTAAACCTTCCTTTAAAAGAACGCGAAGTTCTTTTTCAGAAAATTGATGTTTTAGAACAAAAAGGAGAAGATATTACCCGTCAAACAAACCTTGAGTTGAGTAGAAATTTTATTACACCATTTGATAGAGAGGATATTTATTCATTAATTACTTCAATTGATAATGTTGCAGGAAATCTTCATGGTGCAGCAAGTAGAATGCGTTTGTACCAAGTAGATAAGATTACCAAATCAATCAGAAAATTAACAGAAATTAATCTCGAAGCCTGTCAAAATATTGATGTTGCAATCAGAGAATTGAGAGATTTGAAAAAAATGAAGAATATTACTGATGCTTGTCTTCGAATTAATAAACTAGAAAATAAATCAGACAACGTTTATGACAAAGCGGTCCTTGATTTATTCGAAAATGAAACGGATGCAAAAAATATAATCAAATACAAGGAAGTATTATCAGTTTTGGAAACTGCAACGGATAAATGTAAAAGTGTAGCTGGTGTTTTAGAATCTATTTCTGTAAAACATTCTTAATCCAATCCGTTTTATTCTGAAATTAAAAATATGGAATTTACTCTACTTATAGTTATTATAGTTTTGGCATTGATTTTTGATTACATCAATGGTTTTCATGATGCTGCCAATGCTATAGCAACAGTTGTTGCTACCAAAGTATTAACCCCTTTTCAGGCGGTTGTTTGGGCAGCATTTTTTAACTTTTTGGCCTACTGGGTTTTTGGTTTTGGTGTAGCAGATACTGTTGCAAAAACTGCCAATACCATGGATATCAACTTGATTGTTATTTTAGCAGGTGTAATAGCAGCTATTATTTGGAATTTATTTACGTGGTGGCAAGGAATTCCCTCAAGTTCTTCTCATACATTGATTGGAGGATTTGCAGGAGCAGCCATTGCTCATGCTGGTTTTGGTGTAGTTTCTTGGTACAAAGCAGGAAAAGATGGTGGTATGCCTTCGGGAGTTTTAATCATCGTTGCTTTTATTATTTTGGCACCTTTATTGGGAGCTTTGATATCCTATCTCATGTCTATTTGGTTGCTTAATGCCTCTAAGAAAAGTATTTATCCAAAGATTTTCACCGCTTTGTTAATGATACTGACGATTTGGTTTGTAGAATCACAAATGGTTTATTTTGATCAAATTGAAAAACCTCGTTTTGATTCTCATTTTTGGAGTGTTGCTTTTGAGACACACAATATAAAATGGTTTTTAGTTGCTTTTATAGTTTTGTCAATTAGTACCTTTTGTTTGATATTTAGTAGTTTAAATTTAAATCAGGCGACTGCTTGGTTAAAGAAAATGCAATTACTATCATCTGCAGCTTTCAGTTTAGGTCACGGAGGAAATGATTCCCAAAAAGTAATGGGTATTATCGCAGCAGCTGTTGCAGTTTATATCAACACTAGTGGTGTCGCTCAAGAATCGCTGCCATCTTGGTTGGATGTTGTGTTACCAAATGATGAAGGTGCCTTTAGAATGCCCGCTTGGATTCCTTTAGCGTGTTATTCTGCTATTGCAGCTGGAACTTTAAGCGGAGGATGGAAAATCGTAAAAACAATGGGTTCAAAAATCACAAAAGTAACCTCTTTTGAAGGTGTTGCTGCTGAAACAGCAGGAGCTTTAACCTTATATTTTACAGAACATTTTAAAGTTCCTGTAAGTACAACACATACAATCACTGGATCAATCATAGGAGTTGGTCTTACTAAAAGAGTCTCTGCAGTGCGTTGGGGAATGACCGTAAGTTTGTTATGGGCTTGGGTTTTAACTATTCCTATTTCCGCAATTCTTGCAGCAATTATATATTACATTTTTAGTATTTTTATATAGTGAAGTGAATTATTTACAAAAAAAACCATTCTTAACGGAATGGTTTTTTTATACATTTTATATAAGTTTCTTTAAATTTCAGAATATAATTTGGTTTATGCGAAATGTTTAATTGTATTTGAAATTTCAGTTTTCATCGTTTAAAGCTTAAAATCTGGATTCATTTTGTTTGAATTTATAAATATATAATGAGTTTGATTCGAACAACAGTAAATTATTTGCTTTTTAAAAAGAGGAGATTATGAATTAAATTCTAAATTGAAAACAAAAAAGTTAATCTAAACAGATAGTTTCAAAAACTATTTTTATATCATGTTTTTGTGGATGTGTTTGCGTTTGTGATAGGTTTGTTTTAGGTTTTGATGTCCAGAAATGATACTGATGTTTCCATCAATTTCAAGCATAGCGAGTTTTACATCCTTAAAATATTCAATTCCATGTTCTCGCATGGCTTCTTTTAATTCGTCGGAAGTGATGTTTAATTTACTTAGCGTTTTAAAATCTAGAGTTCCATCATGTATTAGGATTTCTGGTTTTTCCTGCATGAAATCGCTGAATTTTGGAAATTTATACATTAGTTTTTTCAAAATAAAATTAATGCTAAATAATACTAACGCCGCTGCTAAACCACCTAGCAAACTAGTATCATTACCTACCATTGCATTTTGAACAGAGTTGCTTATCAGTAAAATAAGTATTACATCTGCGGTGTTTAGCTGCGATAATTCTTTTTTCCCAAAAATTCGCAATGCAACTACCATAAAAAAATAAACGGCACTACTTCGAAGTATTATAGCAAGATATTCGTTCATTTTTT
>NZ_JAYWDT010000174.1:0-16007 GCF_043779715.1 Flavobacterium sp.
TCCATTAGTGAAAAACATCGCTAAAGAAGAAGGTGTTTCTGTAGCTGAATTAGAAAGTATTTCGGGTTCAGGAAAAGATGGAAGAATTACTAAAGAAGACCTTTTAAATTACATAAAAAATAGAGGAAATCAGCCAGTTGCAGTTTCTGCGCCAGTTGTAGCGACTCAAAATGTGGCTCCAGTAGCACAAAAAACAGCACCAGTTTCTGTAAATGGGGGCGACGAAATAGTTGAAATGGACAGAATGCGTAAGCTAATTTCTGGTTACATGGTAGCATCAGTACAAACATCGGCACACGTACAATCATTTATCGAAGTCGATGTGACGAATATTGTAAAATGGAGAAATAAAGTTAAAGATGCTTTCGAAAAACGTGAAGGTGAGAAACTAACTTTCACACCAATTATGATGGAAGCGGTTGCAAAAGCCTTAAAAGATTTCCCAGGAATGAATATTTCGGTTGATGGTGATTATATTATCAAAAAGAAAAACATAAACTTAGGAATGGCGGCTGCCTTACCAAACGGAAACTTAATCGTTCCAGTTATAAAAAATGCTGACCAACTAAATTTAGTTGGAATGGCAAAAGCGGTTAACGATTTAGGAAATCGTGCAAAAGCAGGAAAATTAAAACCAGACGACACACAAGGCGGAACTTATACAGTAACAAATGTGGGAACTTTTGGTTCGGTTTTCGGAACGCCAATTATCAACCAGCCACAAGTAGGGATTTTAGCTCTTGGAGCCATTCGTAAAGTACCAGCAGTTATCGAAACTCCAGAAGGAGATTTCATAGGAATTCGTCAAAAAATGTTCCTTTCTCACAGTTATGACCACCGAGTTGTAGATGGCGCATTAGGAGGAAGCTTTGTAAAACGCGTTGCAGACTATCTTGAAGCATTCGATGTGAACAGAGATTTTTAAAAATAAGTAACAATATAATTAAGCGATTCAAATTTTGAGTCGCTTTTTTTTAGGAGCCAATCCTGCCATACGCTATATCTTTTGCTTTTTAAAAGAAAAAGCAAAAGGATGCCGCTGCTGTCAGGGCTAGTCAGAAACTTTTGTGTCTAAGTTTTATATTTTTTTAATCCATGTAAATCCTTTATATTAGTATTATTCAGAGTCAAAAAAATTATAAAATAAATCTGTGAAATATGTGTTTAAACTTTTACATTTGTAATAATACAAACAAACTAAATGGAACTCAAATTAACCCGCCCAATCTGCTTTTTCGATCTTGAAACCACAGGAATAGATATAGGGAAAGACAGAATTGTAGAAATATCAATATTTAAAGTTTTTCCAAACGGAAATAAAGAAAGTAAAACATGGTTGGTAAATCCAACGATTCCAATTCCCGCGCAAACTACGGCAGTTCACGGAATAACAGACGAAAAAGTAGCAAACGAACCAATTTTCAACGAATTGGCTTCGCAAGTTTATAATATGATAAAAGATTCAGATTTAGCAGGATTCAATTCGGATAGATTTGATATTCCGTTATTGGCAGAAGAATTACTTCGTGCTGGTGTCGATTTTGATATGAAAGGAAGAGTTTCTGTCGATGTGCAAACTGTTTTTCATAAAATGGAAGAGCGTACATTAAGCGCTGCTTTAAAATTTTATACAGGAAAACCATTAGAAAATGCACACTCAGCCGAAGCTGACACTATGGCAACTTACGAAATCTTAAAAGCACAACTAGATCGTTATCCTGAACTAGAAAATGATATGAAATCGCTTTCAGAATTTACAACCAGAAAAAAAATCGCTGATTTTGCTGGAATGATAGCTTTCGATAAGGATAATGAAGAAATTTTTACCTTTGGAAAACACAAAGGAGTAAAAGTTGATAAAGTGTTAGAAACCGAACCAGGTTATTTCAGTTGGATTCAAAATGCTGATTTTCCATTATATACCAAGAAGGTTTTAACAGCAATTAAACTTCGAAAACTAAATACTAAATAATTTAATCTTTCAATTTTTGAATCATTAAATTTTTCAATTTTAAGAAATGAAAATAATCTGCATAGGTAGAAATTATACCGAACATATAGCTGAATTGCAAAACGAACGTCCAACAGAACCAGTCGTTTTTTTAAAGCCAGATTCGGCAGTATTACTCAAACAACATCCGTTTGTAATTCCTGAATTTTCTGATGATATTCACCACGAAATAGAAATCATTGTACGTATAAATAAAGTTGGAAAATATATCGATGCAAAGTTTGCACATAAATATTATGACGAAATTAGCGTTGGAATCGATTTTACAGCTCGTGATTTGCAACAAAAACTAAAAGATAAAGGTTTGCCTTGGGAAAAAGCAAAGGCTTTTGACGGTTCGGCGGTTATAGGTGACTTTATATCGATAAAAATTTTCAATTCGCTAGAAAATCTTACATTTGAATTAACCAATAATGGAAAAACCGTTCAAAAAGGAAATACAAATATGATGTTGTGGAAAATAGACGAATTAATCGCTTATGTTTCACAATATTTTACCTTAAAAATTGGTGATATTATTTTTACTGGAACGCCTGCAGGAGTTGCAAAAGTAAATCCTAATGATGTTTTAGAGGGCTTTTTAGAAAAGAATAAATTATTTAGAATTCAAGTAAAATAAAGGATGGCAATACATTATAATTTAGCAAAAGTTTATGCAATTTCTGACGATGATAAGGATTTTGTACTTCAAATAATCAATTTATTTATAGAAGAAGTTCCGTCGGATGTTGAACAAATTAAAGTAGGAATAAACTCTAAGGATCATTCCCATGCATATGGTTATGCTCATAAAGTGAAGCCTACACTCGATTTGTTAGGGATGGAAGCAGCCTACGAAGAAATCTTGCAAATAGAACAATGGACAAAAGACAAAGGCAAGAAAAAAGAAATTAAAGAAATATACAAGAGCATGTCAGGTCGCATCGATTTGGCTTTAGCTGAGATTAAAAAAGATTTTAGTTTGTAAACTTAGCGCCTTATTATCTCAGAACCTTAGCGCCTAAAAAAAAGACATGAAAGCAATCATAGTAACCGTTGGCGACGAAATCCTCATTGGACAAATTATTGACACAAATTCGGGCGTAATAGCCAAATTTTTAGATAAAATAGGAATTGGTGTACACGAAATGCTTTCGATAACTGATGATAAACAGCATATTCTAAAAACACTTTCGTCATTACAAAACAACGTCGATGTTGTCATTATAACCGGTGGTTTAGGGCCAACAAAAGATGATATTACCAAGAAAACCTTATGCGAATATTTTGACGATGAATTAAGAATAAGCGAAAAAGTGTTAGTTCACGTTACAAAACTTATAGAAGACTATTTCAAACGACCAATAACGCAATTAAACAAAGACCAAGCACTTGTTCCTTCTAAATGCGAAGTACTTTTTAATCAAGTAGGAACAGCTCCAGGAATGTGGTTGCAAAAGGAAAATACCGTTTTTATATCCTTGCCAGGTGTTCCGTATGAGATGAAATATTTGATGGAGAACGAGGTAATTCCTAAATTAATAGCAAAATACGAACGACCGTTTATCATCCACAAAACCATTTTAACTTATGGTGTTGGCGAAAGTTTACTGGCCGAAAGAATAGAAATTTGGGAGGATAATTTGCCTGAATTTATCAAATTGGCCTATTTACCAAATCCAGGACGAGTAAGATTAAGATTGTCTGCTCGAGGAACAGATGAAATATTACTGCAAACCGAAATTAAGACACAAGTAGAAAAATTACAATTAATCATTTCCGATTGTATTGTTGGTTTCGAAGAAGATGAAACTATCGAAGTTGTTTTAGGAAAATTGTTAACCCAAAAAAAACTAACCATTTCTACCGCGGAAAGTTGTACGGGCGGGAAAATTGCTTCGGTATTAACATCATTTTCAGGCTCTTCAAATTATTTCAAAGGAAGTATTGTAAGTTATGCAACCGAAACAAAAGTGGATGTTTTAGGTATTTCGCAAGAAGTTATTAATGAATTTTCGGTAGTAAGTAAACAAGTTGCCGAAGCTATGGCTTTGCAATCTCAAAAAATGTTTAAAACAGATTTTGCAATTGCCACAACCGGAAATGCTGGACCCAATAAAGGAGATGCAAATGCAGAAGTTGGAACCGTTTTTATCGCAATTGCCACTCCAAAAGGAGTTTTTTCTGAAAAATTTAATTTTGGTCAACCACGTGATAAAGTGATAGATAGAACCATAAATAAAGCTTTAGAAATAATTTATAAAGAAATTTTAAAAAACTACTAAAAATAATTTGCTACAACCATTTATTTTTCGTTCTTTTGCACTCTGAATTTTGAATAACGATAAAAGATAATATAATGTCAAGAATTTGTGACCTTACTGGTAAAAGAGCGATGGTAGGAAATAACGTTTCTCACGCAATGAACAAGACAAAGAGAAAATTCTCTGTGAACTTGATTAAAAAGCGTTTTTACCTTCCTGAAGAAGACAGATGGATTACTCTAAGAGTAGCAGCTTCTACAATCAAAACGATTAACAAAAACGGAATTTCTGCAGTTTTGAAAAAAGCGCAGTCAGAAGGATTTATAAAATAATCCGGTCCTAAAAACTATATAGCAAGATGGCAAAGAAAGGTAATAGAATACAAGTAATTTTAGAATGTACTGAGCACAAAGCTTCTGGCGTAGCTGGAACTTCACGTTACATTACAACTAAAAACAAAAAGAACACTCCAGATCGTTTGGAGATCAAAAAATTCAATCCAGTATTGAAAAGAGTAACTGTTCATAAAGAAATTAAATAATTAGAAACTTTTTTTAAAGTTTCAAATAACACATTATAAGTCATGGCAAAGAAAACCGTAGCAACTTTACAAACAGCTTCTAAGAGATTATCTAAAGCAATCAAAATGGTAAAATCTCCAACAACTGGAGCTTACACTTTTGTTGAAGCAATTATGACACCAGAAGAAGTAGATACATTCTTAAAAAAGAAATAATCTAACATAACAATATACTAAAGCTACTTTCTTTCGGAAGTAGCTTTTTTATTTTATATTTGTACGTAAATTTTTTTAGAAGCAAAACATTTTCGAATTTATTAAACCATTTTCCTGCTGTTCGCTAAATCTTTTCCTTGCTAAAGAAGCAAGAAAAAGGATACCGCTTCCATCAAGGCTATACGACAATTGTAGGCTTCTATTAAATTTTAGGTTTTTAGCCTAATTATCTAAAAATCTAATTATATAAAAAAACCAAACCAAATGAATTTTTTTAAAAAAATATTCTCCTCCGAAAAAAAAGAAGACCTAGACAAAGGACTAGAAAAATCGAGCACCTCTTTTTTATCAAAACTAACAAAAGCTGTAGCCGGAAAATCTAAAGTCGATGATGATGTTCTAGATAATTTAGAAGAAATTCTAGTTTCATCAGATGTAGGAGTAAACACAACCTTAAAAATAATCCAACGAATCGAGGCTCGTGTTTCTAACGATAAATATCTAGGAACTGACGAACTCAACAAAATACTTCGTGAAGAAATAGCAGGACTTTTATCCGAAACCAATTCTGGAGAAGCATCTGAATTTGAAATTCCAAAAGAAAAAAAACCATATGTAATCATGGTAGTTGGCGTAAACGGAGTAGGAAAAACAACAACCATTGGGAAACTAGCCAACCAGTTCAAAAAATCAGGTTACAGTGTAGTTCTTGGTGCTGGCGATACTTTTAGAGCTGCCGCCATCGATCAATTGCAAATTTGGGCTGATAGAGTAGGAGTTCCTATCGTAAAACAGCAAATGGGAAGTGATCCAGCATCTGTTGCTTTCGATACTTTGCAAAGTGCCGTAGCGCAAAATGCAGATGTTGTCATTATAGATACTGCTGGTCGTTTGCATAATAAAGTTGGTTTAATGAACGAACTCACGAAGATAAAACGTGTTATGGAAAAAGTAATTCCAGACGCACCACACGATGTGATGTTGGTTCTTGATGGTTCTACCGGTCAAAATGCATTCGAACAAGCCAAACAATTTACTGCAGCAACCGAAGTAACTTGCCTCGCTGTTACAAAACTAGATGGAACGGCAAAAGGTGGAGTTGTAATAGGGATTTCTGACCAATTTCAGATTCCTGTAAAATATATTGGAGTAGGAGAAGGGATAAACGATTTGCAGGTTTTTAATAAATACGAATTTGTAGATTCTTTTTTTAAATAAGATATGAGTAAACTAACTGAATATTACAAAAGCTTAAACCCGTTGCATTTATTTATATTTGGAACCGTATTTATGCTTCTAGCACGTACGGCGAAAGATAACTTTGCTTTCGAAATAAGTTGTTTATTTGCTTCTTTAGTACTTTATGTATTGGCTTTGATTAAGTATATAAAAAAAAAATAAGGATAAAAAAACCACTCAATTTGAGTGGTTTTACTTTTTTTATAAATACATTGAGTTTTTAAACTGCTCCCAAAGTATATAATTGTTCCATAGTAGGCGATTTGCTTCCGCCAGTTGGTTCTAATGTAATTCCAAAAGCTTCCGCATTCCCAGTATTACTTACAGCAAATATTTTATTGTTTTTTGCAGTAAAGTCAGACAATAATCCGATACTTGTAGGTGTTAGTGCTGGTTTTAGTTTAAGCGACCAAACTTGATAAACCATACCTTCTGGTGGTTCTGGTAAGCCCGAAGCATCTACATAAACGACTTGTGTTTCTTTGTTCCAATATACTTTTGCCGATGCCGTTGGAGCAACAGTTTGTCCAGCAAGGCTTATCACAGTGTTTTTGGTATCCCGAACTACGGCTAACGCTTCTTTAGTTTGGTTGTTTTTGTTTTCAGTAGAAACCAATACCTCATTCAATTTTGTTTTTTCTTTTTCAAGAGTAACAATATCATTTTCAAAAGCTATTTGTTGGTTGTATTGGTAGCTCATTCCTAAAAGGAATACTGCCGCTGCTGCCCAACCAATATAATTTAATCGATTATTTTTTGGTTTTAAATCGATGACTTTTGTATGTTTTATATCTAGTTTAGATTTTATTTTAGCAAAATTTTCTACCGACAAAAAAGGTGAAAAACTAGTCGAAAGATTAATAATTGCTTTTTCTATAGAAACAATTTCAGCATCAATCTCTTTGTGTTCTTTTGCCATTTGAGCAACTTCTAAGTTTTGGGTTTCGTCGAGCAAACCGTAAACATAGAGTTCTAATATTCCGGATTCTATATATTCTTTTATATTCATAATTATACGTGTAAAAAATTTCTTAAATCGTTAATACAATTTCTATTTTGTGTTTTTACAGTTCCTAATGGAATCTCCAATTCTTCGGAAGCTTCTTGCTGTGTGTAACCTTTAAAGAATAATAAATCTATTATGGCAATACACTTTGGCTTTAGCTTCTTTACAAATTCTTGAATTCCAATAGTATCAATCTTATTAGTAAGTTTGTTACTGTCATCTAATAGATGTACGAAATTATCGGACGATAGGTTTTTTTTACTGTTGTTAAAATTTTTGGAACGCATTTTATCGATACTTGTATTTCGAGCAATATTAAGTGCCCAAGTATAAAAACGACCTTTGCTCTCATTATAAGAATCTATATTTTTCCAGATTTTTACAAATACGTCTTGTAATACATCTTCAGATTCTTCTCGGTCTTTGACCAAATTGATAATCACTGCAAAAAGACTTTTAGAATACATATCATATAATATGGTATAAGCACGACTGTCTTTTTCTTTTATTAATACTAAAACTTCTTCTTGTGACATAAAATTGTTTTTTGGTTAACACAAATCTATGTAAACTTTATTTAATATGATAATTAATTACTTGGTTTGAATTTATTTTAAAAATAATTTAATTTTAAAAAATTGATAATCAATAAGTTAAAATTAAATTTGAAAAAATATTACTTTTTTTAAAACCATAAATAACTATTCTCCGTAAATCAATTTATAATCATTAAAAATTTAAAACAATGAAAAAAACAAAAATGTTATTAGGTCTATCGTTTGTTGCGATTTCGGGTCTAATCTTAATTGCTGCTGACCACGCAGATGCTCCAGCAATAACAGGTAATGCAAATGATATTACCGATGTGTATGCTTTTCAGGGGCAAGACACAAACAATATGGTGTTTGTAGTAAACGAGCAAGGATTATTAAGTCCAGGTGCATCAGCAACAGCTGCGTTCAACGAAAATGTTATGACAGAAATTAACATTGACAACACAGGTGACAATGTAGAAGACCTAGTTATTCAAGCAATTAAGAGAGGTGGTAAAATGTACTTTTTTGGACCAATTGCTCCAGGAACAACAGGAACATCAAGTACTGTAAAAACGGCTGGAGCTTCAGGAAGTGTAGATATTTCTACTTATGGAGGAACACCAATTACTTCAACTTCAAACGGAATGAAATTTTTTGCAGGACCAAGAGATGACCCATTCTTTTTCGATTTGAATCGATTTAAAGCCATTATTGCAGGAACTGCAACTGGATTTAACAATCCTGGAACTGATACTTTTGCTGGAACAAATGTTTTAGCAACTATTATAGAAGTACCAAAATCTATGTTAGGGACCTCTGCAACTATCAATGTTTGGGCAGAAACTAAAGAAAAACAATAATTTAATTTTTAATAAAAGTATAAAGATGAAAACAAATAAATTTAAAATTATAGCCTTGTCATTTCTAGGAATAGCAATGTTTACAAGTTGTAACAATGACGACGATTCAGCTCCTGTTGAACCAGCAACTGATTTTTCAGGGACTTATGTACAAAAAGACCAAATGGCAAGACCAGCAATAAACACTGTTTTTATTGCTTCTGGATCCCCTAAAGACGCCTTTAATACAACAACGCCTTCTAGTATGGGAGCAACTTATCAATCAGTTTTTCAGTCAAGATTATTGGCTTTAAATTCTGGATATACAACCAATGCGTTAGGTCAAGATGCAGCAACTTTTACTGGATTGTTAGCTACTGACGTTTTAGGTGTTAAAAAAACAGGAACAACCACATTTTTTGATGGTACAAATGTGCTAACTGGTCGTGCTCTTGCCGATGATGTAATTGATACTGAATTACTTCTTATTTTTGGTGGTCCAGCTGGAACTTCAAACGCGGGACTTACTTCAGATAATGTTGGCGCAAACGACAAAACCTTTTCTGCCTCATTTCCTTACTTAGCTTCTGCTTGGTAGTATAATTATTATTAGAGCGTATAAATTTTATACGCTCTAATTTTATCAATATAAAAAGCATAACAAACAAAAACAAACGCAATGAAAAAATTTAATTTATTAATGCTGTTTTTTGCCACTTTAGTAATGATAAGTTGCGAAAAAAAATCAGATCAAGTTACCAATCCAAAAGATTACAATGCCTTTCTGGAAATGAAAGAAAATAAATCATTAGATTTTGCAAAGTCTGAGATAGATTTTTGGCAAAAAAAATTCGACGCAACTCCAAATCAAATTACCTATTTATCTCAAATAGCTTCGAATTATTCGAAATTATTTGAAATAACAGGAAATATTAATGATTTGTATAAAACGGAAGAATTATTGCTAAAATCGAACCAAGCTTTCAGATATTCTCAAGTAGGAACAATTCGCTCTTTGGGTAGAAATTATATTTCGCAACACCGATTTAAAGAAGCTTTAGTCTTAGCAAACAAAGCTTTGGCCATTGGAGAAGGGATGAAAGAAACTCAGAAATTACTTTTTGATGTCAATATGGAATTAGGAAATTATACTGAAGCTCAGAAAAATCTAAACTCTTTAACTGACACAAAAGACTTCGATTATTTAATTAGAATTTCAAAATGGAATGATCATTTAGGGGATTTGAAAACTGCTATTTCATTTATGGAAAAAGCCAAAGATGTTGCGATTAAAAATGACAATAAAGCTCTGAAAATTTGGACATTATCTAACCTTGGAGATTTAAACGGTCATGCAGGAAATATAAAAACTTCTTATGATTATTATTTGAAAACATTAGAGATAGAGCCTAATAATTCTTATGCGCTAAAAGGAATTGCTTGGATTACTTTTTCTCACGAAAAAAACACAACCGAAGCAAAACGAATTATTGATATAATTTCTAAAAAGCACAATTCGCCAGATTTTTATTTGCTGAAAGCAGAAATTGCCGGGTATGAAAAAAATACGGTTGCAGAAAACCAAAATTTAATGTCTTATTTCAAGATGCTAACAAGCAATAATTATGGCGCAATGTATAATAAATACAATACTTTAATTTATGCTGAAGATAAAACTACTGCAAACAAAGCATTAGAAATTGCTAAAATTGAAGTTGAACATCGTCCAACTCCGGATTCTTATGATTTATTAGCTTGGTCATACTTCAATTTGGGCGACAAGAAAAAAGCATTAGAAATAATTCAAAAATATGTTGCAGATAAATCATTTGAGCCAGAATTAAATTATCATTTGGCAACAATTTATAAAGCTAACAATTTAGAAGGCAAAGTAGTACCTATAAAAAAAGAATTGCAATCAAGTATATATGAATTAGGCCCTGTTTTTGAACAAAAAATAAATAATTTGTAATGAAATCATTTTTTTTACTACTAATTATGCTCATTACATTTTCCAATTTTGCACAAATGCAAAAAGGAATAGTAAGAGATTCATTAGGGAATCCTGTCGAAAATGCTTATTTATTGAATATAAATTCTAAATATCACGCACATACGGATGAATTTGGAAATTTTAATATCGATAAAACTAATGTTTCAGATGTATTAATTGTTACAGCTTTAGGATTTAAAAAATTAGAGTACACAATTACTTCAACTGAAATTTCAATAGTTTTAGAAGACGATGCATTTAGTCTGGATCAAGTGGTTATTCAGTCAAAGCTAAATGCGATGAATGTAATTTCTAAAATAGATTTGCAAACTACTCCAGTAAATTCTTCGCAAGAAATATTGCGAAAAGTACCAGGATTATTCATTGGTCAGCATGCTGGTGGAGGAAAAGCAGAACAAATGTTTTTGCGTGGTTTTGATATCGATCACGGAACAGATATTGCCGTTTCAGTAGATGGAATGCCAGTAAACATGGTTTCTCACGCTCACGGACAAGGTTATGCTGATTTGCATTTTGTGATTCCGGAAACAGTCGAAAAAATAGATTTTGGAAAAGGAACTTATTATGCCAATAAAGGAGATTTTGCTACAGCGGGTTATGTTTCGTTTTTAACAAAAGAAAAAATAGATAAGAATATCATAAGTGTTGAAACTGGACAATTTAATACTTTCAAAACGGTTGGACTTTTTAATTTATTAGAAAAGCAAAAAAATCAGAATGCTTATTTAGCAACAGAATATATCATGACCGATGGTGCGTTCGACTCACCACAGAATTTTAAACGTATTAATTTATTTGGAAAATACATTTCTGTTTTTGCTGATAATAGTAAGTTTTCTATCAATGCTTCTCATTTTACAAGTAAATGGGATGCTTCTGGACAAATTCCACAACGGTTAATTGATGCGGGATTAATTTCAAGATTTGGCGCTGTTGATGATACTGAAGGCGGAAAAACTTTGAGAACAAATTTGAATGTTTCGTTATCGAAACCTGTCGATGAAAATGTTTTTATAAAAGCAAATGCTTTTTATTCAAAATATAATTTTGAGTTGTATTCTAATTTTACATTCTTCTTAGATGACCCAATAAATGGAGATCAAATACGTCAAAAAGAGAATAGAGATATTTTTGGAATAAATGCGGAATTGAACAAGAAACTAGAAAATTCTAATTTTCAATTGGGTTTTGGTTTCAGAAATGATGCTACAAAAAATACTGAATTATCACATACAGTAGGACGTTACACAACTTTGAATAATTTGAAATTAGGAGATATAGATGAAACAAATATTTTTTCTTACCTGAATACTGAATTCGATTTCGGAAAACTAAAGATAAATCCAGCTATAAGATTCGATTATTTTAAGTTTGATTACCAAGATAAATTGGCAACAAATTATAAACCGCAGACCGAAAATAAAGCCAAATTTTCACCAAAACTAAATTTTATTTTTACTCAAAATAATAATTTACAGTTTTACTTAAAATCTGGTTTTGGGTTCCATTCTAACGACACGAGAGTTGTGGTTGCTAATGCTGGAAAACAAATTTTGCCAACTGCTTTTGGATCTGATTTAGGAATTATTGCGAAACCATTTCCTAAACTGTTGCTCAATTCAGCTATTTGGATGCTAAACCTGCAAGAAGAATTAGTATATGTTGGCGATGCTGCAACAGTCGAGATTTCTGGAAGAACAAAACGAATGGGTTTCGATTTTGGTTTGCGTTATCAGTTATCTAATTATTTGTTCTTTGATACTGATGTAAATTATACTTATGCCAGAAGTATTGATTCGCCAAAAGGACAAGATTATATACCGTTAGCACCTGATTTTACAGCAACAGGAGGATTAAGTGTTAATAAATATAGAAATTTTTCTGGAGGATTTCATTACCGATATCTAAAATCTCGGCCAGCCAATGAAGACAACTCGATTGTAGCAAAAGGATATATGGTCTCGGATTTAAATATAAATTATGAATACAAAAATGTGACTTTTGGAATTTCGGCAGAAAATATTTTTAATACAAAATGGAATGAAACCCAGTTTGCTACCGAAAGTAGATTACAAAATGAAACCCAAAGTGTTGAAGAAATACATTTTACACCAGGCGCACCATTTTATCTAAAAGGAAAAATTACTTATAGGTTTTAAAATATTATGAAAAAGGTATTAATGTTTTTATTACTTAGTTTCACAATTAGAGGATTTTCTCAGTATTCAAGAGAAATAAAGATGAATCATCATAATATAAAAGTAAAAAATGTAGTAGAATATAGTTTTTTAGAATCGGCAGCAGATTATTTGTCATCGGATATTAAAATAAACTACAATTATAGTAAGTTATATTTTAGATTATCAATGCGAAATTTTTTTAATATTTACGCAGATGAACCTAATTTTAATTTTAATAATTTATCGGGTAATAGTATTACTAATTTTAATAAAATAAATATTAATAAAGAAGTACCTGTTTATATAAAAGGAAAAATAACTTATAAATTTTAGTTTTGTTTGTTTTATGTTTGATTAGAAGCTCATTAGGAAAATTCCTAATGAGTTTCTTTTTAATTATATACCATTCACAATCGCTACAAAATCATCAGCTTTTAATGCTGCTCCGCCTATTAATCCACCATCAATATCAGGTTTTGAAAAAATAGCTGCTGCATTATCAGGTTTTACACTTCCGCCATATAGGATTGAAACAGCTTCGGCAATATCGCTACCAAAAACTTTACGAACAGTTTCTCTAATAAATTCGTGCATTTCCTGTGCTTGCTCTGGACTTGCAGTTTCGCCAGTTCCTATCGCCCAAACGGGTTCGTAGGCCAAAATAATATTAGTCCAAGCTAATTTGTCGATATGAAATAATCCGTCACGCAATTGGTTTTCTACTATATTAAAATGTTGTTTGTCTTGACGGTCTTTCAATTCTTCTCCGAAACAAAAAATTACTGTCATCTCGTGTTTCAGAGCCGTATCAACTTTAAACGAAATCATAGCATCGGTTTCATGAAAAATTGCTCTGCGTTCTGAATGTCCAAGAATTACAGTATTTACACCAATGCTTTTTAGCATATCTGCTGAAATTTCGCCAGTATAAGCGCCATTTTCCGCTTGGTGCATATTTTGTGCTGCGACACGAATATTAGTAAATTCGGTATGATCGACAGCAGAAGCAAGGTTTATAAAAGTAGGTGCAATAATTATTTTAGTATCACCATCTGTTGGTAATTTGTCTATCAATTCGTTGATTAAATCTTCGGTTTCTTCCGAATTTTTATTCATTTTCCAGTTTCCAGCTACAATTTTTGCTCTCATTAGTTTAGACTTTTTAGTAAGGTATTTACTTTCTCTTTATCGGTTTCGATGGCTTTGTATAAAGCTATTTTTCCTGTTTTATCGATAATAATATATCTAGGAATCCAATCTAAATTGATAGATTTTGCAAAAGCGCCTTTCATTCCTTCTGGAATTAAGTAATGTTCGCCTACTAGTTCATGTTTTTCGATGCCTTTTGCCCAAGCTTCAGGTGTTTTGTCACAAGAAAGAAAAACAAAATCGGTATTCGGATATGCTGTTTGAAATTCTTTAATATTTGGCATATTTTTTACACAGTCGCTACACCAAGAAGCCCAAACTTCGATAACTACGGTTTTGCCTTTGTGCTTTTTTAGGATTTTTTTTAGGTTGGTTTCACTTCCGTCAGCATTTATCAATTTGTTTGATAAAGCTTCTTTAGAGAATTCTACTTGTTGCGCATTTGAACAAGACATATTCAACATTATAACTGATAATAATAGGATTAATTTTTCCATATTTAGATAATATTTATTTTTTTAATTCAGAAAACGGTTTGTTAATTAGTTCTTGATAATCGATAGGATTAAATTTGTTATCGGTGATTCCGTTATAATATTTGTAGGTATTTCCGTTCCAAAGATATTTTACGCCAGGTGTGTCTTTTCCTGTTCCTAAAGCATTCCAAAATGGAATGATTTCGATAATTTTATACGGATATTCAGCTCCAGTTTCTTTGAAAAAAGCTGGAATTAAATCGGCTTCTTCATTCATAAAAATGATTAATATTTCTGGAAAATTAGCATTTTTTTGTTTCAATTCGGTTAGTTCTTTTGCGGCTGTGCGACAATGATCGCAACCAGGAACAAAAAAGCAAAGTGTTTTTCGACCAGAATCTATTTTAGAAAATAATTTGGCATAACCAGATTTAATTTTTTTAGGTTCGGTTGTAGAAATTACCTCTTCAATTTTTGTTGTGAGCTCTTTTTTTACCGAATCAACTTTTACAGCAGTAATAACTGAATCTTTAAGAATTGGAGTAACATTTTCTGTAGGAATTGTATCAGAAACAACATTTTCTATTGGAGTAACTGTAAAATCATTTGTAATTTTTTTTATTGGCGCCAATAAAAATATCGAAATTATAGTCGCTAATGTTATGCCTGAAACTATCCAAAAATTGTTTTTACTAACAACTGTTTTTGGCAATAAAAACAATAAGAAAACCAATAAAAGAATGGCAATTATATTTTTTATAATGGCTTCAATTGGTGTCATTGGAATTAATTCGCCAAAACAGCCACAATTACCAGAATTTCCGCCACTGGCAAAAGTTACATAAGACAAATGACCAACAAAAACGGCTAACAATAAAATGGTTACAGGAATAATTAATTTTCGTAAAAAGTTATTTTGAAGGATTAGAATTCCCAAAGCCAATTCGATTCCGATTAATATTCTAGAAAACCAAGGTGCAATAATCTCTGAAAATCCTAATGGATATAATTGTTTTACTTCGAATGTTGAGATAGCAAAATAAGGCGATGGATACATTTTAGCAATGGCCGAAACGATAAATAAGAACGAAATTATGATTCTAATTGCCCAAGGTAAATAGCTTTTTACTTTTTCCATTTTTATGTTTTTTACAAATATAAAACCGATCGATTTTAGTATTTGTTAATGAGTTGTTATTTTTTGAAATCCATTAATATCAAAGCAAAAACAGCATAATTTATCATGTCTTGATAATTAGCATCAATTCCTTCAGAAACCAATGTTTTTCCTTTATTGTCTTCAATTTGTTTCACTCGAAGAATTTTTTGTAAAATCAAATCGGTCAAGGAACTCACACGCATATCTCGCCAAGCTTCACCGTAATCGTGATTCTTGTTTTCCATTAAATCTTTAGTAATCGAAATTTTCTCATCGTATAATTTTACAGCTTCATTTACATCTAAATCGGGTTGCAGAGCAATTCCTTTATCTAGTTGTATTAATGCCATTATCGAATAATTGATAATCCCAATAAACTCTGAACTTTCGTCTTCATCTACTTTTCGAATCTCATTTTC
>NZ_JAYWDT010000175.1:0-15998 GCF_043779715.1 Flavobacterium sp.
GGTAAGTTTTGTTCCATTTTTATTATTTATTTGTTATCAAATTTATTTTTGATAATGCAAATATATAATAAATATTGAATTATATTTATTATTTTAACATATTTATTATTGATAATTTAAAATTATATTTCATCACTCGTAAAAGTCGTAAAACTTTTCTTTTTATAAGGTCTAATAATCAATCTTCCTTCACGATCAAAACGAATGTAATTGTACACCCAATTTAGAAAAACAACGGCTCTATTCTTGAAACCTATTAGCGAGAATAAATGCACAAACATCCAAACAAACCAAGCAAAAACACCATTAAAATGATATTTAGGCAAATCGACCACGGCTTTATTTCTTCCAATAGTTGCCATACTACCTTTGTCATTATATTCGAAAGGTTTTAAAGGTTGTTTTAGAATGAGTTTTATTAAATTTTCTCCCAACAAATCACCTTGTTGCAAAGCCGGTTGTGCCATCATGGGGTGGCCTTGCGGATATTTATCGGTTTCCATAGAAGCGATATCGCCAATAGCAAAAATATTATCGTAACCTACAACCTGATTGTATTGGTTTACACGAATGCGCTCTATTTTTTCTACTAATGATTTTGCATCGAGACCAGCAATGGCTGCACCTTGCACACCAGCTGTCCATATTACAGTAGCAGTTTCGAAAGTAAGATTAGAATTGGTCGAAATTGTACGTCCGTCATAATTAGTTACTCGAACGTTTTTCCAGATTTTTACACCCAAACTCAACAGGAATTCTTCGGCAGCTATCGATGATTTTTCGCTCATCGTATTTAGGATTCTGTCGCCACTTTGTACCAGATTGATTTCCATTTTAGAAACATCTAAATCTGGGTAATCCTTTTGAAGAATGGCTTTTTTCATTTCTGCTAATGCGCCTGCAAGTTCAACTCCTGTTGGTCCTGCGCCAACCAATACAAAATTGATTAAGCTATTTTTGTCGGCCACATCTTTGGTGAGAACGGCTTGTTCGAAATTTTCGAGAATTAAACTGCGAATATTTAAGGATTGCGGAATGGTTTTCATTGCCATCGAATTGCGTTCGATTTCTTTGTTACCGAAATAATTGGTTTTTGAACCTGTTGCAATGACCAAATAATCGTAATGCAATTCGCCTATTTCGGAAATTATTTTCTGGTTTGGGGTGTCAATTTCTTTGACAGAGGTTAATCGGAAATAAAAATCTTTGTATTCCTGAATGACTTTGCGAATAGGGTAGGCGATAGAACCTGCTTCGAGTCCGCCAGTGGCAACTTGGTATAATAAAGGCTGAAAAGTATGGTAATTGTGTTTGTCTAATAACACAACTTGAACGTTTTTGTTTCTTAGTTTTTTTGCGATGGCAATACCTGCAAATCCGCCACCTATAATGACTATGCGAGGTAAGTTTGATTGTGGAATGTTCATTTTTAGGCTCTAAGGTTCTGAGGTACAAAGGTACAAAGGTTTTTAGAATTTGAATGCTAATTTTAGCCCCGATTACAGTGGAAATCCCGAAGTTTCGTCTTTTGGGACGAGACGAGGATTGGAACGAAAAGCGGGAAAATGGTTGAAAAAAACTGGAATATTGTGCTCCTAAATATTTATTGTTTTACTTTGTAACAAACTTACTATTAATACTACTAACCTAATATGAGTAATGCATTAGAGCAGTCGTTTGTTACGCAACTAAAGGAAAATCAGAATATAATTCACAAAATTTGTAGGTTATATACTCAGGGCGAAGATGCACATAATGATTTGTTTCAGGAAATCACGATTCAGTTATGGAAGGCTTTTCCTAAGTTTCGCGGCGATTCTAAATTTTCTACTTGGGCTTATCGTGTGGCGCTAAATACTGCGATTACTTTATACAGAAAAAGTACCAAAACGGTAAATACAATCGAGTTTGAAACTGGCAAGCATTTTGTACTACAAGAGGAGTATAATTATGAAGAGGAAGAACATTTGAAATTGTTGTACAAAGCGGTTAAACAATTGAATGATATTGAGAAAGCTTTGGTTTTTATGTATCTTGAGGATAAGGATTATACCGAAATTTCTGAAACATTAGGTATTAGCGAAGTAAACGCTAGAGTAAAAATGAACCGAATTAAGAGCAAATTGAAGAAAATTATTAATCCGTAAGGAAAAGGAATATATGAAAGAGTTGGATTTATTAAAAAAAGATTGGAATAAGAATGACAATTATCCGAAGTTTTCGGAGCAGGAAATTTATGCTATGTTGCATAAAACCTCTTCTTCTGCAGTGAAATGGATATTTATCATCAGTATCATTGAATTTACATTTGGAATACTTTTGAATGTAGGAATGAACTTTACAAAAAGTCACAAAGACACTATAGAATTATTAAAATCAGCTGGGATATTCACATTTTATCAAATAGCTTCAGCTTTGATATGGATGGTTGCCATTTATTTTATCTATAGATTCTATAGGGCTTATAGGGGGATTTCTACTATTGATAATGTTAAATTGCTAATGCAAAACATATTAGATGCGAGAAAAATTGTAAAAAGCTACATCATTTTCAATTTAGTAGCAGGAACAATATTTTTATTAGTTGTCTATTCTTTTGTTATAGACCAAATATTAAGCAAAGTTGCTCTAGAACAGCATAAAGTTATGACAACTGGCGTTTATATAGGTGCCTTTGCAGGAGTAATTGCAGTTACTGCCATTTTTATAGGTGGATTTTGGCTGATTTATAGACTGCTATACGGTTTCTTATTGAACCGACTAAAGAAAAATTATAACGAATTACAAAAAATAGAATATTAATATTGCCACTTGCGCAATCTATTCAACTCTTCTTGTTCTTCGATTTCTTCGGCCGGAATTACTTTTAGGAAAGAGGCGTGTTGCTCGATAGCATATTCTACTTTTTCGACAATTTCTTCAATCGTATCGTTATCATAATCAATATCTAAAGGTTCTTTGATGGTGAATGTTTGAAGGATTCCTTTCTTTTTCATTCGAAGGCCTTTTTTATCAAACGAACGACGAAAACCATCAATAACAATGGGAACAACAATAGGTCTGTGTTGTTTTATAATATGCGCCGTTCCTTTACGAACAGGTTTAAACGATTTAGTGGTCCCTTGCGGAAAAGTAATTACCCAACCATCTGCCAAAGCAATTTTTATATTCTCGGTATCGTTAGGATTTACATCTTTTTTCTCCTTTTCGTTTACATCTTTACCGCCTGTGCGCCAAGTTCTTTCTACTGAAATTGCTCCTGCATAAGATAGAATTTTAGGCAATAAACCAGATTGCATGGTCTCTTTTGCTGCAACATAATATATGTTTAATTTGGGCTGCCATATGTAACCTATGTTTTTAATATTATCCTGACGACCGCTCAAACTGGCATTAAAAACATGAAACATAGCAACAACATCAGCAAAATAAGTCTGATGGTTCGATATAAATAAAACATTTGTATCGGGCAAAGCCTTAATGATTTCCGAACCGTCTATTTGCAATTCGTTAAATCCTCTGTAACGTCGGTGTGTAATAGCAGCAAAAATTCGGATTAACCATTTTTTCAGAAAAAGTATATGTCCAAAAGGATTCCTCTTAAATAATCCCATAATTTTATAAAAAAAAGTGAACTACAAATTTACGAAAACTATTAAGTTATAAGACTTTTTTTAGAATTTCTTTCAACTCGCTCATCATCATGGCGGTAGCTCCCCAAACTAAATGGTCATTTATCTGAAAAGCAGGAACTTGAATGTTTGAAGCGTAGGAAGTCGACATGTTCACAGTAATAACGATTTTTTCATCAAGGAATTGATATAATGGTAATTCGATAACTTCATCGACTTCATCAGGGCTTAAAGTAAACGAAAGTTCTTCTTCGGAAAAACCTAAAAACGGGGAAACAAGAAAATTACTCGGCGGAATATAAACTTCAGTAAAGGCTTTAATTACAGTTACTTTTTTTGCGGCAACCCCAATTTCTTCATGTGTTTCTCGTAAAGCAGTTTCGGAAAGTGATAAATCAAAATCTTCGACTTTTCCTCCGGGAAATGCAATTTGCGAAGCATGAATTCCGGGATAAGAATTTCTAACTATTAATGCCAAATGCGTGATACTGTTTTTTGGGTACAAAAGCATCAAAACCGCTGCTTTCTTGGGAATAATTTGCGAAAAATCTTGGTTGTTTAACAACTCTATTCTTTCTGGCGGAATCATTTTTGCATGCGCAATAGTCGCTGGTAGCGATTCTTTTGCTATTTTTGGCACATATTTTAAAAAATCTGAAAAATCCATTTCGCAATTTTTAAAAAGAAATTAATTTACTGGTTCAGAAAAAACACAATTATAAAGATAGCTTAAATATTTCAAGTTCCAAATTCTTACATTATAATAAATTATGTATACCAAAGAAGAAGCCCAAAGATTAAAACGAGAATTCTGGATTTCATTTGCCGAGAAATATCCAAGAAAATGGATTTTGTATGACACAAAAGTTAAAGATTTTTCTTTTAAGTTTTTTGTCGATAATAAAAAAGCACAAGTTCTTATTGATATAGAAATGCGTGACGCCGAAAAAAGAAAATCTTATTTTGAAAAATTAGAATCGCTAAAAACTATTCTGGAAGAAGAATATATCAAGGATTTGGTTTTTGAAAGTAAATACACTCTCGAAAGCGAAAAAACCATCAGTCGCATTTGGGTTGAAAAACTTGAAGTTAGTGTAAGTAACAGACTATATTGGGACGAAATATTCGATTTTTTTAATGAGAAAATGGATAAGTTAGAACGATTTTTCCTTGAGTATGAAGACTATATTAAGGATATTTAAAACAAAAAAATCAGCACCTAAATGCTGATTTTCTTATAAACTAACCAAACCAAACAAAATTCTATGAATTCTTATACAAAGTACGTAAATATTTTTATAATTTAACGTTAAAGCAATGTTATTTTATTGCTAAATGTTAAAAAAAAGAATTTTATTCAATTGTATTATTTCTTATCTTGCATTGCAAAAACATTCTTCAATAAATTAGAAGTTCTAGCATTTATATTGGTTCTAATCTCTTTTTCTTCAATAGCAATCATTTTAAAAACGCCATTCATCGCTTGGTTTGTAACATAATCGGTCAAATCTGGATTCACTTTTTTAACCAACGGTATGCTATTATATTTAGTGATGATTTGTGTCCATATTTTATCGGCACCAACTTTTGCAAATGAATTCTTAATCACTGGATTAAATTTTCCGTACAGAGCAGTCGATGTCGAACCTTGCAAGTAAGTCGTAGCAGCACTGTCGTTTCCCATCAAAATATTTTTAGCATCGGTAAAACTCATTCCAGTTACAGCATTAACAAAAATTGGAGTGGCTTCTTTTACAGCATCTTCAGCAGTACGATTTATCGCTCTCAAACCATCATCAGCCAGTTTGCTCATGCCAATTTTTCTTAAACCCGAATCTACTTTTTTCAATTCCTCAGGCAATAAAATTTTTACCGCTTCATTCTTAAAAAAACCATCGGTAGCTGTCAATTTTGTTACTTGTTTCGAGATTCCGTTGTTCAGTGCTTCCTTCAAACCACCTGCAATGTCTACATTTCCCTGTTCTAAAATCCCCGGCAATTGATTAGCGACTTGTTGTAATTCGGCACAACCAAAAAAAGGAATAATTGCCAGTAATAATATCGATTTTTTCATAATTAGAATATATTATTTTTTGTCTTGCATTGCAAAAACTTGTTGTAGTAAATTAGAAGTTCTTGAGCCTAAGTTAGTTCTTATGTTTTTTTCTTCGACCGTAATCATCTTAAAAACGCCGTCCAGAGCTTTGTTTGTGACATAATCAGTAATATCTGGATTTACTTTATTAACTAAAGGTATGGCGTTATATTTAGTAATTATATTTGACCAAATCACATCGGCGCCTACTTTCCCAATAGATTGTTTTACAACAGGACTAAACTTTGTATATAAATCTTTGGTAGTAGCATTTTGCAGGTAAGCAGTAGCAGCATTTTCTTTGCCCATTAAAATGTTTTTGGCATCACTAAAATTTATATTTTTTATTGCTGAAACAAAAATCGGAGTAGATTCCTTCACAGCATCTTCTGCGGCACGATTCAAAGCTTTAATTCCATCATCAGCTAAACTGCTCATCCCCAATTTTCTCAAAGTTTTATCTACTTTTTGCAATTCGGCAGGCATGATTATTTTTACTGCTTCATTTTTATAAAAACCATCTAGAGCAGTTAGTTTAGAGACCTGATCTGTAACACCTTTATTCAGTGCTTCTTTCAAACCAGCAGAAATATCTATCCCAGAATTGGTTTTAGTAATAGTAGATATTTTACTTTGTCCTTTTTTTATTAGGTCTTTGAATTGCGCATTACCAATCATCGGAATGAAAACAGCTAGTAAAAATATTTTTTTCATAAGGAAATGTGTTTTTCAGATTCATAAACAAAAATAGAGCCAATATTTTATTTAGAAGCACAAACTTTGTGATTTCTTTCAACTTTGGTCCCGCTATTCGTTACAATCTGTCTCGTCCTAAAAGACGATACAGGATTTCCACTACTATCGGGGCTAAATTGGAACAGTATTTTATTATCCTTCAAATTTTTTAAGACATTTCTTAAATGAACTTATAATCCTTATATGGTTCAAATTTTAATCATTTCTTTTGTGACTTTTGTGTTAAAAACAACTAAATTCAATTTTGTTATCTACATAAATAATTTCACAAAAAAATTGTAAATTTGCTACTCAAAAATATCAAATCCTCAAAATGGAACCACAAATACCTTATATTCCAATAAACAAAGTACGAATAGTAACTGCAGCAGCACTTTTCGACGGTCACGATGCAGCGATAAATATCATGCGAAGAATAATTCAAGCTACAGGAGTAGAAGTGATACATCTTGGTCATGATCGTAGCGTCGAAGAAGTTGTAAATACAGCTATTCAAGAAGATGCAAATGCTATTGCTATTACTTCATATCAAGGTGGTCATAATGAGTATTTTAAGTTCATGTACGATTTGCTTAAGGAAAAAGGAGCAGGTCATATTAAGATATTTGGTGGCGGTGGCGGTGTTATTTTGCCAAGCGAAATTGCCGATTTGCAAGACTATGGAATTACTCGTATTTATGCACCAGATGATGGTCGTGCCATGGGATTACAAGGTATGATAAACGATTTAGTGCAACGTTCCGATTTTCCTGTTGGAGACAAACTAAACGGCGAATTATCACATATTGAAGAAAAAAACCCAACAGCAATTGCTCGTTTAATCTCTGCTGCCGAAAATTTTCCAGAAATAGCAAAACCTTATTTCGATAAAATTCACAAGCAAAACGAAACCTCAAAAATTCCAGTATTAGGAATTACAGGAACAGGTGGTTCGGGAAAATCATCATTGGTAGATGAATTAGTTCGTCGTTTCTTAATCGATTTTCCAGAAAAAACCATCGGATTAATTTCTGTCGATCCATCAAAACGTAAAACAGGAGGAGCTTTGCTTGGAGATAGAATTCGTATGAATGCTATTAACAATCCTAGAGTTTATATGCGTTCGTTGGCTACTCGTCAATCAAACTTAGCTTTATCTAAATATGTTGCCGAAGCCATTCAAGTGCTAAAAGCAGCAAAATATGATATTATAATCCTAGAAACTTCTGGAATTGGTCAATCTGACACCGAAATCATGGATCATTCTGATGTTTCTTTATATGTAATGACACCAGAATTTGGAGCTGCAACTCAGTTGGAAAAAATCGATATGTTAGATTTTGCCGATTTGGTAGCATTAAATAAATTTGACAAACGAGGTGCACTAGATGCCATTCGTGATGTCAAAAAACAATACCAACGCAATCATAATTTGTGGGATGTAAGTCCGGATGATATGCCAGTTTTCGGGACTATAGCTTCACAGTTCAACGATCCAGGAATGAATACGTTATATAAGTCCATAATGGATAAAATTGTCGAAAAAACAGATTCAGATCTAAAATCGACTTTCAAAATAACTCGTGAAATGAGCGAGAAAATTTTTGTAATTCCGCCACATAGAACACGTTATTTGTCTGAAATTGCTGAGAATAATAGAAAATATGATGTAACTGCAAAAACGCAACAAGAAGTAGCTCAGAAATTATACGGAATCTATAAAACTATCGAATCTGTTTCTGGAAAATTACCAATTATTGAAAAATCTGGTATCGACGACAGTTCTGTTTTGCCTTCTGCTATCGAAAGTGAAAAAAATGCCGAAAACAGAATATTTCTTAATTTACTTCTAAATCAATTTGATAAAGTAAAAATGGATTTAGATGCTTACAATTGGGAAGTAATTCTTACCTGGGAGGAGAAAGTTAATAAATATAAAAACCCTTTTTACACTTTCAAAGTTCGTGATAAGGAGATAAAAATTGCCACACATACCGAAAGTTTATCACATTCTCAGATTCCAAAAATCTCATTACCAAAGTACCAAGCTTGGGGTGATATTCTAAAATGGAACTTGCAAGAAAATGTACCAGGAGAATTCCCTTTTGCTTCAGGATTATATCCATTCAAACGTGAAGGAGAAGATCCAAGTAGAATGTTTGCGGGCGAAGGTGGGCCAGAAAGAACCAACAAACGTTTTCATTATGTTTCCGCGGGATTGCCAGCAAAAAGGCTTTCTACCGCTTTCGATAGCGTAACGTTATACGGAAATGACCCTCATGTTCGTCCTGATATTTACGGAAAAATTGGAAATGCAGGTGTTTCTATTTGTTGTCTAGATGATGCTAAAAAACTGTATTCAGGTTTCGATTTGGTTCATGCCATGACATCGGTTTCTATGACGATAAACGGACCAGCTCCCATGTTATTAGGTTTCTTTATGAATGCCGCTATCGACCAACAATGCGAATTTTACATCAAAGAAAATAATCTTGAAATTGAGGTTCAAGAAAAAATAAATGAAATTTATAAAAAAAAAGGAATTACAAGACCAAGTTACCAAGGGGAAATTCCTGCAGGAAATGATGGTTTGGGGTTAATGCTTTTGGGAGTTACTGGCGATCAAGTTTTGCCTTCAGATGTTTATAATGATATTAAAATAAGAACACTATCTCAAGTTCGTGGAACCGTTCAAGCTGATATTCTTAAAGAAGACCAGGCGCAAAATACGTGTATTTTCTCGACCGAATTTGCCTTGAGATTAATGGGTGATGTACAAGAATATTTCATCAAAGAAAATGTAAGAAATTTTTATTCAGTTTCTATTTCGGGTTATCATATTGCCGAAGCGGGTTCTAATCCAATCACGCAATTGGCATTCACACTTTCTAATGGGTTTACTTACGTAGAATATTATTTGAGTCGTGGTATGAATATTAATGATTTTGGACCAAATCTTTCGTTCTTTTTCTCAAACGGAATCGATCCAGAATATGCAGTTATAGGTCGTGTTGCACGTAAAATTTGGGCGAAAGCCTTGAAAAACAAATACGGAGCCAACGAAAGAGCCCAAATGCTGAAATATCATATTCAAACATCGGGTCGTTCGTTGCATGCACAAGAAATCGATTTTAATGATATTCGTACAACATTACAAGCTTTGTATGCGATTTATGACAACTGTAATTCGTTGCATACCAATGCTTATGACGAAGCAATTACAACTCCAACGGAAGAATCTGTACGTCGTGCGATGGCGATTCAGTTGATTATTAACAAAGAATTAGGATTGGCGAAAAACGAAAACCCGATTCAAGGTTCATTTATTATCGAAGAATTAACCGATTTAGTTGAAGATGCTGTTTTAGCAGAATTTGACCGAATTACTGAACGTGGTGGCGTTCTTGGTGCTATGGAAACCATGTACCAACGTTCGAAAATTCAAGAAGAAAGTTTGTATTACGAAACCTTGAAACATACAGGTGAATTCCCAATTATTGGTGTAAATACATTCTTGAGTTCTAAAGGTTCTCCAACTGTAATTCCTGCCGAAGTAATTCGTGCAACTGAAGAAGAAAAACAATATCAAATAGATATGTTAACTAATTTGCACAAAGGAAGTGCTAATAAAGTGGAAGAACATTTAAACACATTACAAGAAGCAGCTATCAAAAACGAAAACTTATTTGCACACTTAATGGAAGCTACAAAAGTTTGTTCGTTAGGACAGATCACTAGTGCATTGTTTGAAGTTGGTGGGCAGTATCGAAGAAATATGTAGCGTTTACTATTGTAAGTAATGAAGTATTTTATATTTAAAACCTTTCAGAAATGAAAGGTTTTTCTTTTTTTATCAAAAAAACAAACTTTGGCACAGTTAATGAATAGCATTAAATAACATTAATCATTAAACCACAAAATCATGAAATCGAAGATTCACGAATTCCGAAAATTAAATATGAAAAGCATGAGTAAAAAAATTACCTTATTGCTAGCTTTTATCAGTATGATAGCGCTACAAAGTTGTACAGTAAATGACACTCCACCAGCCCCAGTGCAAACGGATAACGATACTATTAGTGAAGTTCTTGAATATACAGTTTCTTTCAATTCAGGAAATAATTATAAAAAACTAATTACTTTCAGTCGACCTATTTATACTTCGGATATGGTTTTGGTATATCACCTGTATGATGTTGTGAATGGTGCCGATGTTTGGAGACAAATGCCACAAACTTATTATTTAGGAGCAAGTGGTGAGTTGGATTATAACTTCGATTTTACAAATTACGATGTTAATGTTTTTCTTGGTGCCAACTTCGATTTGAGTACATTGTCATCAGATTGGACACAAAATCAAACCTTTAGAATCGTAATTGTGCCAGGATATTTTGGTAATAAAACATCAAATAGTGTAGATTTTAAGAATTATAATGCAGTTGTAAAAGCCTACAATCTTGATGATTCGAAAATAATAAAAAATAGAAATTAGTTTAGTTTATATGTTTGGTCAAAAAGAGATTGTGTAATGCAATCTCTTTTTTTATGAAATTTATTTCCTGAAATAGTACATTTGTAAAAAAGGATTTATGAACTTTCGACTACTATTATTTTGTATTCTAATTTCTATAGAAGGAATATCGCAAACTTTAGGTTGTACCGATGTTTTGTCGAAAAACTATAATTCTAAAGCGACTATCAATGATGGAAGTTGTGTCTACAAAAATGCAACAATCAATCTTACTTCTTCTTTTTCATTAAATGAAATATTAAAAGAAACTTCGGGACTCATACGTTTCAATAATAGGCTTTGGACACACAATGATGATACAGATACAAATTTGTATGCTTTAGATACCATAAATGGGAAGATTCTAGAAACCTACAATTTGCCAAATTTTACAAATACAGATTGGGAAGAAATATCACAAGACGAAAATTATTTATACATAGGCGATTTCGGAAATAATGCATCGGGTAATCGAACAGATTTGCATATTTTACGAATCGAAAAAAAGACATTATTAGCAAAAAATCCAGTAATAGATAAAATTGAATTTCAATATTCAAATCAAACTAATTTTACTAGACAATTTGCCAACAAAACCAATTTCGATTGTGAAGCTTTTGTAGTTACACAGGATAGTATTTATCTTTTTACTAAAGAATGGAAAACCAAGCAAACCACAATTTATTCATTACCAAAAACGCCAGGAAAGTATATTGCGCAACAAAAAGAAGTTTACAATATTAAAGGTTTAGTGACAGGAGCAACTTATTTAAACTCAAAAAATGTTTTGGTACTTTGCGGATACACTAGAAACGGAAAACCATTTGTTAATTTGTTTTATGATTTTAAAGAAAATAATTTTTTTGCCGCCAATAAAAGAAAACTAAAATTGAAAACTCGTTTTTTGCAAATAGAAGGAATCTCTACAAATGATGGATTACATTATTATATAACAAATGAACATCTGAAGTTTGTATTGGCTAATAACCCGCAAGAAATGTATGTTTTAGATTTTAGTAAATATTTGAAAACGTTTATTGATTCAAATAATCAAAAAAATTAATCATTTAGTTCGGTTTCGCTTCCCATTTTTAACGAGACTAAAATCCCAACCAATAACGAAACAGCTATAAATCCTAGCGATGCCCATTCGGGAATTTCAATATAATCATGCAATAGCATTTTTAGACCTACAAAACTCAAAATAGCAATCAAACTATACTCTAAATAACTAAATTTTTCTAGCATATTAGCCAAGAAGAAATACATAGAACGCAAACCTAGGATAGCAAAAATATTAGAACTAAATACAAGAAAAGGATCGGAAGTAATCGCTAAAATCGCAGGGACACTATCTACAGCAAACAAAACATCCATCACTTCAATTACTATTAAAGCTACAAAAAGAGGCGTAGCAAAATTTTTATTATTAATTTTAATAAAAAAATGTTCTTTATGACTTTCGTGAGTAATAGGAATTAATTTTCCAATTGTTTTATAAACGAATGAGTGCTTAGGATCAAAATCTTCCTCGTCCTTAGAGAATAACATTTTTAGAGCTGTAAATAATAAAAACGCTCCAAAAAGATAGGTTGTCCAGCTAAATTTATTAATCAAAATAACTCCAAAAGAAATCATTAAACCTCTGAAAAAGATAGCGCCAAGAATTCCCCAAAATAAAACTCTGTGTTGGTATTTTTGTGGTATTTTGAATGAAGTAAAAATAATTGCGATTACAAAAATATTATCTACGCTTAATGACAATTCGATTAAATATCCTGTTATAAATTTTAAAGCAGCGCCAGTTTGGGTTAGATTATTCGGATTTGCAATATAATCAGTTCCGTATAACCAATAAATAATACCCGAAAATGCAAAAGACAACGAAACCCAAATTGCAGTCCATTTGCTGGCTTCTTTAGTACTTATAATATGAGGCGTTTTGTTAAAAACTCCTAAATCAAGTGCTAAAATCACCAAAACCATTGCGAAAAATAAAATCCAAACTATCATATTGTTCGATTAAAAATTACGAATTAAAAATTAAAAGTCTCAAAAAAATTGAGCTTTAAAATAATGATAATCCTTGATGCAAATATAATCTTTTAGAATTTCTTATAAAATTGGATTTCAATATTTATCTTTTTTTAATTTTTAATTAATAAAAAATTTTTACCCTAAAAAAATAGGGGTCAAAACTTTATTTTAATAAATATTTATATCTTTGCATTAAAATAAATAGGGTATAACTTATAAAAATCAATTTTTATGTCAACAATTCGTTTTCAAGCATTAAAAGAAGCATCAGGTAGAAAACCTGTAAAATTTGAAGAAGCCGACAGAAAGTCGAACATTTTCGGTGCAAATGTGTTTAATGACAAAGCAATGAAGCAGTTTCTTACTTCAGATGCGCATAAAGGAGTGAAAGATGCCGTGCAGCATGGAACAAAAATTGACAGAAAGTTAGCCGATTATATCGCAATGGGAATGAAAGAATGGGCATTGTCTAAAGGTGTAACCCATTATACACACTGGTTTCAACCACTTACGGGAACAACTGCTGAAAAACATGATGCTTTTTTTGAAACTTCTTATGATGGAAGCGATGCAGTCGAAAAATTTGGTGGCGCACAACTTGTTCAACAAGAACCAGATGCTTCAAGTTTTCCAAATGGAGGAATCAGAAATACATTTGAAGCTCGTGGTTATACTGCTTGGGATCCAACATCTCCAGCATTTATCTTTGGTACAACATTATGTATTCCAACAGTTTTTATATCATATACAGGCGAAGCTTTAGATTACAAAACACCATTATTACGTGCTTTACATTCGATAGATCAAGCGGCGGTAGATGTTTGTAAATATTTTGATAAAAATGTAAAAAAAGTAACTGCCACTTTAGGTTGGGAACAAGAATATTTCTTGATAGATACTGCTTTAGCAAATTCTCGTCCTGATATTTTGATGACAGGAAGAACTTTGCTAGGACATACTTCGGCAAAAGGACAACAATTAGACGACCATTATTTTGGTTCGATACCAACAAGAGCATTAAATTATATGCGTGAGTTGGAACAAGAATGTATGTATCTTGGCATTCCAGTAAAAACACGTCACAACGAAGTGGCACCAAATCAGTTTGAGCTGGCTCCAATTTTCGAAGAAACAAATCTTGCTGTAGACCACAATTCATTATTAATGGATGTGATGCAAAAAGTAGGGGAGCGTCATGATTTTAAAGTTCTATTTCACGAAAAACCTTTCAAAGGGGTAAACGGTTCGGGGAAACACAACAACTGGTCATTAGCTACTGATACTGGAATTAATTTATTAAGTCCAAGTAAAACGCCAATGAGTAATTTACAATTCTTATCATTTTTTATCAATACTATAAAAGCGGTAAATGATTATGAAGAATTGTTAAGAGCTGCTATTGCCACTGCAACTAACGACCACAGATTAGGAGCAAACGAAGCACCACCAGCAATTATTTCGGTATTTATTGGAGAACAATTGACAAAAGTTTTGGCGGAATTAGAAGGTGTAACAACTGGAAAATTATCTCCGGAAGAAAAAACAGATTTAAAACTAAACGTTGTTGGTAAAATTCCAGACGTACTTTTAGATAATACTGATAGAAACAGAACGTCACCATTTGCATTTACAGGAAACAAATTTGAGTTCAGAGCCGTTGGTTCTTCTGCAAATTGTGCCAATGCTATGACAACTTTAAATACAATAGTTGCTAAACAATTGAAAGATTTTAAAAAAGAAGTTGACGCTTTGATTGAAACCAAAGACATGAAAAAAGATGATGCAATTTTCAATGTTTTAAGGGAATATATCAAAAATTCTAAAAAGATTCTTTTTGAAGGAGATGGTTATAGCGATGCTTGGGAAGTAGAAGCTAAAAAACGTGGATTGAGTAATTTTAAAACTACTCCATTAGCATTGAAAGCTAAAGTTTCTAAACAAGCATTAGATTTATTTTCAGAAATGAACGTTATGAACCATGTTGAGGTTGAGGCTCGCTACGAAATCGAATTGGAAGAATATACTAAGAAAATTCAAATTGAAGGTCGTGTTTTAGGTGATATTGCTCGTAATCACGTGATTCCAACTGCGATTAAATACCAAAACACATTAATAGAAAATGTAAAAGGATTAAAAGATATTTTTGGTGATGAATTCAAAAAAATTGGTAAAGAACAAATCGTTTTAATCAAAGAAATTTCCGAACATATTGAAGGTATTAATACCAAAGTAGAAGCAATGACAGAAGCTCGTAAAAAAGCAAACATTATTACCGATGCTCAAAAAATGGCCGAATCATATTGTGATGCTGTAAAACCATTTTTTGATGATATTCGCGAACACTGCGACAAACTAGAATTGTTAGTAGATAACGAAAGTTGGACATTAACTAAATATAGAGAGTTGTTGTTTACGAAATAAGAATTAGTCAAAAGTCATAAAGTCGAATGTCTGAAAGTTTCAGATATTCGACTTTTTTTGTTCTATCAAAAATAGAATCCCAAAATAAATAGACTTTATAACTTTAAAATTTTATGACTTGCGACTTTTACTTTATATTTGAAGGCGTTTGAGTAATCAAATGGCTTTTTTATTTGTATTGTTTTTCATTAATCAACAATATTTTTCCATAAATTGGGTTAATTAATTAAATGAAGAAACTTTTTATCTACATATTTTTTTTGGTAAATATTTATCTAGCAAATGCGCAGGAGCAATTTTCTGTGTATTTTGATAGTAATAAATACGAATTGTCAGCATCAGAAAATAATGAACTTCAAACTTGGATAAGTCAAAATTCAACAAGTAAAGTATTAGCAATAAATGGTTATACTGACGAAGATGGAACCAACCAATACAACGATTCACTAGCATTAAAAAGAGTCGAAAAAGTATATCAAAACATAAAAGACAAAGTAAAAATTCGAGAAGATTTTAAAACCAGAAGCTTTGGTGAGAACTTCCAACAATCAAAAAATAAATCTGAAAA
>NZ_JAYWDT010000176.1:0-6971 GCF_043779715.1 Flavobacterium sp.
TGAATAAAACAAAAATGGAAAATAAAATATCTATAGAAAACCTAATTCAGCAAAAATTATCAATCCAAATTGCATTATGCACATTTGGTATAGGAACAATACTTTTCGTATCCTATTTCCTTTTAAAGAATAACGATTTACTAATCATAATTGGAATATATTATATCCTTTTTGCTTTTGTAGTAAATGGTTTTATACTACTGAATTTAATTTATCAATTCTTTCTAAAACCAAATGAAAAACACAGTATAACAATTCAAATTCTATTTATTCTGGGAAACATTCCTATAGCAATTATATATTTCTATCTAGTATTAAATTCATTCAATAATAGTCAACTTTTTTAAAATCAATTAAATTCAAAAACAATGGAAAATCAAATGCAAGAAAATCAGAACAAAGGCTCATTTTTTCAATCTACAACTGCCAAGATGATGATGGTAGGTTTGCTAACACTCGTTTTACTCATTCCGCTAGAATTTGTAAAAGATTTAATCTCCGAACGTTCCCAACGAAAACAAGAAGTTACTGATGAAGTAACACAATTGTGGGGAAAAGATGTATTATTCTATGGGCCAATGATGCAAATTCCCTACAAAACTTATGAGGAATATAATGTAACAAATCCAAAGACAAAAGTGGTCACTATCGAGAAAAAAGCAATTATTTCTTATGCTTATTTCTTTCCTGAAAAACTAAATAACACATCGAACGTTAAGAAAAATACGTCGCTAAAAAGAGGCATTTATAACAATGTAGTTTTTACCGCAAATATGAATTTTGATGGTTATTTCAGTAAACCAAATTTCGAAAAACTGGGTATAAATGAAGCTGATTTATTGTGGGACAAAGCATCTATTGTAGTAAAAACAACGAATCTGAAAAGCATTAAAAGTGATTTGAAAATAAAACTAAACAATCAGTCTTTCTCATTCGAATCGAAACCAGAAGACGAAGATACTATTTACGGAACGCTTGTTACCAATCAGTTTAACTACAAAACATTGGTCAATAGCGGAAAAATAGATTTCAATTTCTTGATGCAATACAATGGTAGTAATAGCGTTAAATTTATTCCTGTGGGAAAAACAACGGTTGTAAATATCGATTCTGACTGGGAATCTCCAAGTTACGAAGGTGCTTTTGCAGCCAACGACACCACGAAAATAATAAATAAAAAAGGTTTTCATGCCGATTGGAAAGTATTAGATATCAATCGCACTTTTTCTCAACAATATGTAGATAAAATCCCAAACTTGAATGAATATTCTTTTGGTGCAAAACTAATAGAAACTGTAAATGAATACCAACAAAATGAACGTGCTTCAAAATACGGATTTCTTGTAATTGGATTAACTTTTTTAGTGTTCTTTTTAATTCAATCTATTAGTAAAATTAACATTCATATTTTTCAATATTCGATGTTGGGATTGGCATTAATTATGTTCTATACGCTTTTAATATCAATAACAGAACATTCTAGTTTTGCTTTGGCTTATCTTATCGCTTCGGCTTCGGTAATAACGATGATTGTACTTTATTCAGTTTCCATATTGAAAAACAGAAAATTTCCAACATTTATAGGTTTCTCTTTAGTGGCTTTGTACACATTTATTTATGTAATTATTCAGTTAGAAAACTATGCATTACTTGTGGGAAGTATAGGATTGTTTATCATTCTAGGTGCAGTAATGTATTTTTCTAGAAAGATAGATTGGGGGAAATAATTTAATTTTTAACCATATAAGGCATATAAGCTAGACTAACATTTTACTTATATGAACTTATATGCCTTATATGGTTTTAATTTTACTACTCAATTCCGTATTTATCAATCAAATAAATTAACGAAGTCATGGTTGCAGCACCTAATTCGAGTTCTCTTTTATTAATTGCATCAAACTTGTCATTTGCAGCGTGATGGTAATCGAAATATCGTTGTGAATCTGGATGCAAACCAGCTTTTACAATTTTTGTGGATGTTAATGGTTCTATGTCCGAACCACCATGCCCTTTTGTAAAACTATGAATTAAATAAGGTTCGAATAAGCTTTTCCAATTGGAAATTTTAGCAAAATTAGCGTCATCACTTTCAAAAGAAAATCCTCTTGGCGAAAATCCTCCCGAATCACTTTCTAAAGCAAAAATGTGGTTTTCTTTATTTATTTGTGCTAATTCTTGGTATATTTTTCCGCCACGACCACCATTTTCTTCATTCATAAACATAACAACTCTAATGGTATTTTTAGGTTTGTAACCTATGTTTTTAAAAATATTAGCCACTTCCATACTTTGTACGCAACCTGCTCCATCATCGTGAGAACCATCGGCAAGATCCCAAGAATCTAGATGTCCGCCCACTACAATAATATTTTCTGGGTGTTCTGTTCCTTTTATTTCTCCGATAACATTATAGGACAAAACTTCGTCCATTTGCTCACAAGATTGTTTTAAATAAAAAGTAAGTTTCGAATTTTCTTTTAGCTTTTTGCTCAATAATTCTGCACCATTTGTACTAATTGCAGCCGTTGGTATATATTGTGTTTTAGGAATATCACCATAACTTTGCGATCCCGTATGCGGAAAATCATCTAATCTAAAGTTTAAAGAACGAACAATAGTCGCAACAGCACCATATTTTGAAGCCTCTCTTGCGCCCGACCATCTTTGATCACCTGCGCCACCATAAGCATTCATACTTTCTATTTGAGCATTATCCATCGGACGGTTATAGAAAACTATTTTGCCTTTTATTTTATCAGCTCCTAAAGTTTCTAATTCTTTGATAGAATGTACTTCGATAACTTTGGCAGTGATTCCTTTTTTTGGTGTTGCAACCGAACCACCAAGTGCGCAAACTGGTACTTTAACTTTGGTTTTATTGTCTAGAATATAAGCTGATTCTTTTTCGCCACGAACCCATTTTGGCACCATAACTTCCTGAAGATAAACTTTATCGAATGCACCTGATATTTCCATTTGTGCTTTTGTGTACTCCACCGCTTTTTGTGCACCCACAGATCCTGATAATCTAGAACCTATTTTATTAGACAAATCATCTAACCAAGTATAACATTTAGAATTGGTTAATGCCGATTTGTATATCTCTTTTAACTGATTTTCATCAGGATTTTGAGCAAACCCGAATAGCGAAGTAAATAAGAATAGGAACAGCAATTTTTTCATTTCAAGAAGTCTTTTTGTGAATAGTAAAGTAACAAAATAAAAAAGTCCCGACAAAATCGAGACTTTTATTTTTATTTCCCATCTACATAATCTTGTAAATAGGCAAATCTTTCGGTGAGTTTACCATTTTCGGTGATTTTTGCTCTTTGCAAAATCCCATCCTTGTCATTATTATAAAAAGCTGGAATGACGTGTTCTAAAAACATTTCTCCAAAACCTTCACTAGCGTCTTTGGGCAATTCGCAAGGCAAATTATCTACCGACATAACAACAATTGCACCTGGATGCATAAAATCGACTTCTTTGTGTTCCGACGGGTAATAACCAAAAAATGGTTGCGCAATAGTTGATGCTTTTAGCGTACAAGCCACTGGACCATCTACATCGCAAGAAATATCGGCAACGACTTTTATCTTATTATCAGCCGCTTTTAGCATTTCTTTGGATAATATTACTGGTGCTCCATTTCCGTAAAAATGTCCCGCCATAAAAATATCCGATACTTTTGTAAAACGTTCAAAATTTGAAGTATACAATTGCGGATTTGCGTAAAAATCTTGTTTGTCGAAAGGTTTTCCGTCTATTCTTTTATTATAATCTTCTAAATCGATGTGCGTATAAACTGGTCTGTCGTAATTTTTAGTCAAATAATCTTCGACAGAAACTTCTTTAAGTTTCATTGCATCGAGCATTTCTTTGGCACCAAGCCCTACTTTCCCGTGACCTGTAAGTACAATTTTTATGTTTGGCAAAACCATTCTTTGCAAACGTTCTACGAGCGCATTTTTGTCTTTTAGCGTTTCAGCTTTAGCCAAATTAAATAATTCAAACTTCATACCGAAAGCACGAATTCCGTTGTAAGCACCAACAATTCCTGCATAACGACCAAAACCTATTAGACGATGATTCTTTGCATCGACTATTGTTTCGTGATCATATAATTCGATATTTTTTTCTAAACAAGCTACTAATAATTTTCTGTTATAAGGTTGCTTTTTGATAGTATGAGAAAAGAAAAAATATTTTTTATTTGGGATTAAAGCATCAACCGGAACTTCTTTAACTCCAATTAAAACATCACAATCAGAAACATCAGATGTAACATCGAAACCCAATTCAGCATATTGTTCATCATTAAAAACACGAATATCTGAAGATTCAATTTTTATTTCAGCCAACGGAAATTGTTGTTTTAATTTTACCAATTCTTCGGGTGTAAAAACTACGCGTCTGTCTGGTGGATTTTTTCTTTCTTTTATAAGTCCAAATTTCATTGTAAAGCTATTTTATTTTTAAAATAATCGAAATTAATTATTTTAAAATTTGATGCAAATATAATGTAATAGTAACTTGAAACAAATGAAAATAATTGTTTAAAAACCTATTTTGATTCCCCATATGTTTATTTATATTTGTTTTATATACAAGTTAAAATGACATTCAAAATAAATATAAAAATTCTCTTACTTTTTGTAATCTTAACTATCTGTTTTTCATGTAAAGAGAAGAAAAAAGCAATAAAAAAGAAAGAAGAAACTAAAGTTGGTTCTGTATATACAATGCAACCTTATGAGAGTAATTTGCCCAATTTAAAAACTTCGAAAAAGAAAAGATTACAGCAAACTATTGAAAGATTTTATAACGAAAAATACATTCCAAATGATTTTTCTGGAAGTATTCTTGTGGCAAAAAACGGATATATTGTTTATGAAAATTACCGTGGCATGTCAAATTTTGAAGAGAAGAAAGCTATCTCTTCCGAAACGCCACTTCATATAGCTTCATTGAGTAAAGTACTTACTGCAAATGCGATTTTTTTACTTATAGATTCAAAAAAAATAACTTTAGACCAAAAAGTGAATACCATTCTTGATGATTTTCCTTATCCAGAAATTACCATTAGGACTTTACTAAATCATAGAAGCGGATTGCGTAATTACAGTTATTTTACCGATAAAAAAATTATTTGGAATCAGAAAGACACCTTGCAAAACAAAGATTTGATTCCTCTCATAAATAAAAATAATATAGATTTAGAATATAAAACAGATACTCATTTTGCTTATTGCAATACTAATTATGCTTTTTAGGCTTTGGTAATTGAAAAAATCACCAAAATGAATTATCGAACTGCCATGAAAAAGTTGATATTCGAGCCGTTAGGGATGAAAAATACTTTTGTTTTTGATTATAAAAAAGGGGTGGAAAACAATAGCCAATCTTATAAAGGAAACAAAATTAAATACGCCTATAATTACCTCGATGGGATTTATGGAGATAAAAATATCTATTCGACACCAAGAGATTTACTCAAATTTGATATGGCGACCTACAATCCTAATTTTTTAAATAAAAAATTATTGACCGAAGTTTATAGAGGTTATAGTTATGAAAGCAAAGGAACTAGAAATTATGGTTTGGGAATTAGAATGTTAGAATGGGAAGATGGCAAAAAAATGTTTTATCACAATGGTTGGTGGCACGGAAGCACAGCGGCTTATATAAAATTGAAAGATGAGAAAGCCACATTAATCTGCATATCAAACAAATATACAAGATGTACTTATAAATTGAAATTGCTTTCTAGCTTATTTGGCAATTATCCTTTCGAAATAAAAAGTAAAGAAGAAGGTTTGGAATAAGATTTGATATAAATTACGTACTTTTGCAAACCAAAATGGGGTCGACTGGTTTTGACAGCAAGTCGAATTGAATTGTAAGCATGTGGAGAACTGGAGTAATTCTCGTAAATAAAAGGCTCCAAAACACTTACACGGCGAAGGAAACTACGCTCTTGCTGCATAATCTGAATCATAGTAAGATTAGCCCCGCTCCTACAAGGTAGGAGAGCAGGATTTACCTCGAAAGCTTTGGTTTATAGCGTTCGATAAAGGTGAATCGTAAATTTAAACCTAGAAATAGTTAAGCTTCGGGACTGTTTTGAAACTAAGAAGATAAGCTTTGTGTTGCTGTTCTTGGCATAGCACACGGTCGAAAATCTAATCGAGAAATAAACATGTAGAAAGCTCTTTAGTTGCTTGTTTGGACCCGAGTTCGATTCTCGGCGACTCCACAAAATAAATCCGAAATTCTTAGTAAAATAAGAGTTTCGGATTTTGTTTTTTTAATTATTGTACGATTAGTGTACAAAAAAAGCCTTCCCATTTTTCAATAAGAAGGCTTTTTCTATTTAAAAACATCAAGGATTAGTTGATGATAATTTTCTTAGAAGCTTTTTTACCAACACCTTCTACGTTTAGCATATAACCCGATGGTCGGATATGTCATACACGATCTGCGAAGAGTAAATAAACTTAGAACGGCTCTGCGATGGTCTCTGACTTCGCAGCAACAAACAAAGTATAACATTATGCACTGCGAAGAGTAAATAAACTTAGAACAGCTCTGCGATGGTCTCCCGACCTCGCAGTAATTAAATAAAAGAAACAAGAAGTAAAATTGTTGTTTTTTGTTTTTAAAAAACGGCTCTGCGAATGTCTCTGACTACGCAGCAACAAACAAAATATAACATTATACACTGCGAGGTCGGGAGACCATCGCAGAACAAGCTATTAATATAGAGCAACGAAATAAGTAACAAGAAAATATTATATTTGAAAAAATATAATAAATGTTAGACGGATATAAAATAAGAGATCAAGCTTTACCACATTTTATAACAGCCACAGTAGTCGATTGGATAGATGTTTTTACAAGAAAATCCTATAGAGATTGTGTTATAGAATGTTTAGATTTTTGTATTACCAACAAGGGAATGGTTTTAT
>NZ_JAYWDT010000177.1:0-6958 GCF_043779715.1 Flavobacterium sp.
ATAAAAAGTTGTAAAGCGTTTATACCTTTTAAATAAAAAGCCTCAAAACAATTTACAACCACAAATAAAAAAATTACCATGAAAAAAGGAATTCACCCAGAAAATTACAGATTAGTTGCATTTAAAGACATGTCTAACGAAGACGTTTTTATCTCAAAATCTACAGTAGAAACTAAAGAAACAATCACACACGAAGGTGTTGAATATCCAGTATTCAAAATGGAGATTTCTAGAACTTCTCACCCTTTTTACACAGGTAAATCTAAACTTATTGATACTGCAGGACGTATCGATAAATTTAAAACTAAATACGCTAAACACGTTAAATAATAACTTGTTTATCATTATACAAAGAAAACCTTCCAATTCGGAAGGTTTTTTTATTTTTATCTCTCAAAAAACTTTGTAACTTTGAGTCTAAGTTTGTTCGATATATTTTATCAAATAACCGAATAAACAAATAACCGAATAAACAACAAAATGAACTATATACTTTTTGACGGAACCGTTCGCAACGCTTTATTGCCATTCACTTTTACACGACCAGTTGCCGATATTCGTGTCGGAATTTTGACGATTCGTGAAAAGTGGGAGAAATATTTGGGTTCGACCACCACAACTTTAACAGAAGAATATCTTTCTGAAAAATTTCCAATGGTCGAGTTGGAAGAAAACGTAATGATAAATGCTTCTTTTTTGCCAAATAGCATTTTGTCAGAAATGGTTTCTAATTTAGAAGTGAATCAAGCGATTTTTAGAGGAGAAGAAGTTATTGCTTTTTTTACAGAAGACAGTCAAGAAGAAGTCGATTTCGATACTTACGAAATCATAGAATATAACGATGATTGTCTTACCATCGAGCATACGTGGGATATTTTTCAAAAAAATGACACAGCCATTCGTGAAGACTTTGAATTAATTACTGAAAGCAGAACATCGCAACGAATTCCTAAAAGTGTCAATGTGATTTCTCCCGAAAATATTTTTATCGAGGAAGGAGCAAAATTAGAATTTGTGACATTAAATGCTTCTACAGGACCAATTTATATTGGAAAAAATGCCGAAATAATGGAAGGTTCAGTTATCCGCGGGCCTTTTGCTTTGTGCGAAGAAGCACAAGTGAAATTAGCGACAAAAGTTTACGGAGCAACAACAGTTGGGCCACATTCTCGTATTGGTGGCGAAGTTAACAACTCTGTTTTGTTTGGTTATTCTAACAAAGGTCACGACGGGTTTTTAGGAAATTCAGTATTGGGAGAATGGTGTAATATTGGAGCGGACAGCAATAATTCGAACCTAAAAAATAACTACGAAGAAGTAAAATTGTGGAGCTATGAAACCGAAGGTTTTGCAAAAACAGGACTTCAATTTTGCGGATTGATGATGGGAGATCACAGCAAATGCGGAATAAATACCATGTTTAATACTGGAACTGTTGTTGGTGTTTCTACAAATATTTTTGGTTCAGGATTTCCTCGCAATTTTGTACCGAGTTTCTCTTGGGGTGGAGCTTCCGGATTTACCACTTATATTACTAAAAAAGCTTTCGAAGTAGCTAAAGTAGTTATGTCTCGTCGTCATGTAGAATTTACTGAGGAAGATGCAAAGATTTTAGAGCATGTTTTTGAGGAAACTAAAAAATATAGAAAGGAATAATATAAAATATACTAAAACAATTTTAGTATTTTATAATTGATAAATTTTTAAATATTTTATAATTTAAGGAGTTATATTTTCTCTAGAAACCCAAGTAACAGCGGCTTCCATTTCATCATGTTTAAAACATTTGAACTCGCCAATCATAATTTTGCTAAATAGTTCAGTGAAAGTTTTTATACCTTCCGTGTCAGTTACAATTGCGGCTCTGTTCCATTTTGAAAACACTTTTATGCCTAAAACTGCATCTTGTAACCAAGCACCAACAGTAAAATTTGATAATTCTGTATTAATTTGCAGAAGATAGTTTAATGTTTTATGCTTTTCTACAAAAGCTTCAACTATTGGTATTACAACAGATTTAAAATCATCTGCATTAACTGAACCAACTGCTTTAAATCCCACAAATTTTTCTCCTTCGTTTGCTATTTCAACTATCATAATTTTAATTTTAGATTATTTATAAACGTCAAAGTTCACTATTATTACTAGAAAAAAATTACACAATTATCTATATTATTTACATCATTCTTCTAATCATCTTGATAAAATTTTGTAAATGAATTTTTCATTACACATGGTTTAAATAAAATAGTTATTTCTTGTGATAATCTTTTTTATAATTTACCTAACTTTGCACCCTCAATTTTTTGACAACGATTTCATTAATTGAGTTATCTTATGGAAAATAGAAAAAAAGTAGCATTCTACACTTTAGGTTGTAAATTAAATTTCTCAGAAACATCTACCATTGCAAGAAATTTTCAAGATGAAGGTTTCGATCGTGTCGATTTTGAAGAAGTTGCCGATATGTACGTCATCAATACTTGTTCGGTAACCGAAAATGCCGACAAACAATTCAAGCAAATTGTAAAAAAAGCAATGAAACTTAATGATAAAGCATTTGTTGCTGCCGTTGGTTGTTACGCTCAATTAAAACCTGAAGAATTAGCCGCTGTTGATGGTGTAGATTTAGTTCTTGGCGCTACCGAAAAATTTAAAATCACCGATTATATAACCGATTTGTCCAAAAATGATATGGGTGAAATTCATTCTTGCGAGATTGAAGAAGCCGATTTCTACGTAGGAAGTTACTCCATTGGCGACAGAACTCGTGCATTTCTAAAAGTGCAAGACGGTTGCGATTACAAATGTACTTATTGCACAATTCCATTGGCACGGGGAATTTCTAGAAGTGATGCTTTAGAAAATGTCTTGAAAAATGCTTCGGATATTTCTAAACAAGGAATCAAAGAAATTGTGTTAACGGGTGTAAATATTGGCGATTACGGAAAAGGAGAATTCGGAAACAAAAAACACGAACATACTTTTCTGGATTTAGTAAAAGCATTAGACGAAGTGGAAGGAATCGAAAGATTGCGAATATCCTCTATCGAACCCAATCTTCTAAAAAATGAAACTATTGATTTTGTTTCAAAAAGTAGAACATTTGTGCCGCATTTTCATATTCCGTTGCAAAGCGGAAGTAATGAAATTCTTGGTAAAATGAAGCGTCGTTACCAACGTGAAATTTATACTGATAGAGTTGAAAACATTCGACAAGTCATGCCACATGCTTGTATTGGAGTCGATGTAATTGTTGGGTTTCCAGGCGAAACCGAAGAACATTTCTTAGAAACGTACAATTTCTTGAACGAAATGGATATTTCTTACTTGCACGTTTTCACTTATTCTGAAAGAGATAATACCGAAGCTGCGACTATGGAAGATGTTGTACCAATGAATGTAAGAAACAAAAGAAGCAAAATGTTACGTGGACTTTCGGTAAAAAAACGTCGTGCTTTTTATGAAAACCAATTAGGAAGCAACAGAACAGTCCTTTTTGAAAGTGAAAACAAAGAAGGTTATATTCACGGATTTACAGAAAATTATGTAAAAGTAAAAACACCTTGGAATCCAGAATTAATAAATACATTACACGAAATAAATCTAACAAAAATTGATGAAGACGGAAGCGTAAGAATGGAATTTTTGGTTGTTGCCGTTTAGGTGGTTTAACGATTTGGGGCTTGGTACTATGAAAACGAAAATTTCTATTTCCCAAAAAGGTTCTTGAAAAGCCGTAATTTCACTAAAACCGCCACTGTTGCAAAGCCCTTGTTGCCTGCTGGCTTTCTTGGCTTCGTTCTAATTATTTATAATTTTGTCAATTATTTGTTGTAAAAGTAAATTAAAGTCATTTGGTTTTTCAAGCATAGGATAGTGTCCTGTTGAACCAATATTGAATAAAGTATAGTCAATATTATCTTTCTTAAACCCTACTGTGTCTGTTGGTGTAAGGTCGCTGTTAATTAAGTACAGAGTTTTTTTAAGCAATTTAAGTTTTTCATTAATTGGGTATTTGTCTCCTTGTTCCATACAGTTAACTCCAATGATGGGATCTATGTTGGTCATATCACTCAAAACTCTTTTCCTAATTATTGCGTCAGTAGATGGTGCAAGTAAAGCCTGATTTGCATATTCAGAAATTGTTTTTTTAAAGTCTGTTCTTGCTGCTTTATATATATTAGCTTGTTGTTCTATTAATTGAGGTGTCATAACCATTCCATAATTTTTGAAATTGTCAACGCCAACCACTCCGATTATTCTGGTTGGATTATTTAATGCAGTTTCAAGAGCAATTGCTCCACTCATAGAATGTCCAATAAGAATTACGTTTTTTAAGTCTAATTTAGTTAGAACGGTAGAAACGTCTTTACCAAAGTTTTCAACTGTCCAATGGATTCTATTTTTTCCTGATTGTCCAAAACCTGGCAAGTCAAGAGCTACTACTCTATATTTTTTTGAGAAAAAAGCTGTTTGGTTTGTCCAATAGTTTTTGTCAATACCAAAGCCGTGAATAAATAATAAAACTGTGTCCCCAATTTTGCTGTCATTATACTCAATATGAACACCTTGATTTTCTATTTTAATTTTTTCCATAACTGTCGTTTTATTATTCGTGTTAGAGTTGTTACAAGAAAATTGCAATCCTAATAGAATTCCAATTAAAAGTTTTGTCATTTTGTTCATTGTAATGTGTCGTTTTAAGTTTGGGTGTAGCTGCTGTTAGCGGTTCGGCTATATTGTCGCCAATATTTTCATTGTTTCTTTTTCTTTTGTTGATATTGTTTTTAATATTTCTGATGCTTGTTGGATATATTTAAAATCTTTTGTTTCGCTTACTTTTTCAAATAGTTGAGAAACCGAAGTCCAAAGTTCTGCAATTTCTACAAATGCTTCATGTCCCGTTTTAAGTTTGTCAAATTTTAGTAAGTCGTAACTTTCTTTTAAAAAATCTCGGTACAAATTTCTAAATAATGCTCCGCCTGTTCCTGCTTTTTCCATAAGCATTGCACTTGTTTTGAAATCATTTTCTATGTCTTTACTTGCTTTAAACCACTTAATTATTTCAGTACTCGTTTTAAAGATTCCTTTGTAGCCAATATTTGTAATTGGTGGATTTATATGTTCAGTTGCGTTATTTCTTATTGCTGTTGTAATTGCAGTTTTTAAATCAAAACTTTTATCTGTATTACATAATGTGTAATACAAATTTTTAGATGACATTGGCCCCTTTTCCGCTCTTGCTAATGCTAAACTTTTCAAAGTTGTTTTCACTTGTCCGCCTTGTTGCCTTGTATCTACTAAAAATGCGTTTTCATTGTCATAACCATAAAGTGCTGTATAATGACCTGCAAAATGAAATGGTTTCGAAAAATATTGCAAATGAAAACAGTCTAATTTTAAGCCGACTGCTTTTCCGTTGTCAATTAGTTCTTTTACGTTTTCCCAAGCCTTTTGGGTTGATGCTGTTTCCTTTACAGTCAATTCAAGGTTTAGGTTTCTTGCAATATTTTCAGTTAATACGTCTGGTTTTACTCGTCCTCCAATGAAAGGAAAAGTCATTGATTTCATATTCCAAAAAATAAATCCAAGTCCTTCGCCTAAACCAAAAAGCATTGGCTCTGAAAGTTCAATTCCGATTTGTTGTAACAAAGTTCCTGTTGCCGTCGTTTCGCAATGTTGTCCGTCAAAAGCTTTTAAATTTTCTATTTTCATTTTTCTACCGTGATGTTTTTTAGCTGACCGCTAACGTTCTCGCGCTACAAGTGGTTTGGGACTAAATCAAGCCTCATTTTCGGATTTGCCTAAACATCCCAAATGCAAAACCATTTTCAAATTAAGCCAATTACCCAAATCAATTGTAGCAAGTGTTAGCGGTTCGGGCTTTTTTCAATTGATTTTTTTAGTTTACTTACCATTAAGTTGTCTTCACTTTTGCATAAATGTCAAGACTTATAAACTTGCCATTTTTAATTTCACATTCTTTCATTGTTCCTTCGTATTGGAAGTCCAGTTTAGCCATTGCGTTTTTACAATTCTTATTTTCTGACTCTACAAACCCTTCAATTCTATGAAGTTCTAAATTGTCAAATCCATAATTACAAATTAACGGCATCGCTTCTTTCATTATCCCGTTACCCCAAAAGTCTGAAATTAACCAAAATCCTATTTCTGCTTTTTTATGTTCTTTATTTAAACTGTTTAGTCCGCCTGCTCCGTAAAATGTCTTGTTGTCTGCTGAGCAAACAGTCCACCAAATTCCCGTTTCATTTTTTTCAAGGTCAGCGAAAAAAGTCATTTGTTCTTTCGTTGCTTCCAATGTTTGAAAACTCACTCCATAATATTTGATAATGTCTGGGTGCGAAAGTCCTTTGAAAACATTTTCAAGGTCGTTGTCAACAAATTGTCTAAGTAAAAGTCTTTCGGTTTTTATTATTGGAAATTCTGTCTTCATTATACTTCTTTTCTGTCAATTGATGTTTGTTTTCTTGGTCATCATAGCCTGACCACCAACGTTTCGCGGCTTTGCGAGGTTGCGAAGCTCGTAACCGAGATTTTTCTGCTAAGATAAAATTTCTTGCGATAGATAAACGTGAATTTACCAGATATTTAGCAATCTCGCAATCTCGCAAAACCGCTGTTACCTGCTGGCTTTTTATTTATTTCAAAATGGTATTATAAATTTCATTCAATAGTTTATTTCTGATTTCTGAGTTTCTTTGGTTTATCAATATAATAATTCCCCAATTTTTGGCTCTATTATAGCATATAAGTGAAGATTGCCCCATTAAATCACCAGATTTTTGATAAAGTGTGTTTTTTTCATCTGTCATTATGTTTGTACCTAAACCTAATTCTCTTTTTTCATCTTTATAGAAGATTTCTTCTGTCATCATAGCGGCTTTACCAATTGCCGTTTCATTATTTAAGACCGCTTTCAGGTATTTAACCATAT
>NZ_JAYWDT010000178.1:0-35980 GCF_043779715.1 Flavobacterium sp.
AAGAAAGTGGCGCGTTTATAGAATATTTTTATAAAAATGAATTTATCCTCTTTTTCGAAAATAAATTCAATAAAATAAATTCTAAAAATGAAATTCTAAAATTATTTCCTAATCACAAAAATGAAATAACTAATTTCTATGACATGTATAGGAATTTAAAAAAAGAAAATGAATTGAAATTCATGGAAAAATTAATCACATATATTAACAATTTACCACAAAATAACTCACCTAAATAATGAGGAAGCTTATAATATTTTTATTCCTATTAGTTTTTAATCAATTAATTTATTCACAAGACAAAACCGATCTAATTACTATTGAATACAGCAACATTAGCAAAATAGATGTTATTAATAAGATAGAATCTATTTCTAGTTATAAATTTTATTTTCAAGAAGATTGGATTAACGAAAATATTTTAATCTCTGGAAATCACAAAGACAAGTCCATAAAGGAAATTTTAACTTCTGTTTTTGAAGACACGAGCATTAATTTTTTTATTGATAAAAATAAAATTATATTAACACGAAATAGTATTATTTACGACAAATTACCAGATAACTACTTTGGAAACAAGGCTTCCGATTCAAATGTCATAGTAAAATCAGGAAACCCAATATTTTTTCAGCAATATGATTCGATAAAAAACACCAAATCAACAAACATTGATCCAATAACCTTAGTAGGGAAAGAAACTTCAAATTCAGCATCTGACTTATACTCACTTTCTGGGTATATAAAAAACGGGAAGAATGATGAACCCATCTCAGATGTCACTGTCAAAAGCGGAAAAACCAGTGTTAATACTGATAAAGATGGATATTATACTTTACAACTTCCATATGGAATGAATATTATCGAGGCACAGTCATTGAACTATACGAAAGCCTCGAGAAAAATAATGATTTATAGTAATGGCAAACTAAACATAACCATTTCAGAAAAAACAAATCAGCTAAACGAAGTGGTAATAAGAGGAAAAAGAAAGCAAAATTTAAGAACTGCTATTACCGGAGTTACAACCATTGAAGCCGAAGGAATAAAAAACATTCCATTAGTTCTAGGAGAGAGAGATGTGCTAAAAGTAGCGCTAACAATACCTGGAATAAAAACCGCAGGAGAAGGTTCGGCAGGATTTAATGTTAGAGGAGGAAAAGAAGATCAGAACTTAATACTTTTAGACAATGGAACTATATATAATCCTGCCCATTTTTTCGGATTCTTTTCTGCAATAAATCCATATACAATTAGCAAAGTAGATATTTATAAAGGTAGCATTCCGTCTGAATTCGGAGGAAGATTATCTTCAGTATTTGACATAACATCAAAAAGCGGAAACCTAACAAAGTTTTCTGGAGAAGGAGGAATAGGTCCTGTTACGAGTAACGTAACCATATCGACTCCTATAGTAAAAGAAAAATCTAGTCTAATTATAGGTGGAAGAGCGACCTATTCTGGATGGATTTTACGAAGTCTAAAAGATGAACAATTAAAGAAAAGCAAAGCTTCTTTTTATGATTTATTTACAAAATACAATCATAAAATAAATAAAAATAATTCGCTAGAAACGACTTTATATTATAGTAAAGATGCTTATAGTATTACGTCCGATTCTTTATATAAATACAGTAATAGATTGGGATCTTTAAAATGGAAACACACCTTTAATGATAAAAATAAAGGAGAATTAAACATTACAAATAGTGAGTACAAATTTAATATAGAGTATGATTCAAACAACCTAAATGCCTTTGATTTTGGTTTTAAAATAAATGAATCTCAAGCAACCATTAAGCTTAACTACACTCCTAACGATAAACACAAATTTACTTACGGTGTTTCGAGTAAATTATACAACATTAACCCTGGTAATTTTAGTGCCAAAGACCCGAATTCTCTATTAATTCCTATTAATATTGACAAAGAAAAAGGATTAGAATCTGCAGGTTTTATTTCAGATAATTATAAAATTACAAAAAAATTACTGTTAGACATTGGCGTAAGGTATTCCGTATTTATGGCTTTAGGAAAATCGACACAAAAAATTTATCAAGAAGGAGTGCCTTTAAGTGAAGCTACGGTTATAAGCGAGAAAGAATTTGGGAACAATAAAACAATAAATACATCAAGTGGATTTGAACCTAGACTAGCATTAAGATATATGATAACCGAAGATTTTTCTATAAAAGCCGGTTACGATAAAACGTTTCAATATATTCATTTACTATCTAGTAATACGACACAATCCCCAACTGATACGTGGAAATTATCTGATTTGAATGTAAAACCACAAAACGGACAACAATTGTCGTTAGGATTATTCAAAAACATAGACTACGAAGATTTAGAATTAAGCGCGGAAGGATATTATAAGAAATCTAATAATATTCTAGACTATAAAGTAGGTGCAAATTTACTTCTGAACGAAAATCTAGAGACAGAATTATTGCAAGGCGAGGGCAAATCATACGGACTAGAGTTTTTAGTAAAAAAATCTGAAGGCCGTTTAAATGGTTGGTTAGGATATACTTATTCGAGATCATTTATAAAATTAGACAGCCCATTTAATGAAGAAAAAGTAAATAACGGAGAGTTTTTTGCTGCCAATTTCGACAAACCGCATGATTTTAGTGCTGTATTAAATTATAAATTTACAAAGCGTTATAGTTTTTCTGCTAATTTTATATATCAAACAGGAAGACCTATAACATATCCGATAGGAAAATATACTTACGGAAATGCTGAATACACTTTATATAGTGATCGAAATAAATTTAGAATTCCTGATTATTATCGTCTAGACATGGGAGTAAATATTGAAGGGAATCACAAACTAAAAAAACTAGCTCATAGCTTTTGGAACATATCTGTGTATAATGTTTTAGGAAGAAACAACCCATATTCTGTATATTTTGTAACGAAAGAAGGACAGGTAAAAGCATACAAAACATCAATTTTTGGAATTCCAGTACCTACAATAACTTATAATTTTAAATTTTAACTAGTTATGATATATATATATTTAAAAATATCCATTTTAAGCACACTCCTTTTTTGTGTGGCAAGTTGCACAGAGCCTTATGCACTACAAACCAACACTTTTGAAGACGCAATTGTAGTTGAAGCAACCATAACTAACGAATTTAAAAAACAAGAAATAAAACTCTCAAGAACCTATCGTCTTGAAGATAATGGTCCAGAATTTGAAGCTGGAGCAACCGTTTACGTAAAAGACGATTTAGGAAATCAATATAATTTTGAAGAAAATAACGGCAAATACCGTTCAATTTCAGAATTCCAAGCAGTGGCAAACAGAAATTATCAATTATATATTACTACTAATGATGGAAAATCATATAGTTCATCTAATGAAAAACTAACAACAGATACTCCAATACAGGATTTAGTTCCAGAAGTAACTACTAAAGATGGAGTTCGCGGTGTACAAATTAGCGTAAATAGTTTCGATCCTTCAAATACCTCAAAATATTATCGATATGAATATGAGGAGACTTATAAGGTTATAGCGCCTAGATGGGTGAATACGAAAGCAGTTCTTACTTCCTTACCACCTGGATCTAATATGCCTGGAGAAATCACATTAGAACCCAGAACAACCGAAGCAAGAATCTGTTTTTCTACAAAAAAATCAGATAATATAATTTTAACGAAAACTAATGATTTATCTGAAGATCGAGTGAATTTTCCTATTAGATTTATTAGCAGTTCAAATTACATTATTATGCATAGATATAGTATATTAGTTAAACAATATGTACAGAATCTTGCAGCATATACATTTTATCAAACATTAAAAGAAATTTCTAGTTCAGAAAGCATTCTAACACAAAGTCAACCAGGTTATTTTTCAGGAAATGTGAAATCTACCACTAATCCAAATGAAAAAGTAATTGGATTCTTTGATGTATCCACTTTTTCTGAAAAACGACTGTTTTTTAATTTTTCAGATGTTCTCCCCAACGATCCACTGCCTAGCTACCCTTACAACTGTCCAGTAAATATAGCCGCAGACCAGCGTAATCAATATTTTTTCCAGTATTGCGTTGCAGCTCCTCCAACTAATTGCAAAGGTCAATTAATATTTATCCTTCTAAGTATGGGACAAAGTATCTATTACGGTGGCTATCCGCAATATGGGGTTATTCCTTCTAATGGATCCATCACTATACAAATATACCCCATACAATGTGGAGACTGCACATCATTTTCTAACAACATAAGACCTTCATTTTGGATAGACTAAAACACATACTCATAATAACTTTATTATTGGGTTATTATCAAACCACTTTAGCGCAAAGCAATAAATCAACAGCCGAATTAATGGATATTGATAAAAAAATTAACGAATCAATTTTCGTTACAACAAATGCAGGAATTTTTCTAACTGGCGAGATATTGCAATACAAATTATTTTGTCTTAACAATCAAGACAATACAGCTTCAACATATAGTAAAATTACTTATGTAGAACTTGTAGATAGTAATAAAAAAAGTCTGTTTACACAAAAATTATTTTTAGAAAACGGAGCTGGGAACGGTGATTTTTTTATACCTACAACTTTAGAAACTGGTAATTATAAATTGGTTGGATACACCAGTTGGATGTTAAACAAATCTAATCCTGACTATTTCAATATTGATATTTCTATCATAAACCCATATCAAATTAACACTAAAACCCAGGATAACAACATATTAGAAAATGATTTTTCTAAAAAAATAAAGCCTTCAACGAAGACTACTGATGATAATGTTTCTATTCAAATAAATAAAACAAAATATTCAAATAGAGAAAAAGTTGATGTAAAAATCAAATTGCAAGGCACCAAGATAAACAAAGGGAATTTTTCAATGTCAGTAAGAAAAATTGATGAATTTTCATTAAAAAATAAATTAAGTTCGAAAGAATTTATTACTTCTAAAAAAATAAGAAATATAGAGAACAGCTTCAATGAAGGAAATATAATCATACCCGAACTTCGAGGTGAAATAATTTCTGGAAAAATTAGTTCGAAATCAGGCACAAATAGCATCGAAAACAAAAACATTTCGCTTTCAATACCTGGAGAAAATTACGCTTTTGAAATCACTAAAACAAATAAAAACGGTGAATTTCTATTTAACCTAGAAAAATCTTTTCCTAGTACTAATGTAATTGTTCAAATTATCGAATCTGATAAAGAAAATTATAAAATTGAAATTAACAAAATTCAATCTCCAAATTATTCTTCACTAACATTTAATGAATTACACTTAAATCCTGAACTTAAAGAAATTATTGAAGAAAAAGCCATTGCTAGTCAAATTGAGAATGCATATTACAATAATAAAAAAGATAGTATACCCAGTATAAAAAGCACAACGAAATTTTACGATCCATTATCAAAAGAATATATTCTTGATAATTACACAAGATTTCCTACACTTAAAGAGACCGTTATAGAAATTGTTGACGGAATGTACTTCAAAACTACAAACAATAATTACACGTTGCATTTATATGATTATGATGTGAATAGTGAATTACAAATCCCCTCTTTAGTATTAGTAGACGGTCTAATAATTCAAGACATTAATGAGCTTTTTGAGCACAAAGCAGATCTTTTTTATAAAATAAACATTATAAAAGGAGGTTATTATTTTGGTTCAAAATTATACAACGGACTAATCGCATTTACAACTAAAAAATATGATTACGACAGTAAACTCAAAGGTGATTTTATAATAAGACCCGACATTTTAAGACCTTTAGAAAAAAAAGAATATTACCAACCAAATTACACAAACAATCTTAATTCCAGAATTCCAGACTACAGATACCAGTTATTATGGATACCAGAAATCAAATTAGAAAATAAAGAACAAACAATATCGTTTTTCACATCTGATGTTACTGGTGAATTCGAAATACTACTAGAAGGTTTTTCTGAAGACGGAACACCAATTTATACCTCAGAAATTATCGAAGTAAAATAAATATAAAGTCCCGTTTCACTAATTTGAAATGGGACTTTTCTTTTACTTTAATAAATAATTAATCTTTTTTGTAACTTTTTATAAACTCATTACGTATAACCATTGTACACTTATAACTTTTAAGGAGAAACTACAATGAGACAATTAAAAATTACAAAGCAGGTAACCAATCGTGAAACTGCGTCGTTAGATAAATATTTACAAGAAATTGGAAAAGTAGATTTGATTACTGCCGATGAAGAGGTAGAATTGGCTCAAAGAATAAAAGCTGGAGATCAAGCTGCGTTAGAAAAACTAACAAAAGCCAACTTGCGTTTCGTAGTTTCGGTAGCAAAACAATACCAAAACCAAGGACTAACACTTCCCGATTTAATTAATGAAGGAAATCTAGGTCTTATAAAAGCAGCACAACGTTTTGACGAAACTCGTGGATTCAAATTTATTTCTTATGCCGTTTGGTGGATTCGTCAATCGATTCTTCAAGCATTAGCAGAACAATCTCGTATCGTTCGTTTACCATTAAATAAAATTGGCTCTATCAACAAAATCAACAAAATGTACGCTTTATTAGAGCAATCTAACGAACGTCCACCATCTGCTGAAGAAATTGCAAAAGAGCTAGACATGACTGTAAATGACGTAAAAGAGAGCATGAAAAACTCTGGTCGTCACTTATCTATGGATGCGCCTTTAGTTGAGGGAGAAGATTCTAATCTTTACGATGTTTTGCGTTCTGGAGAGTCACCAAATCCTGATAGAGAATTAATTATCGAATCTTTACGTACCGAAATTGAACGTTCGTTAGAAACATTAACACCTCGTGAAGCCGATGTAGTTCGTTTGTATTTTGGTCTTGCTGACCAACACCCAATGACGCTAGAAGAAATTGGAGAAACCTTCGATCTCACTCGTGAAAGAGTTCGTCAAATTAAAGAAAAAGCAATCCGCAGATTAAAACATACCTCAAGAAGTAAAATCTTGAAAACGTATTTAGGTTAATCCTAAAACCGATGACTAACAGTTTGATTAACTGTTCGTTTTTTGATTGATGATTGAAACTCCGGCTGATTACCGGAGTTTTATTTTTTAAGTAACCTCCAGTCTGTTCGCCTTCAGCGCTCGGGTTCGGAGTTTTACTTTTTAGCTACATTCAAAATTGGCATAAAAAAACTCCGGAATTACCGGAGTTTCATTTTAACATTATACTGAAAACTATCTGATTTGCAACCAGTTTGTTCCATCCGATTGTATTTGAATTGTCGTAGTAGTGGCAATAGACGTTACTGCAGTATTGCTTATATCTCTATAAGATGAAGTGGTCACTGCTCCTCCAGAAGTATTTCTGATGCAATACAATCTTCCCAAACAAGTAGAAGCTGTTGGTAAAGTCAAAGTTCCAGAAACACCAGCTGCTAAAATGGCTGTATAATGTGTATCATTTAAAGTTGGATTGGCAGCAGAAAAAGTAGTAATACTATTCGATTGTGAACCCATAACCTGCAATGTAGAATTAGCAACAGCACCTGAAGTATTAATACCTACTCGTACTGTAGCGTCAAGACCTGTTCCCTGCATGCGCATCATTTCAATATAAGCTCCTGAACTGTAATTGTATTTTTTAAAAATCATTGGCTCATTCCCGTCATCTCCAATTTGAAACTCCAAAGAACCATTTCCAGCTGTTCCGGCAGAACCTAAACTAAAAAAATCTGTTCCGGCAGCACTTCCTTTAAGTCTGAAGTTTCCATCGGCATCTACAAAAAACAAAGGTTTGTAGAAAGACGCACCAGGCGCTTCAAACTGCAATGCGCTTTTTAAATAGGTTACTTTTTGAGTTGGAACTGTATAATCTGTAACTGCCTGAACCAAACCTAATGTATTCCTATTTCCAAATTCAAGAACATTTTGATTGTTTGAACGCAATTGCATTTTTACATCATCAATAGTACCTAAGAAATTAGTGGCTGCATTCGTTGCATTATTACCCACTAAAAGCCAGTTTTGACTGGAAACATCATTTGAAGGTTCCCATTGTGTCCCATTGTAACGAAGTATCTGATTTGTTGTTGGAACTGCACTTGAAATAGGAAGATTCTGCAGTTTCGCAACCACGCTTGTTCCAATACCTCCGGTAACATCTCCGGCAAGAGGTGAAGTGGAATCTAAAATTAAATTCCAATTACCGCCTCTCCATTGGTATATCCCTTCTGGAGATAACCCTCCTAAGCCACTATTATATGCAATTAATCCTACAGCCGGAGCTGAAATAGTTGCAACATCAGTTTTGGAAGTTAATGCTATTTTAGGAAGCAAAAAACCTTTAGAATTAGACTCTAAATGCAGTATAGAAGATGCATCCGGTGCCATCGTTCCAATACCAACCTGTGCGTTTAAGACATAAGAAAACAACGCTAAACCAAATAGTAAGGTAATTTTTAATTTCATAAGGGGGAGTTTAAAAAAGTAGTTTGATGTAGTGAATCCTGAATAAGAACTCACTTATTTTATATTTAAATTGAAATCCAATTCGAACCATCAGACTGTATCCAAATCACAGTATTGTTGGGAATTGTATTTATTGTGGCTCCAGTTTCGTTTATAAATCCAGTTATATTTTTTGAAGCTCCTGACGTATTTCTAATGACATAGGTTCTTCCCGTAGTAGTTGAAGCTGTTGGCAATGTTACACCAATTGTGGCATCGCCTCCATTAAAAATGACCGTATAATGAGAATCCGAAAGCGTAATACTAGAACTTGTTGAAGTGATGCTTTTGGCTATCGATCCATTCGTTTGTAAAACAGAGTTTGCCACTGCAAAGTTATTGTTGATTCCAACTCTAACTTCAGTATTTAACCCAGTTCCCTGCATGCGCAACATTTCTATTTTGGTTGTGTTATTGTATTTTTGAAAAACTATAGGCTCGTCCCCATCATCTCCAATAATAAACTCAACAGAACCATTATTAGAAACAGTCCCAGCCGCCCCTATTTCAAAATAATCGTCCCCGGCAGCACTTCCTTTCAATCTAAAGTTACCATAACCGTCCACATAAAACATAGGCTTGTAAATCAAAGCATTGGGTGCTTCAAACTGGATGGCACTTCGCAGGTGAGTTACTAATTGGTTATCATTCGTATAATCTGTATACCCCTGTGTCAATCCTAAAGTTTTTCTTCTTCCAAATTCAAAAAAAGGCTGATTAAATGATTTTAGCGTCATTTTAATATCGTCAGTAGTTCCTAAAAAATTACTCGATGTAGTAAATGTATTTCCTGTTAAGAGCCAGTTCTGACTGGAAACATCATTGGAATTAACCCATGAAGTTCCATTAAAACGCAACAATTGTGTCGGACTCGGAGTAGTAAACAACAGTGGTTTTTTTTGAATACCCAAAACTGTATTCGAATTTGTATTCCCGGAAACATCTCCATGAAAAGGTGCAGAAACGTTATCTGCAATGGGACTCCACAGACTGCCATTCCACTGATACAAACCCGCAGGAGCAAGTCCAGCTGAGGCTTTGTTGTAAACAATAAGCCCTTTTGCAGGGGAAGCGATCGTGGTAATATCTGTGGCAGAAGTCAATCCAATTCTAGGGAGTAAAAAACCTAATTTTGTGGAGTTTAATTCTAAAACAGAAGAAGCTTTTGGGGTGTTTGTTCCGATTCCAATTTGAGCATTCATTGATAATGCAAAAAAGAAAAGTAATCTAATAGGTAAAGTTTTCACAATAAGCATGTTTTTGGCGCTGCAAAAGTAATTAAATAATTATGTTTAAAAGCATAAAAAGTGTTAACATTTATTACGGAAAATACATAGTAAATGTTAATTTTTGTCTTTCGAAGAATATGTGATACTTTAAATTTAAATACCTAAATTTGCACAACACAACTACATTCAAAAATGAAGAATACAATTATAGCACCATCAGTGCTCGCTGCAGATTTCGCTAACTTACAACGCGACATAGAAATGATTAACAACAGTGAGGCCGACTGGTTTCATATAGATATCATGGACGGTGTTTTCGTACCCAACATCTCTTTCGGAATGCCCGTTTTAGAAGCGATAAACAAACATGCAAAAAAAACAATCGATGTGCATTTGATGATTGTCGATCCAGATCGTTACATCAAAACTTTCAAAGATTTAGGAACAGATATTTTGACCGTACATTACGAAGCCAGTACACATTTACATAGAACCTTACAGGCTATCAAAGCCGAAGGAATGAAAGCAGGAGTTGCATTAAATCCACATACAAGTGTTGCTCTTTTAGAAGATATTATTAATGATGTCGATTTGGTTTGTATCATGAGCGTCAATCCAGGATTTGGTGGACAATCTTTCATCGAAAACACTTACAAAAAGATTAAACAACTGAAAGAAATAATCAACAGAAACGGTGCTTCAACAATCATTGAGATTGATGGTGGTGTAACCAATAAAAACGCTAGACAATTAGTAGAAGCTGGAGCCGATGTTTTGGTCGCAGGAAATTATGTTTTCAAAGCGGAAAATCCAACACAAACCATTGCAGATTTGAAACTTATGACAAAGTAAAATATTTTTCATCATAGTTTATCATTTGTTTTACTTTATAAAATAACTCTGGAAAAGATTTTTTAAATTGTTCTGGAGTTTCAAAAAATTGTTCTAAAATAACGGCTATAAACTCTACAGAATTTACAAAAGCATAATCTCTAAAATAGTGCGAATCGATTAATGATTTAAGGAATTCTGAATTTTTTAAGTCATTGATTATTTCATTATAATAATCAGAAAAAATATAATTGCTCGTTGCGCCATATCGCATTTTTTGTGATGATTCGAATAATAAAGCATGAGAAAATTCATGAATACCAAGATTCAAATTATCGTCATCTATTTTTATTCCTTTATAAAAATCTTTCCAAGAAAGCACTACAATTTTTAGTTTTGGATTAAACTCTCCAATATGCAAATTTCCATTTGTAGTTGAATAAAATGAAGATGGATATATAATTATGGTACGAATTACAGTGTACAAATATTTCTGCATTCCGAAAGTCAACATCGTTGAAGTTGATGCTATTAGTAATTTCATTTCAAAAGTAATCTCAATATTTTCTCTATTTACAAATTGAATACTTTCGAGAAACTTGACAACTCTGTGATCAAAATATTGTTGGTATTTGGGACTTAATCTTTTGTAAAAAGTAAAATGATTGCTTAATATATCTTTATGATTGTCACTTAATTTTTTAGGAAATAAATAAAAATGTACCGCCAGCGGTTTGTTGTAAATAAAAACATAAATTGGTTCTATAAGAATTTTGAACAGATATCCTATTCCTATTATACTTACTAAAATAATGTAAATAGTAAACAACGCTTTTTTTTGTAAAAATATTTATAAAAATTGTGACCGCGGCAGGGTTCGAACCTGCAACCATCAGAGCCGAAATCTGATATTCTATCCAGTTGAACTACGCAGCCAATATTTTTAGATTGTTAGACTTAGAAAATTAGACTTCTTAGATATTTAAAATTCTAAAAGGTCTAATTTTCTAAGAAATCTAAGTAGTCTAAACTAATAGTTTCTTAACAATACTAGAAATTGTTTTTCCTTCAGCTTGACCACCAATTTGTCCTGATGCTAATCCCATCACTTTTCCCATTGATGCGATTCCTGAAGCACCAGTTTCGGCAATGATTTTTGCAATAATAGCTTCCACTTCTTCTTCTGATAGTTGAGCTGGCAAGAATTTTTCGATAACAGCGATTTGTGCCAATTCTGGCTCTGCAAGGTCTGGACGATTTTGTGTTGTAAAAATCTCGTAACTGTCTTTACGCATTTTTACTAATTTTTGTAGAATTTTAATTTCGTCTGCTTCGGTGATTTCTTCTTTACTTCCTGTTGCAGTTTGGGCTAGTAATATTTCCGATTTTATGGCGCGAAGTGCTTCGAGTGCAACGGTGTCTTTTGCACGCATTGCTGTTTTCATTTCGTCCATGATGTGTGTTGATAAACTCATTTTTAAGATTTTTAGATTTTTAGACTTCTTAGATTTTTAGACTTCTTGGTTTATTGGATAATTAGCGTAAATCTAACAATCTAAGTAGTCTAAAAATCTTTTTTGCCTCTGATGGAAATGGAAAGCCTTTTTGAGAGAAAATGTATTTTTTCTTGAAGCAGAAAAGCGACCAACGGAAGCTATTTCTGGTTTATAGAAAAAAACATTTTGCGAAAAAAGCTTACAATGTACAGCAGGAATTGGCTCAACAAATTTAGTGAAAATTTATATTGTTTTGCACCCGTAATAACAAAAAAATAACCCGAAAAATCGTTAGAAATTTCGGGCTACAAGGGTTTGGTTTGAGTTAGTTAATCGACATTGTCGTGAAGGAACGAATTGTTTGATCGTAACTGAATATCGTCGTTACTATCAGTTCCTAATGACATGCGCGATCTGCTATTGTTTATCGAATTGTTCGAAATATCGATTCCCATACGTTTGTATGCTGGTTCTTTTTCGAACTCATCTACTTTTGATGCGTTATTGTGAAACTTATAATTGAATTCTTTCATCTTACGACGGCGTTCTTCGGCTCTCATTCGCAACGAATCTTCGATAGACATTTCTAACGGAGAGATTTCGTTTATTGTGTTTTTAGTCGCGTATTGTGGCGTGATATCCACTTGTGTCATCGTGATATTTAATTCGGTCGGAATCGCTTCTACCACTACATTCTCCACTTTTTTAGCTTCGAATAATTGGTTCTCGATTTCCATATATTCTTCGAGCGAATGCTTGATAACTCCGTTTTGAGTTACTTCGGTCATTGGGACGAATTCTACCGCTTCGTTTACTTTTATGTCTTTTATTTCGTTTGTTAAATCGAATATCAACCTATCGGTATTTACTGTTTCGGTTGCTTTTTGTATTGGCAAATCGAATGAAAAAGTAATCTGCTCTTGCTCCTTTACTACAAATACTGGGTCGATTACTTCGATTTCTTTTACTTCTGGAGAAGTGAAATAAAAATCATTGACATCGATTTTTTTTGATGAAACTACTTCGAAGGTAACGTCTAAATTTTTAATTAATTCTGTTGTTGGCACTAAATCCATTGTGAAATAAGTTTCAACAGGATTTGGTAATTCTTCTTCTAAAGAAAATACTCTTTTTTCTTCGGCAACAGGAACTTCAATAACTTTTGGCGCTTCCGAAACTACATTTGATGAGAAATCGAATCCTTTTGCTTCATATTTTTGTGTTAAATCACGAACAATTTTTTGGTCGTCTTCTAACGCATGAATTATCTTTTTAGGTTCTGTATTTACAATTTCGTTTTGTTGTTCTACACAAAATCCAGTAGCAATAATGGTTACTGCAATTTTATCCCCAAGCTCTTCTTCTTCTCCAACTCCCATAATAATATTGGCGTTGTGTCCTGCTTCAGCTTGTATATAATCGTTTATTTCTCCTATCTCATCGATAGTGATTTCGTTAGTTCCAGAAACGATAAGCAACAATACGTTTTTGGCTCCAGCTATTTTATTATCATTTAAAAGTGGCGAATCTAATGCAGAAACAATCGCTTCTTTGGCTCTGTTTTCGCCTTCGGCAGTGGCAGAACCCATGATTGCTGTTCCTGAATTTGATAATACCGTTTTAGCGTCTTTTAAATCGATATTTTGCGTGTAGTGGTGTGTAATTACTTCAGCAATTCCGCGTGATGCAGTTGCCAAAACTTCGTCCGCTTTAGAAAACCCGGCTTTGAAACCTAGATTTCCGTACACTTCTCTCAATTTATTATTGTTAATAACAATAAGTGAATCGACTTGTTTTCTTAATTTTTCGACACCCAAAAGTGCTTGTTCTATACGTACTTTTCCTTCAAATTGAAATGGAATAGTTACGATACCAACAGTTAAGATATCTCTTTCTTTTGCTAATTGTGCAATAACTGGCGCAGCACCCGTTCCTGTTCCTCCACCCATTCCTGCGGTGATAAAGACCATTTTGGTATTGCTGTCTAGCATTTTTTCGATTTCGGCAATGCTTTCTATTGCTGATTGCTGCCCTACTTCTGGGTTTGCTCCCGCTCCTAATCCTTCGGTTAGGTTTACACCCAACTGGATTTTATTAGGCACAGCACTGTTCTCAAGCGCTTGTGAATCGGTATTACAAACAATAAAGTCGACACCTTTTATTCCTTGCTTAAACATGTGGTTTATTGCGTTGCTTCCGCCTCCGCCTACACCTATTACTTTAATTACATTTGATTGGTTCTTTGGTAAATCAAATGAAATACTTCCAAATTCTGAGTTGCTTTCCATACTATTGGTTTTTATTTATGCTTTATTAATCTTATTTTAAAAATTTAATATCTGTTATTTGATATTATTGAATTCCATTATTTTTTGGAATTGTATAATTCAATAACTTCCATAAAATTTTTATATGTATATTCTCTATTGTCTATTTTTGCTGCAATTTCTGTATTGTCTGCAAAATATATCCTTCCGTTTTGTCTAAAAAACATGTTTTCATTTGCATAATTACTATCAACATGAATTAATGACGCCGCTTCTTCTCCTTCTCGAATGCAATAATAATTTACAAACCCAACACCATTGTTTCTTGCAGCATTTGCACTTCCATTATACGAGAATTGATTGTTTGTATAACTACTTATGTATACTGAAACTTTACCTTTCACTACATTAAGCAACAATTTTGGTTCTTTCATTACTTTCACATTCATTTCATTAAAAACCTTCATGTTTATGTATTCAATGGCCGCTCCTCCTCCTTGGTTTGTGGTAAAAACTACTTTACTAATTTTATCTCTTTCGATTTTTTGCTTCCCGTTGGCATTTTTATATTTCAAAGGTTTTCCATCGTCTACAAGCGGAAAATCAATTTCTCCTTGAATCTCAGTATTATCATTTAATATTATAGTAGATTTTTCGACTTTAAACATTACTGGCTGTTGACCATAAAAAGAAGTTGTTAACGTAATAAATAATATTAAAAATATTTTTTTCATTTTGTTTCTTTAAATTATATTATAATTTTATTCAGCGTTGTCTAAAAAATCTTTTATTTTATCTATATACTTATCGAAGAATGATTTGCGAATCATTTTTTCAGTCGTTTTTGATTCTACTTTCGCTTCTTCAATTACTTTTTCTGCTTCTTGTTGGATTTCTACTTGTTCTGCAATGGTTGGCTTTTGAATTAGCACTGGTTCAGGAATAAAATTATCCTGTGGTACCGCACTCACTGTATTGTTACGAATACTATTCATAACCAATCCGACAGCAGTCGCATACAACGGGCTTGATATTTCTTCGCTAGAATTTCCTGCTAAATGCTCATTTGGATATCCTATTCTAGTGTCCATTCCTGTGATATATTCTACTAATTGTTTGATGTGATTCAGTTGTGAACCACCACCAGTTAGTACAATTCCTGCAATTAATTTTTTGCGTGGATCTTCGTGACCATATATTTTAATTTCAGTATAAACTTGCTCAATAATTTCTACCACACGAGCATGAATTATTTTTGATAAATTTTTTAAAGAAATCTCTTTTGGATCTCTTCCTCGTAAACCTGGAATTGAAACAATTTCGTTGTCTTTATCTTCTCCCGGCCAAGCAGAACCAAATTTTGTTTTTAATAATTCAGCTTGTTTTTCGATAATCGAACAGCCTTCTTTTATATCTTCTGTAATTACATTTCCTCCAAAAGGCACTACTGCTGTATGACGAATAATTCCGTCTTTGAAAATGGCTAAATCTGTTGTTCCACCACCAATATCAATCAAAGCAACTCCTGCTTCTTTTTCTTCTTGACTTAAAACTGCATCTGCTGAAGCCAATGGTTCTAACGTTAATCCAGATAAATCTAAACCTGAACTTTTTATACAACGACCTACATTTCTGATAGAAGACGCTTGCCCAACAACTACATGAAAACTACTTTCTAGTCTTCCGCCGTACATTCCGATTGGCTCTTTTATTTCAGATTGCCCATCGATTTTGAATTCTTGTGGCAATACATGAATAATTTCTTCTCCTGGCAACATCGCTAATTTTTGAACTTGATTGATTAAAACATCGATATCAAGTTCGCTAATTACTTCTTCTGGATTGGGTCTTGAAATATAATCGCTGTGTTGAATACTGCGAATATGTTGTCCTGCAATTCCTACTACGACATCTTTTATTTTATAACCCGAATCTGCTTCTGCTAAACTTATTGCTTCTTGTATAGATTGTATGGTTTGCGTGATATTATTTACTACACCACGAGCCACACCGAGGCTTTTAGATTTTCCAACACCTAAAATTTCTAGCTTTCCGTACTCATTTTTCTTACCTATCATAGCCACAATCTTTGTTGTACCTATATCTAGTCCTACTGCTATATTCTCTCTTTCCATACCCATAATTATTTAGTACAAACTACTTGCTTTGTAAACTTCAGATTAATCTTCTTATAAGAATTTATCAAAGTATCTTGTACTGCTTTTTGAAAAAATGCTTTATAGTTGTTAAATTTTCTTTCCATATAAATGGTTCTTCCGAAAATTATATCATAACTATAATCTCTGTTCTTCATAATAACGTTACCATCAGGCAAAATTTTCATTCCGATGATGTTTTTTTTCAAAAAATCATCGTTATAAATTTCTTGCAAAAGCTCAACAAAATTCTTGTCATAACGATTGTTAAAATCACCATAAACAAGTGGAACTCTTGCCGTAAAATTACTCGAAAGTGGCATCTTACCTCCTTTATAATCAACATAAAAGGAAGTGTTTTTGTTAAAAACTCTAGCTATTGGGGTCTTTTGTTTTATAACAGCTTTTAACTTTCCATCGACACTCAAAAAAACCTCCGAATTTTCGATTAGGTTGTGTTTATTGATGGTTTGCTCAACATTTTTCAAATTTACCCTATCTTTTTGGATACTGAAAGTACCACCAAAATTATCTATCAACAAGTTATTAACCATTTCGTGTGTTACAAACGGACTTTCTGAGTTTAAAAATTCGATTGTTGGTTTCGATATTTTTCTGTGTTCATTTCGTTTTGAAGTGAAAGAATACAAAAAAACTACCAAAACAAGAATGGCAATTAATTGGATATTTAAAATTAAATTATTTCTCATCTAATTCTTTTTTAATATTTACAACCATTTCTCCAATATCTCCAGCGCCAATAGTAACAATTACTGTTGCATCTGAATTTTTTAATAACGGAATCAATTCTTCTTTTTGAATTAATTTTTTGTTTTTATTTTCAATTTTATTTAACAACCATTGCGATGTAATGCCTTCCATAGGTAATTCTCTCGCTGGATAAATGTCTAGTAACAAAACTTCATCAAATTGAGATAGGCTTTTAGCAAAATCATCGGCAAAATCTTTTGTTCTACTAAACAAATGCGGCTGAAAAACTGCCAAAACTTTCTGATTAGGATACAACTCACGAACGGCTTGATGTACAGCATTTATTTCCGTTGGATGGTGCGCATAATCATCGATATAAACAAATTCTGGCTTCCTGATTTGGAAAGAAAAACGACGTTTTACACCTTTAAATGTTGCCAATGCTTTAACAATAGATTCGGTTGGGGTTCCGAAAGTTCGAGCCATTGCTAAAGCAAGCAAAGCATTTGTAAGATTGTGTTTTCCAGGTAATCCGAATTTCAAATCTTTTATATTTTCGGTTGGTGTTTTTACATCAAAAACATACCAGCCATTTTCAATTCTTATATTGTGTGCTACAAATTGCGAATCATCGTTTGCACCAACAGTTATACCGTCTAACGGCAAACCATTTATTACAAATAGATTATTTTTATCTTCTACTTTATTGGCAAATTCTTTGAACGAAGCTTTTATCGAAGCATCATCTCCATAAATATCTAAATGATCTGCATCCATCGAAGTGACGCAAGCAATATTTGGGTGTAAATGCAAGAAAGAACGATCAAACTCATCAGCTTCAACCACAGTTACTGTTTTCCCAGAACCAATAAGATTTGAATTGTAATTTTCGACAATTCCGCCAATAAATGCAGTAACATCGGCACCACTTTCGTACAAAATATGTCCTAAAATACTAGACGTTGTGGTTTTTCCGTGTGTTCCTGCTACTGCCAAACAAAAAGTGTCTTTGGTAATTATTCCTAAAACTTCGGCACGTTTTTTTACTTGATAATCTCTTTCTAGGAAATAATTCCATTCCGAATGCGATTTTGGAACAGCTGGCGTGATAATTACCAATGTATTTTCGATGAAATAATCTTTCGGAATTAAATCGATATTGTCTTCAAAATGAATTGCAATTCCACTTTCGATTAATTCTGAAGTTAATGTTGACGGTGTTTTGTCGTAACCAGATACGTTTTTTCCAATAAATTTGAAATAACGAGCCAAAGCACTCATTCCGATGCCTCCGATTCCGATGAAATAGACGTTATGTATTTGGTTTAAGTTCATTTTTTTATTAATTAAAAAATTGAAAGATTGAAAAATTAAAAGATTTTACTATCTGATTAATTTTATAATTTCGTCAACTATATCTTTTGTTGCATTTGGCAAAGCCAATAATTTTATATTTTTACTTAAATCATCTTGTTTTCCTTTGTCTTTTAATAAGGCTTCAAAAACCAAATTAAATTCGGAATCTAATTGAGATTCTTTTAGCAAAATTGCACCATGTTTATCGACAATGGCTTGTGCATTTTTGGTTTGATGGTCTTCAGAGACATTAGGTGATGGAATAAAAATGACTGGTTTTCCTACAATCGCTAATTCTGATACTGATGATGCTCCTGCTCGAGAAATTATAACATCTGCTGCAGCATAAACAAAATCCATTCTGTCGATAAATGACAAAACTTGTACATTTTCTTTGTCTGAAAAATGTTTATAATCCTCAAAATACAATTTGCCACATTGCCAGATGATTTGAACATTTAGCGACAACAACCAATCGATTTCTTTTGCAATTAATTGGTTTATTCTTCTTGCTCCAAGGCTTCCGCCGAGAATTAAAATTGTTTTTTTATTTGGGTCTAATCTAAAATAATCAATTGCTTCATTTCGTTTTTCATCTACCGAAATTAAATCTTGACGAACAGGATTTCCTGTCAGCATCATATTTTCTTTAGGAAAAAATCGTTCCAAATTTTCGTAAGCCACACAAATTTTATTGGCTTTTTTACTCAACAATTTATTGGTAATTCCAGGATAAGAATTTTGCTCTTGAATCACTGTTGCAATTCCCAACATTGACGCTACTTTGAGTACTGCTCCGCTAGCAAAACCTCCAGTTCCTATTACAACATCAGGCTTAAATTGTTTTACGATTCCGAATGACTTAGTTAAACTTGATAACAACTTAACCGGAAACATCGCATTTTGCAAGGTGATTTTTCTTTGAATTCCTGCAATCCACAATCCTTTTATATCATAACCCGCTTGTGGTACTTTTTGCATTTCCATTTTGTCTTTTGCTCCTACAAAAAGAATTTTGCAATCAGGAAAACGAGATTTTAACTCATTAGCAATGGCAATTGCAGGATAAATATGTCCTCCTGTTCCGCCGCCACTTAATATGAATTTTGGATTTGTTTTCATCATTTAACTTATTTATTCAAAACTGCATTCATCGGGTTACTTGTATTGTCTTCAATAGAATAATTTTCTTCCTGAGAATCTTCTGCTAATTGCTTGTCTATTAATTTTTGCAATGCTTCCTCACGTTGCTTTTTTTCGATATTTTCTTCAGTGATTTCTTCTTCTTTTTTGGTGACATTTATTATAATTCCAAGCGCTGCACAAGTCATCCAGATTGATGTTCCTCCGCTACTTATAAGTGGTAGTGTTTGTCCTGTGGTTGGTAATAATTCGACCGCAACACCCATGTTTATGAATGCTTGAAAAATTATAGGGAATCCTAATCCTGCAACTAATAATTTTCCGAATAATGTGGGTGCTTTATATGATGCAATTATAAATCGGATGAATAACATAATGTATAAAAACATGATAGCAAATCCTCCAATTAGCCCAAATTCTTCGATGATGATTGCAAAAATAAAATCGGAGGAAGATTGTGGCAAAAAGTTTTTCTGAATACTTTTTCCTGGACCTAATCCGTAAACACCACCAGTTGCAATGGCTGTTTTTGCTTTTTCTATTTGGTAATCATCTTCATCAGGTTTATCTGATGTAAAATTTTCTATACGGCTTTCCCACGTACCAACTCTACTATTTTTAAAGGCATCAGGAAATACTTTTACCATCAAAATGAAAAACGTTAACGATAAGATTCCAATTCCAACTATTACAGCTATGTTTTTTATAGGATATTTTCCAATAAATGTTAACATTAAAACCATTGAAAATATTAAAGCCGTTGTAGAAAAATTAGACGGTAAGATTAACATTAATGTAAAAAAAACTGGCGCCCATAATTCTAATGCAGATTTAGACAAAGTCATGTCTTCAATCGCTGTTTTAGATAAATATCTGGCAACAAATATTAACAATGATATTGATGCAAAAGCTGATGGCTGGAAGGTGATTCCTAAAAACGGAACTTGTATCCATCGACTGGCATTAGCACCATCAATTATTGTACCTTTTAGCATTGTATAAATTAATAGTAGCCAAGCAAACGGCAACAATAATCTGGATAAGCTTCTAAAATAATGATACGGTACTTTTTGCACTTGATACATAATAACAAAACCCATTATTAGATGTATTAAATGTTTTAGCAAATACACGAATGTATTTCCTGTACCATGATGTAAATAGGCTAAATTACTACTTGCGCTATACACAGGTATAAACGAAAATAATGCCAAAAGCGCCACGAATGACCAAATGACTTTATCTCCTTTTAAGTTATGTAATAGCGTTTTCATAATTTTATTTTAGATTTTAGATATCAGATTTTAGATTTATTTTGAATTAATCCTCATGTTAATCGTTTTTAAAGAACTAACAAAAATTGATGTCAATTCGTTTCCTTCCTTCCAAATAATTTCTGCTTCAGAATTATTTATCCATTTTTTTTCAATAATAATTTCTAACCAAAATAAAGTTTAGTCAGCTTCTTCTAAAACTATATTCATTTTCGCAACAAATTCTTTATCACTTCTTGCTCTACAAACAGCCCTGTAATTAGCTCCAACAGATGTAGCAGATCTTATAATTTGATTTGAACAACTCTTACGGATAGAGAGTTTGGGAGTTTTTCGGCCAAATCTATTATCATCAAAGAAAATTTCTTTGTTCGTAATTTTAATTCTTCGTTTGTCATAAATCTAAAATCTGATATCTAAAATCTAAAATTAAAGATTTTGAACTGCTTGTTTAAACTGTCTTCCTCTGTCTTCATAATTTTCGAACAAATCGAAACTGGCACAAGCTGGAGACAATAAAACTGCATCTCCTTTTTCTGCCATTTTATATGCTTGACGAACTGCTTCGGTCATAGAAGAAACTTCGATTAGTTCATCTACAACATTGCCAAATGCTTCAATTATTTTCTTATTATCTACTCCTAGGCAAATAATTGATTTTACGTTTTTATTTACCAATTCCATCAATTCTGAATAGTCATTTCCTTTATCTACACCTCCTACAATCCAAATGGTTGGCGATGTCATACTATCTAAAGCGTAAAATGTAGCATTTACGTTTGTTGCTTTAGAATCGTTGATGTATTGTACATTCTGAATTTTAAGCACTTTTTCCAAACGATGCTCGACACCTTGAAAATCAGCTAAACTCTCACGTATGGTCGCTTTTCTGATTTTTAATAATTGTGCCACAGAAGTAGCTGCTAAAGCGTTTTTTACGTTGTGTTTTCCTTCGAGTGATAGTTGAGATGTTAGCATAACAAATGGGTCGTTATTGGTATTTATATTTATATTTTTTTCTGTTTCGTAAGCGCCAAATTCAAATTGTTTTGTTAATGAAAATGGAATTAATTTCGCTCTCGTTTTGTTATTTTTTAGCCAATTACTTATGGCTTCGTCATCGGCATCATAAATCAAATAATCATCTTCCGTTTGATTCATTGTGATTCTGAATTTCGATTCTATATATTTTTCATATTTATAATCATATCTGTCTAAATGATCTGGACTAATATTTGTAATTATGGCAATATGTGGCTTGTAATTTTCTATTCCATCCAACTGAAAACTACTTAATTCCAGCACATAAACATCATATTTATCTTCGGAAACTTGCCAAGCAAAGCTTTTACCTATATTTCCTGCTAAACCCACATTCAACCCACCTTGTTTTAGCAAATGATACACCAACATTGTTGTTGTTGTTTTACCATTACTTCCAGTGATTCCTATCGTTGTCGCATTAGTAAACTGTGCCGTAAACTCAATTTCAGAAATAACAGGAATATTTTTTTCTTTCAATTTCTTAACGATTGGCGATTTATCAGGAATTCCTGGACTTTTCATCACCAAATCAGCATTGAGTATTAATTCCTCTGAATGTTGCTCGTCTTCAAACTTAATTTTATTAAGAATTAAGACTTCTTTGTAATTATTTTTTATTTTTCCAAAATCAGAAACAAATACATCATATCCTTTCTTTTTACCAAGAATCGCTGTACCAACACCGCTTTCTCCTCCTCCAAGAATTACTAATCTCATATTATCGTAATTTTAAAGTTACTATTGACACTATAGCCAATAAAATTCCGACAATCCAGAAACGGGTTACGATTTTACTTTCGTGATATCCTTTCTTTTGATAATGATGATGCAAAGGCGACATAAGAAAGATTCTTCGACCTTCGCCAAAACGTTTTTTAGTATATTTAAAATAAAAAACTTGCAAAACCACCGATAAATTTTCGGCAAGAAAAATCCCGCAAATAACTGGAATTAGCATTTCTTTTCGAACTGCAATTGCTAAAACGGCTATAATTCCGCCTATGGTTAAACTTCCTGTATCTCCCATAAATACAGCTGCTGGGTAACTATTATACCACAAAAATCCGACTAACGCTCCTACGAATGCAGCAATAAAAACCGTCATTTCTCCCGAATTTGGGATAAACATAATATTGAGATAATTAGAGAAAATAATATTTCCAGAAACGAATGTGAAAACACCCAAAGCAATAACTGCTATTGCCGAAGTTCCTGCTGCTAAACCATCAATCCCATCGGTTAGATTGGCTCCATTTGAAACCGCAACAATGATAAAAATTACGATTGGAATAAAAATTAGCCAAGCATAATTCTCATAACCATCGCCTGTCCATGCCAATAATTCGGCATAATCGAATTCATTATCCTTAAAAAATGGAATAGTTGTCGCAGTCGATTTTTTATCTAACGAAAGTAAATTTGCTACGTTTTGAGCAGAATTGATTTCGATTTTGTTTTTTGAAATATCCTCACGAATAGTTACATCTTGATGAAAATACAATGTAGCTCCTACGATAATTCCTAATCCAACTTGACCAATTACTTTGAAAATTCCTTTTAATCCTGCTTTGTCTTTTTTGAAAATTTTGATATAATCATCAAGAAATCCAATAGCTCCCATCCAAAGTGTGGTTATAATTAGAAGTATAATGTAAATATTATTCAGTTTTGCTAATAAAAGAACAGGAAGCAAAGTGGAAAATATAATTATTAATCCTCCCATTGTTGGTGTTCCAGCTTTTTGAGTTTGTCCTTCAAGACCTAGCTCTCTGACTGTTTCTCCAACTTGCAAACGACTTAAATAACTAATGACTCTTTTTCCGAAAATAGTCGAAATAAGTAATGACATGATAATCGCTAATGCTGATCTAAATGTGATATATTGAAAAACTCCAGCGCCTGGAAAATCAAAATATTTATCTAAGTATTCGAATAAATAGTATAGCATAGTTTAGTTTATTTGGTTATTCGTTGATTCGGTTAATCTATTAACCGAATCAACGATTGAACTTTATTTATTTAGTTGTTCTAAAATTTCTTTTACAATTTGCATATCATCAAAATCATGACGAACCCCATTTATTTCTTGATAGGTTTCGTGTCCTTTTCCTGCTATTAAAATTATATCGCCTGATTTTGCTAATTGACAAGCGGTTTTTATAGCTTGTTTTCTATCAACAATAGACATGTATTTTTTATAATTAATGGCTGTAATTCCAGCTTCCATTTCGGTAATAATGATCTCAGGATTTTCCGTTCTTGGATTGTCTGATGTTAATATTGCTTTGTCGCTCATTTCAGAAGCGATATTTGCCATGATTGGACGTTTGGTTTTGTCACGATCACCGCCACAACCTACAATGGTTATGAGTTGTTCGTTGCGAGTACGAATATCATTTATAGTGCTTAAGACGTTTTCTAAAGCATCTGGCGTGTGTGCATAATCGACAATTGCCGTGATGTTTTGCTCGGAAACTATAAACTGAAAACGACCAGAAACACTTTCTAATTCTGACAAGAGTCTTAAAACTTCTAGCTTTTCGATTCCTAATTCGATGGCCACGCCGTAAATTGCTAATAAATTATACGCATTGAAAGTTCCGATAAGTCGAACCCAAACTTCTTGTTCGTTTATTTTTAATAGTAATCCGCTTAACTGATTTTCGATAATAATTGCTTTATAATCGGCATACGTTTTTAATGCATAAGACAATTTTCTTGCTTTGGTATTTTGCATCATTACGGCACCATTTTTATCATCTATATTTGATAAAGCAAATGCATTTTTAGGTAAATTATCGAAGAATGATTTCTTCACATCACGATATTCTGCAAATGTTGGGTGATAATCTAAATGATCGTGCGATAAGTTTGTAAAAACGCCACCTACAAATTGTAAACCTTCGGTACGTTTTTGATGAATTCCGTGTGAACTTACTTCCATAAAGCAATATTCGCAACCAGCTTCAGCCATTTTATCTAAAAAATAATTGATAGTTAATGAATCTGGTGTCGTATGTGTTGCTTTATATTCTACTTCATCAACCAAGATTTTTACTGTAGAAAGCAATCCGACTTTGAAACCTGCTTTTTTGAATAATTGATATAATAATGACGCAATTGTTGTTTTTCCATTGGTTCCTGTGATCCCAACTAATTGCAGTTTTCGTGATGGATTATTATAAAAATTTGTTGACAAATATGCCAAAGCGGCATTCGTGTCCTTTACTTTTACGTAAGTGATTGTTGACAATAAATCAGTTGGTAATGTATCACAAATAATCACGGTAGCACCTAACGAAATGGCTTTATCTATAAACTCATGTCCATTTGAAACCGAACCACGAATTGCTACAAAAACATCATTTGATTCTATTTTTCGAGAATCAAAATGAATATTATGCACAGCAACATCGGTTGAACCGTGAACAACTTCGAGAGCGACTTTATATAAAATTTCTTTTAAAAGCATTTATGACAATTCTAAAATTATTGTATTGTTTTTTAATATTGGTTGACCTGCTTGTATCGATTGTTTTTTTACCTTTCCAACTCCGATAGCTTTTACTTTCATTCCTAAATTTTCGAGTAAAGCAACCGCATCCATTCCAGACATACCACGCAAATTAGGTATTGATATTGGTTTTTTATTGACCTTATCATTGTAAGTCAAATAATTTTTGTCTTGAGCTGGATTATTCTTTTTTAGATTTTTTACTACATTAGTTGATGGCACATCAGTAAAAACTTTTTGCGCAATTCGTTTGAAAACTGGACCAGCAACATCGGCTCCGTAATAATTATTTTTTGATGTATTAGGCTTATGAACCACCACAATGCAAGAATATTTAGGATTTTCTGCTGGAAAATACCCCGCAAAAGAAGATGCATAGTACATACTTCCATCGGTTTTATGGTAATCTACTTTTGCAGTTCCCGTTTTACCCGCCATGGAGAAATCTTTAGAATACAACTTTGAACCCGTTCCTCTTTTAACTACATTTTGAAGTACAGCACGCACTTTTTTCAAAGTTTCATCAGAACATATTTTTGGATTAATGATTTGTTTATCAAACTTCTTTATGGTTTTATTCCATTCCTTAACTTCTTGAACAAATAATGGTTTAACCATTTCACCATTGTTTGCAATCGCATTGTATAATGTAAGTGTTTGCAAAGGTGTTACTGAAACATTATATCCAAAGGCCATCCATGGTAAAGTAATTGTCGACCATCCATTTTCTCCTGGTTGTGGAATATAAGCTCTACCTTCTCCTTTAAATGGCAATCCAAGCGGCTTGTTTAATCCTAAATTATTGATTCTATCTACAAACTGCTTTGGATTTTTATTGTAATTTTCATACACTGCTTGTGCCATTACTGTGTTTGACGAAACTTCAAAACCTCTTGCTAAAGATATTTTCCCGTAACCACCTTCGTGAGAATCACGCACTTTTCGTCCTCGATAAGTAACCACACCACCATTGGTATTATATACTTTGCTGGTATCTATTTTTTCATCATCAAGAAGAGCTATCAAATCGACCAGTTTGAATGTAGAACCAGGCTCGTGCGATTCAGCTACTGCATAATTTATGGTTTCATAATAAGAACCGTCCTTGTCTTTTCCTAAATTAGAAATAGCTTTTACAGCACCTGTTTTGGTTTCCATAACCACAACACAACCATGATCGGCATCATATTCGATTAGTTGTTTCAGCAAAGCGTGATGTGCAATGTCTTGTATGTAAACATCTATCGTTGAGACAATATCATAACCATCTTGCGGCTCAACTTCGTTATTATCACGAATGGGTTTCCATTGTCCTTGTGCAATTTTTTGTTTTAAAACTTTACCGTCTTTACCGTTTAGATATTTTCCAAACGCACCTTCTATTCCTACTGGCAATAAATTTCCGTTGTCATCATAACGCTCGTAACCAATTGTTCTTGCTGCAATTTTTCCGATAGGATGTTCACGAACGGTTCTTTGTTCGGTTATCATACCGCCTTTGTTTGGACCAAGATTAAATAATGGAAAATTTTTGACCGTAGCATATTGCGTATAACTCAAATCTTTAGCCAAAAGAAAATATCTGTTTTTATTGGCTCTAGCTTTTCTGAAATCATTCAAATAAGTACTAGAAGATTTTTTTAGTAAAACGGAAAGTGAGTCCGATAAATCTTTAATATAAGAATCAAAATTTTCTTTGCTTGGCGCTAAAGCATCAAAACGAATTGTATATTTAGGAATTGAGGTTGCAAGCAAACTTCCGTCGGAAGAATATACATTACCACGATTTGCAGGAATTATAAAATTTTTGATAGATCTTTCTTTGGCTAATTTTCGATAATAAGCACCTTCAACCCACTGTATATTAGTGAGTTTTACACCTACGGCCGTTACCATAATTAGAATAACTAAAGCAATTACGTATATACGTTTTAAAATATTTCTATCTTCTATTGCCATAATTTATACCAAGGAGTTATTTCTTTGATTACTTTTATTTTTTTTGGTGGTACCGATGATGGTAAAATTCCTTTATCAAACATTTTTTCGGCCACAGTCGATTCCATTTTTATTTTCATTAATTCCGAACGTCTGTCTACAAACTCCGAACGCAATTCTTTTACATCATCTGTTAAATCGGCAATTTTGAAAATCTTTTTCTCGTAACTATGTGTGTTTGCAATCATGATTATAGCCATTAAAAGCAGAAATACAATGAAACGCCAGTTTTTTGTAGCGTCTTCATTGACAAGAAATCTTGCTTTTAATATGTTATAAATATTACCTTTCATTTTACTTTTTTTCTGCAATTCGAAGTTTTGCACTTCGAGCACGATTGTTTATTTTAATTTCCTCGTTTGACGGAATAATCATTTTTCCAATTAATTTGAAAGGAACTTCGAATCGTCCGAAGAAATCTTTTTCAGGTTCACCTTCAAACAATCCGTTTTTCATAAATCTTTTTACCAATCGGTCTTCTAGTGAATGATAAGAAATAACGCTTAACCTTCCGCCTTCGCCCAAAACTTCTAGTGATTGTTCTAAAAATTCTCTCAAAACATCCATTTCTTGATTTACTTCGATACGGATAGATTGGTATATTTGAGCCAAAATTTTATGCGCTTTATTATTAGGTAAAAATCTAGCCAAAACTTGTTTTAAATCTTCAGTATTTACTATTTTCTCTTTTTCACGAGCTTCAATAATTGCTCGAGCAATCGCCAAAGCATTTCCTAATTCTCCGAACTCTGAAAAAATACGTCTTAGGTTTGTTTCGTCATATTCATTAACAACATTAAAAGCTGTTAAATCATTTTTTTTACTCATTCTCATATCCAATTCGGCATCAAAACGAGTAGAAAAACCTCTTTCAGGAACGTCAAACTGATGAGAAGAAACACCTAAATCGGCAAGAATTCCGTCTACTTTTTTAATTCCGTTAAAACGTAAGAATCTTTTTATATATCTGAAATTTTCTTGTATTAATGTAAATCTTTCATCTGGCAAAGCATTTTTCCAAGCATCTTCATCTTGGTCGAAACCAAATAATTTTCCTTCAGGACCAAGACGTGACAGGATTTCTTTCGAATGTCCGCCACCACCAAAAGTCACATCTACATACACTCCGTCTGGCTTAATATTTAAACCATCGACCGTTTCTTTTAGCAAAACTGGATTATGATATTCCATTGTCATCGTCATTTACGTTACCCATTACTTCCTCTGCCAAATCTGCAAAATCTCCAACCGAATCATCAATCGCTTTTTCATATAAATCTTTGTCCCAGATTTCAATAATATTCACCGCAGATGACAATACAATATCTTTTGAAACCGAAGCAAAAACCGCTAAATCTTTCGGGATTAATAATCTCCCCGTTGCATCAATTTCGACAACACGAACTCCAGCAGTAAAACGACGAATAAAATCGTTGTTCTTTTTTACAAATCGATTCAGTTTGTTAATTTTTTGCATCATCAAATTCCATTCTTGCATTGGATATAATTCCAAACATTGCTGAAAAACAGAACGCTTTAAAACAAAACCTTCTTTCAAAGACTCGCTTAGCTGCTTCTTCAAAGGATTAGGCATCATGAGCCTTCCTTTAGAATCGACCTTACATTCGTATGTTCCTACAATGGTGTTCAAGTAGTTATGATTTTATATGATTGTTAGCAAATATAAATAATTATTTACCACCTTTTACCACAAAATACCACTTTGTTGATAAGTTTTATCTTTTTTGACGTTAAACAAATGCAAAATCAAGAAGAATCAATATTTACGACTTATTAACAAAAAAATGATGTTATAAAAAAAGACAGGATTTATATTTCGTATTTTAGCCCTATATTTGCAACTATTTAAAGACAAAACGATTGACTGTGGATAACTTAAAGAGAGAAGGTAAGTACGAATATTTTGAGGCTGGAGAAGGAACTCCAATTATTATTCTGCATGGATTAATGGGCGGGTTGAGTAATTTTGATGGTGTTGCTAATTATTTTCCTGCAAAAGGTTATAAAGTTGTTATACCACAACTGCCTTTATACACACAAAACATACTAAAAACCAACGTAAAATCATTCTCGAAATATGTTAAAGATTTTATCACATACAAAGGTTTCGACAGAGTAATTCTTGTAGGAAATTCATTGGGCGGACATATTGCTTTGTACTTTACAAAAATGTATCCAGAACGCGTTTCTGGACTTGTAATTACAGGAAGTTCAGGTCTTTACGAAAGCGCCATGGGAGATAGTTATCCAAGAAGAGGTGATTACGATTACATTCAAAAGAAAGCTGAAGATGTGTTTTATGATCCAAAAGTTGCAACCAAAGAAATTGTGGATGAAGTTTATGCTGTGGCAAACGACCGAATCAAACTAATAAAAACCTTGACTATTGCTAAAAGTGCCATTCGTCATAATATGGCAAAAGATTTGCCAAAAATGCACGTTCCAACAGGAATTATTTGGGGCAGAAATGACAAAGTTACTCCTCCAGATGTTGCCGAAGAATTTCATAAATTATTACCCAATTCGACCTTATACTGGATTGAAAAATGTGGTCACGCAGCAATGATGGAACATCCAGACGAGTTTAACCGTTTGCTTGATGAGTGGCTGACTACAAAAGCTGAGCATTAAAAACTGACTTCGTCTTTAAAAAATAATTATACCGCTATATTTTAGCGTAAAACATATTAAATGAAAATTAATACCGCCGAATTTATTATAAGCAATTCTATCGTGAGTTTGTGTCCGCAAGAACGCTTGCCAGAATATGCTTTTATTGGACGATCTAACGTTGGAAAATCATCGTTAATAAACATGCTGACCAATCACAAAAGTTTAGCTAAAACCTCTGGAAGACCAGGAAAAACACAATTAATAAATCATTTTAAAATAAACAACAACTGGTTTCTTGTGGATTTACCAGGCTATGGTTACGCCAAGGTTTCTAAAAAAACAAAAGAAGTATTTCAGCAATTTATCACCGATTATTTCGAAAAAAGAGAACAGCTCGTTTGCGCTTTTGTACTAATAGATATTCGCCACGAGGCACAAAAAATAGATTTAGAATTTATCACTTATCTTGGCGAAATCGAATTGCCTTTTTGTATTGTTTTTACTAAAGCAGACAAAATTAGCAAAGGAAAAGTAGACCAACATGTTGCTGCTTATCGCAAAGCTTTACTTGCTAATAATTGGGCAGAAATGCCACATCATTTTGTAACTTCCGCAACGGAACACACCGGAAAAGAAGGTCTTTTAAGTTATATAGACGAAGTAAATCAAGAGATTTTTAAAGAAAATGGATTTTAAATAAATCAAAAGATATTTTAAATAAAAAAGGTTAGCCATAGGCTAACCTTTTTTATTTACTTTTTCAACTCTAGCTTCTCAGCAAAATATTCGCAAAAATCTTTCATGGTATCGGTCATTTTTTCGTCGCCAGTAGCACGGTGAAAAGTATCAGCCATTGCAACTAATGTTTGATGAAAAAATACTTTCATCTCATCGACAGGCATGTCTTTTGTCCATAAATCAATTCGCATTGTTTCTTGGGCTTTGTTATCCCAAATAGAAAGCATAATAGCTTTTGTTTCCTCAGTTTCTACACCACCATCTTGTGCTGACCAATGCAGTTTTTCAGGAACACGATTTTCGTCTAGTTGTATGTTAAATTTTATTTCAGAAGTCATTTTTTTGATTTTTATATTTCTAATAAGAAAGTTCGTGATTTATTTCTTCGGTTTGTATTTAGATTTTTGAAAAATATCTTTAGCATCCATAAGCAACATTTGCTGCATTGGGATATCATTATTTTCCATAAACGAGCGTACGATTTGCAAACCAAACCACGCTCCTAATCTTCCTGGAGTTTCGTTGTCTGATGATAATCCAAATTTAGAAAATGGCGCTGGACTTATAAAACGTTGAGATAATTTAGGATCTGTATCATACAATAATTTTTCTTCGATGAAGAATCTCCACATGTTAGCTTCATTATCTTGACAATATTTAAGCTGTTCTGGCGTGTAGCAAATCTTGTCTTCGTCTGTATATTCTGGCAACAAAACATCATTTAAATACAATTGTTTTCCTGAATATATCATAAGCGATAGCAAATCCTTTGTAACGGGAGGTTTTACTTTTGCTCTAGAAAAACTCTCTACAATGTCTGGTAATATCTGTGAAGGCTCGAAAGTTTGCTTCATATAATTTGGGAATTCGTAAAATTTGTGGTTTTTACCCAAATATAATTCTAACGAAATAATTAATGCTTTTTCGGTATAAATCACTTTATAATCTGTATCCATTTCCTGAATTACTGTATATACTTTTGGAATTTGTGTTTTTGGATAATAGTATTTGATATAACGAAACAAATCCTCTATTTCGGCTGTTTCTTTATCGAAATTACCATAACGTTTTTGCACCTCAGCATATAGTTCTCTCCAAAGTGGATTTTGCATCTTGTTTACCAAAACCGAATCTGATATTGATGGCGGGAAAAACTCTGGATATTGTACTTTTAGTTTTGGCAATTCGCTTGAAGGTGTTTCAAAAAAAGCTTTGTCGTAGCGATCTACTGTTATATTTACTGAAATTTCCTCTGCTTTTTCTTGAATTTTACTTTTTTGAGTACACGAAACAATTGCAAATAGGAATAGAACGAGTATTAAATATTTTCTCATAAACATGATTTTTTTAGCCCTGATGTCCAATTACTCACGTAATTACCTTTTTCTTTTTAAAGGAAAAAGAAAAAGATATAGCGAACAGCGGGAATAGCTCCTTAATATTATTATTTTTGCAAATATACATTCGTTTTTAAAACAAAAGTTGTCATGCAAAAAAATAGTACCATAAATTGTGAAAAAGTTAACGAACATATTGTAAACTGGCTTAAAACCTATGCACAAAATGCCAAAGGAAATGGTTTTGTTATAGGAATTTCGGGCGGAATAGATTCGGCAGTTACCTCAACTTTATGCGCACAAACTGGACTAAACGTTTTGTGTGTCGAAATGCCTATACACCAAGCGCAAAGTCATGTAAACAGAGCACAAGAGCATATTACTCAGCTTAAAAAATGTTTTACAAACGTGACTCATACTCGTGTAGATTTGACTCCTGTTTTTGAGAGTTTTAAGGCCGAAGTTCCTTCTTCGGACAATGAAGCCAAACTAAATTTATCGCTTGCCAACACTAGAGCGAGATTGCGTATGACGAGTTTGTATTATTTGGCTGGAATTCACGGATTATTAGTGGCTGGAACGGGAAATAAAGTAGAAGATTTTGGTGTTGGTTTTTTTACCAAATATGGAGATGGCGGGGTAGACTTGAGCCCCATTGCCGATTTGATGAAAAGTGATGTTCGTGCACTTGCTGCTTATCTTAATGTTCCTGAATCTATACAAAAAGCAGCACCGACTGATGGATTATTTGGAGATGACCGAAGCGACGAAGACCAACTTGGCGCTAGTTATACCGAATTAGAATGGGCTATGATTGCGTTAGAAAACGGCAAAAACACTAATGATTTCAACGGTCGTCAGAAAGTAGTCTTTGAAATTTACAAACGATTAAACACAATTAATCAGCACAAAATGAACCCAATTCCTGTTTGTTTAATTCCTGAAATTTATAAGTAATTTATTACTTGATTACCAATTGTTTATAAAAATATTCCGTATCTTTACTATACATTCGTTTTTAGTCTAACTATTTAAACTTTAAAGTCATGGTAAAAATAGGTCTTGCAGACAATCACCCTGTTGTACATTACGGTATTCGAGCTTACTACAAAGAACATGCTGATGTTTCTCTAGTAGGAATTGTTGATAATTTTGAAATGGTATCGGAGATGCTAAAACGAAAGGAAATTGATGTCTTACTTTTGGATTTAGAACTCGAAGGTCTTTCGAGTATAAACCTAATTAAGAATTTACTAAAAGATTTTCCTAAGGTAAAAATTATCTTGTTTTCTAACTTAAACGAGCAAATTTATGCACCAAACGCTATAAAAGCTGGTGTTTTTGCCTTTGTACAAAAAACCGAAAAATTAGATGTTTTAACTTCTACAATTATAAAAGTAAATCGTGGTGCAATTATTTTTAGTGATGCTGTAAAGAAAAATATGGCGTTAATTTCTAAACAAGCTAAATCTGAAAGATTGTATAGAAAATTATCATCTCGCGAAATCGAGGTTTTGCGTTATCTGAGTAACGGGAAGAAAAATAAAGAAGTTGCTCAAGCTTTGAATCTTAATGAAAAAACGATAAGCACATATAAATTAAGACTTTTGGCAAAGTTGAATGTTACAAATTTAGTCGATTTAGTAAATAAAGCTAAAACTTTGGAGATTGTTTAGCTGTAACGCGACATAACTCGCCCTAACTTGTTAGAAAAATTATTTACTAATTTAGAGTAATCCATTGCCATAGATAGATTTTCGGAGTTATCTGATTCTATTTCTTTGGATAAGTTTGATTTTATTTCTTCGATGATTTTATTAACTAAAAACCAACGCAAAGTAAGTATTGTTTCCGATACATATTGGCTAATTGTTTCTCCTTTTTGCTTTACATAAATTTGTTGGGCCTCCCAGTTGTGCAAAGTAACTTTCTCATCATCCATAAGGATTGTGGTAACTTCTTGTGCTAATTCTGGCGAAAGTCTCATGAGATATTGCTCGATTTCGAAGTTCTCATTCTCATTAAAATAAGAAATCAAATCGTTGTATATATCTTTAAATATTGGTGTTCCCAACTCGACCTCATCTTCTTGAAGACTTAAATAAATACGTTGAAAAACTTTGCATTTATTTACTTCTTTTATCTCTAATAACTCGCCTTCTTCATTTGCTTTGAAAACAAAATCTTCAAAATCTTCTTCTACATTTCCGTAAAGCAAAAGGATTTCGATAATTTTAAGTTCCAATTCATACAATACATCAACTTTTGCATTAACCGCAATATTTTCGTTTTTATGAACTTCGAATGCTTTTTGTCCCGAAGCTTCGGGATTTTTTTGCTTTTTTCCAGCATCGGAAATGTCTTTTTTAACCAGTTGTGCCAAAGTATTAAACAAAACTTCTTCGGAAATATCCATAATTCGAGAACATTCTTGTATGTATATTTCTCGCTTTATTCTGTCTGGAATTTTCGAAATACTATTTACCATATCACGAATGAGCTCTGCTTTCTTGATAGGATCATTCTTGGCGTCTTTCATCAATAAGGAAGCTTTGAATTGAATAAAATCCATCGCATTGTTTTCGAAATACAACAAAAGCTCGTCGAGTGGTGTTTTTCGGGCAAAACTATCGGGATCATCTCCTTCTGGAAAAGTACAAACCTTAACATTCATACCCTCTTCAAGGATTAAATCGATTCCTCGAATAGATGCGCGAAGTCCTGCGGCATCGCCATCAAAAAGCACAGTAATATTCTTTGTTAATCGATTTATTAATCGGATTTGATCTGGTGTAAGTGCAGTTCCAGAAGACGAAACTACATTTTCTATTCCGGCTTGTTGCATCTGAATTACATCGGTATAACCTTCGCACAAAAAGCAATTATCTAGTTTTGCTATGGATTGTTTTGCATGGTAAATTCCGTACAAAACTTTACTTTTATGATATATTTCGCTTTCGGGCGAGTTCAAATATTTTGCCGCTTTTTTATCATTAGTCAAAATACGTCCGCCAAAACCCAAAACCCGACCAGACATACTTTGTATTGGAAACATAACACGCCCTTTGAAACGATCGAAATGCTTGCCGTCATCTCGGAGAATGGTTAATCCAACTTTGTCTAAATAATCTAGCTTATAACCTTGTCCTAATCCTTCTTTTGTAAATGCGTCCCATGCTTCGGGCGAATAACCTAGCCCAAATTTTTTGATGGTATCGTTTGTAAATCCTCTTTCTTTGAAGTACGAAAGTCCTACTGATTTACCCTCATCGGTATTCATCATCGTGTTTTGAAAAAACTTTGCTGCAAATTCCGAAACGAGATACATACTTTCTTTTTCACCTGCTTGTTCTTTTTCCTCTTGCGATTGTTCAGTTTCTTCAATTTCGATATTGTATTTCTTTGCCAAATATCTGATGGCCTCTGGATACGAAAAATGTTCGTGTTCCATAATGAATGCTATCGCGTTTCCGCCTTTTCCGGAACTAAAATCTTTCCAAATCCCTTTTGCTGGCGACACCATAAATGACGGCGAACGCTCGTCTGAAAACGGAGACAATCCCTTGTAATTACTTCCTGCTCGTTTTAGTTGCACAAAATCGCCAATGACCTCCTCTACTCGAGCAGTTTCGTAAACAGTATCTATCGTGGCTTTTGAAATCAATTTATATAAGGTTCAAAGTTGCAAAGTGCCAAAGATACAAAGTTAAAATTGTATTTTTAGATTGTTTTATTTTTAGAAAATAAAAAAGCGCTTCATTTCTG
>NZ_JAYWDT010000179.1:0-3184 GCF_043779715.1 Flavobacterium sp.
AATTAGCAATTGAAAAGTTAAAAAACAATCCATACGATATTGTTTTAATGGATCTTCAAATGCCAGTGATGAACGGATTTCAAACTACCGATTACATAAGAAATACCCTAAAATCTGATATTTCAATTATTGCTTTAACAGCAGATGTAACGACTGTAGATTTGTTAAAATGTATAGCTTTAGGAATGAATGATTACATTTCCAAACCAGTAGATGAAAAAAAGTTATACAACAAAATAGTAAGTCTAATAAAAAATCCAAACCAAAAAATAAAATATGATTTTCAAGAAAAAAGTGAACAGCAAGTTTTAAAACACATCGATATTGATGCAGTAAATAAGATTTCCAATTCAAATCCTAAATTGACCTCAGATATGATAAATATTTATTTGAAGCAGACACCAACATTGGTAATTGCAATGAAGGAAAGTCTAGAAAAAAAAGATTGGAGTTTACTAAAAGCTGCCGTTCACAAAATGATTCCTTCATTTTCTATAATGATTAAGAAAGAGGAAGCTGAAAGTATTGCCAAAAAAATTCAAGATAAGAATGAGCCAATAGATTTTAACGGAGAACTAAATAATTTGGTTCTAAAACTGGGAAGTATTTGCACATTGGCTTGCAATGAGATAGAAGTAAAATTAAAAAAATAAAAGCGGATAATGGAAAACCACAAAAAACCAAAACTTTTTTTAGTAGATGACGATGAATTTTTTCTAAAATCATTGGAAACTATGTTTTTAAACGAAGGTGATTTTGAAATAGAAACATATGCTACTGGCGAACTTTGCCTTAAAAATTTGTATAAAAAACCCGATGTAGTCATTTTAGATTATCACCTTGATGGTATTGATAAAAATGCTATGAATGGATTGGATGTTTTGGATAAAATAAAAATTTCAAATGTAGAAATTCCAGTAATATTTCTTTCATCTCAAGATAAAATTGAAGTAGCAGTAAGCTGTTTGCACCACAAAGCTTTTGATTATGTGGTAAAAAGTGAAACTGCTTTTGTAAGACTAAAAATAATTATTTCGGTAATTTTAAAATTTCAAAAAATTGAAAAAAGACTCGATTGGTACAGAGAAAAACGATAGTTTTATCAAATAATTATACAAATTTTCATATAATTATATAAACTACAACTACAGATTTATACTCAAATTTGTTGCATATTCTTTTTAAATAAAGTACTGATGTCAACAAACAATTTCGATATAAAAGGATTAAAAGATGAAGAAGTGATTTTTTCAAGAAAAAATCACGGAGAAAATGTGGTTGTTTACAAACATGAAAATCATATACTTAAGGCGATTTTAAAGTTTTTTAAAGACCCGATGGTTTTACTTTTATTAGTTGCATCGATAGTTTATTTTTTTAGTGGAAAAACATCTGATGCATTATTTTTGCTTTCTGCAATTGTTTTGATTTCTGCTATTTCATCCTATCAAAATGCGAGAAGTCGTAACGCATTATCCAAACTAAAAGATTTTACAAAACCAAAATGCAAAGTTATTCGTAACGGAAAAACTATTGAAATTAAAACCGAAGAATTAGTAATTGGTGATAGTTTACTGGTTGAGGAAGGAAGTTCCATTGCAGCTGATGGAGCCATAATTCATTCCAACGATTTTTCAGTAAACGAAGCGATTTTAACTGGTGAATCAATGTCGGTCATCAAAGACAAATCATCCAAAGAAAACAAAATTTTTCAAGGAACAACAGTTGCAAGCGGATTGGTAATAGCAATTGTTACAGCTATTGGTGGAAAAACCCAATTAGGAATTATAGGCGAAAGTCTCGAAAGTATTAAAGAAGAAAAAACGCCTTTAGAAATCCAAATTGGAAGTTTTGTAATGAAAATGGCAATTGCTGGTGGTATTGTTTTTCTGATTGTCTGGGGTATTAATTATTATCATTCGTATAATTTATTTGACAGTTTACTCAAAGCATTAACCTTGGCAATGAGTATTTTGCCAGAAGAAATCCCTATTTCATTCACCACATTTATGGCACTTGGCGCTTGGCGAATGATGAAAAAAGGAATCATTGTCAAGCAAATGAAAACGGTTGAAACATTGGGAAGTGCCACAGTAATTTGTATTGATAAAACCGGAACCATTACAGAAAATACGATGAGTTTGGCGAAAATATTTACGCTAAAATCTCAAAAAATTTCTGATTTAGAATCTGATTTATCTGATGATGAAAAGGAATTAATTTCATTATCAATGTGGGCAAGCGAATCCATTCCGTTTGATCCTATGGAAGTCGCATTGCACGAAACCTATTCTAAAGTCATCAAAGAAGACCAACGTTCGCATTTTAAAATGGTGCACGAATATCCATTATCTGGAAAACCACCCATGATGACGCACATTTTCGAAAATAAAATCGGAAATCAAATTATTGCTGCCAAAGGTGGAGCAGAAGCAATAATGGCAATTTCTAAACTTTCAGTTAAAGAAAAAAAAGCAATACTAGAAGCCATAAAATCATTATCAATTGAAGGTTATCGGATTTTAGGTGTTGGTGAAGCAACATTTGAAGGCAAAAATTATCCAAAAACACAACAAGAATTCAAACTAAAATTCAAAGGATTATTAGCATTTTATGATCCACCAAAAAAGAACATTCACTTAGTATTGCAACATTTTTACAAAGCCGGAATTGCTGTAAAAATTATAACTGGAGACAATGCCGAAACAACTTCATCCATTGCCAAACAAATAGGATTTGTTGGTTATGAAAATAGTATTTCTGGTGAAGATTTGATGAAATTATCCGATAAGGAATTCAAAAAGAAAGTTTCAGAAATCAATTTATTTACCAGAATGTTTCCCGAAGCCAAACTCAGAATCATCAACGCATTAAAATCCAATAAAGAAATCGTAGCCATGACTGGCGATGGTGTCAATGATGGACCAGCTTTAAAAGCTGCACATATTGGAATCGCCATGGGCAAAAAAGGAACTGAAATTGCCAAACAAGCTGCATCTCTAATTATTATAAACGACGATTTAGACAAAATGGTTTACGCCATTTCTATGGGAAGAAAAATTTATGCCAACCTTAAAAAAGCCATTCAATTTATCATTTCTATTCATATTCCAATAATTCTCACCGTGTTTATTCCTTTGGCATTGGGTTGGATGTATCCCAATATTTTTTCACCAATTCATGT
>NZ_JAYWDT010000180.1:0-6912 GCF_043779715.1 Flavobacterium sp.
CCTAAATAATTTTTAAATCTTGAAATTTTTAAATTTTTAAATTAAAAAAATGACATCAAAAGAAATCCGCAAGCAATACCTTCAATTCTTCGAATCAAAAGGACATCTTATCGTTCCATCAGCACCAATCGTACTTAAAGACGATCCAACGCTTATGTTTAACAATTCAGGAATGGCGCAATTCAAAGAATATTTCTTAGGAAACGGAGCGCCAAAAAGTCAAAGAATTGCCGATACACAAAAATGTTTGCGTGTGTCAGGAAAACACAATGATTTAGAAGATGTAGGTTTCGATACGTACCATCACACGATGTTCGAAATGCTAGGAAACTGGTCATTTGGTGATTATTTCAAAAAAGAAGCTATTAATTGGGCTTGGGAATTATTGACAGAAGTTTATAAAATTCCAAAAGAAAACTTATATGTTTCCGTTTTCGAAGGAAGCAAGGAAGACAATGTACCTTTTGACCAAGAAGCTTGGGATATCTGGAAAGGATTAATCGACGAAGACAGAATCATCTTAGGAAACAAAAAAGATAACTTCTGGGAAATGGGAGATCAAGGACCTTGCGGACCATGTTCAGAAATTCATGTCGATTTGCGTACTGATGCAGAAAAAGCTTTAGTTTCAGGAAAAAGTCTAGTAAATAATGACCACCCACAAGTAGTAGAGATCTGGAACAACGTTTTTATGGAATTCAACCGTAAAGCCGATGGTTCTCTAGAAAAATTACCAGCACAACACGTAGATACCGGAATGGGATTTGAGCGTTTGTGCATGGCGTTGCAAGGAAAAACATCTAACTATGACACTGATGTTTTTACACCACTTATCGAAAAAGTAGAACAAATTACAGGTTATAAATATACTTCAAACGAAGTTAAAAACATAAGCGAAGAACAAAACAAGACCAATATTGCTATCAGAGTAATTGTCGATCATGTTCGTGCGGTAGCATTTGCTATTGCTGATGGACAATTGCCATCTAACACTGGCGCAGGTTATGTAATTCGTCGTATTTTGCGTCGTGCGATTCGTTACGGATTTACGTTTTTGGATACCAAAGAGCCTTTTATTAATAAATTGGTAGAAGTTTTGGCAAACCAAATGGGAGAATTTTTCCCAGAAATCAAATCACAACAACAATTAGTTACCAATGTAATTCGTGAAGAAGAAGCTTCGTTTTTAAGAACATTAGATCAAGGTTTGCAATTATTAGATAAAGTTGTTGCTGAAACAAAAGGAAAAGAAGTTTTAGGAGCAAAAGCATTCGAATTATATGATACTTTCGGTTTTCCAATCGATTTAACAGCTTTAATTCTTCGTGAAAAAGGATACGAATTAGATGAAGCTGGATTTAATGCTGCCATGCAAGAACAAAAAAATCGTTCGCGTGCTGCATCAGAAGTTTCGACTGAAGATTGGTCGGTTTTAATTCCAGGAAACGTCGAGACGTTCGTTGGTTATGATAAAACGGAGAATGATGTAAAAATCACTCGTATTCGTAAAGTAGATTCTAAAAAAGATGGAATCTTATACCAAATAGTTTTAGACAACACACCGTTTTATCCAGAAGGAGGAGGTCAAGTTGGAGATAAAGGAACTTTAGTTTCAGCTAACGAAACGATTGATATTATCGATACTAAAAAAGAAAACAACTTAATTCTGCACTTTGCGAAACAATTGCCTGAGAATGTATCTGCAAGTTTTGTAGCTAAAGTAAATACTGATTTGCGAGATTTATCGTCTAGAAATCACTCGGCGACACATTTAATGCATTTGGGATTGCGAACTATTTTGGGAACGCACGTAGAGCAAAAAGGATCATTGGTAAACCCAAATAATTTACGTTTCGACTTTTCACATTTTAGTAAAGTAACAGACGAGCAATTACTAGAAGTTGAAAATTTTGTAAATGAGAGAATTCAACAGCAATTACCATTAGTAGAAAGAAGAAGTATTCCGATTCAACAAGCTTTAGACGAAGGAGCAATGGCTTTGTTTGGCGAAAAATACGGAGACAACGTTCGTGCGATTAAATTTGGAGAAAGCATGGAACTTTGTGGTGGAATTCACGTGAAAAATACCGCTGAAATCTGGCATTTCAAAATCATTTCTGAAGGAGCCGTTGCAGCAGGAATTCGACGTATCGAAGCAATTACTAGCGATGCTGTAAAAGCACATTTTGCTTTACAAGAAAATACTTTAGATGAAGTAAAAATTGCATTGAAGAATCCACAAGATATTTTAAAATCGGTTGTTTCATTGCAAGATGATAATGCGAAGTTGAAAAAACAAATCGAGCAATTGCTTAAAGAAAAAATCGATGGATTAAAAAATACTTTAGTTTCTGAATTTCAAGAAATTAATGGTATTAACTTTTTGTCGAAACAAGTAGATTTAAGTATGAGTTCGACCAAAGATTTGGCGCAAGCATTGGGAAGTTCAAAACCAAATTCGTTTGTAGTTTTAGCTTCAATAGAAGAGAATATGCCAAATATTCATTGTTATATTACTAAAGAACTGATTGCAGAAAAAAGCTTAAACGCTAACGCAGTTATCAAAGAATTAGGAAAGTACATTGATGGAAACGGTGGAGGACAACCATTCTTCGCATCAGGAAAAGGTAAAAATACAAATGGAATTAAAGAAGCTTTGGGAAAAGCGATTGAGTTTGTGAAGTAAAAACATATTTTAAACCCTTCAAGAGTTTCAAACTCTTGAAGGGTTTTTTAGTTAAATCTTTTTCATCTGATCTTTCATCATTTTTACTTGGTCTTTCAGCATATTTTGCTTATCTAATTTTTTAACTTCAGTAAGCAAATTAGTAGCCTCAATTTTACGTCTTCTGCTCAAAGCAATTCCGGCCAAATTTAGTTTTGCAAGCGCTAAATCCTGATCCATACTTAATCCCAAACTAATCGCTTTCTTAAAATATTTCTCCGCCTGAATCAAATTCGTTTGCGAAAGCATCAAACCGTGTAAATAATTAAAATAACCTTGTTGCTTTTGTACCAAAGCCGTTTCTGGATTTTTTATCTTATCCAACCAGCTTTTTGCACCTGCAAAATCTTGTTTTCTTAATTTTAAGAAGGCTAAAAGGATAAATTCGTTTTTAAAATATAAGAAAATAGGAATTGCAGATAGTAAAATAAGGAAAATCCCGTTTCCAATATTCCCTTCGGTAAATTGCCAAATCCCAGTAAATATAACTAGAGCTGCTATTACAAGCTTAATATTTCTATGAAACATAGTAGTGTTTTTATAATGAATGGCAAATATAGTAAAAGAATTAAAATATTTTTATAAAACCACTTGCAAGAAAAAAAAATCATTGTATATTTGCACTCGGTTTGAAAGAAACCTACAACAAGATATTTATACAAGAATTTAAAGATACACAAAATGAGCAAAAGAACGTTCCAACCATCGAAAAGAAAAAGAAGAAACAAACACGGATTCATGGACAGAATGGCTTCTGCAAATGGAAGAAAAGTTTTAGCTCGTCGTCGTGCTAAAGGAAGACATAAATTGACTGTTTCTTGTGAACCAAGACACAAAAAATAATGATTTAACAATCAATATAAAGCCGTTACTTTTATTAGTAGCGGCTTTTTTTTAAATCTGTTCATAAATATTAATAAATTTTTGAAGCTATTTCCCGCTATTCACTTCAATCTTTTTATTTTTAAAGAAAAAATAAAAAGGATTTACGTTTCAAACGAAGTTCACTGAACTCCAATGAAAATAAAAATTAAGTGAAGTAATCGGGGCTAAAACACACAACTAACTACAACTACACAATGCCAAAAGACAATTCAATAAAATCGGTTTTAATTATAGGTTCAGGACCAATCGTAATCGGTCAAGCCTGTGAGTTTGATTATGCAGGATCACAATCGGCACGTTCTATTCGTGAAGAAGGAATCGAAGTAATCCTTATCAATTCTAATCCAGCAACTATTATGACCGACCCAACCATGGCGGATCATGTTTATTTGTTGCCACTTACAACAAAATCGATTATTCAAATCCTAAAAGAACATCCGCAAATTGATGCTGTTTTACCAACAATGGGAGGACAAACAGCCTTAAATCTTTGTTTAGAAGCTGACGAAAAAGGAATTTGGAAAGATTTTAATGTAAGACTAATTGGTGTCGATGTAAATGCTATCGAAATTACGGAAGATAGAGAAAAATTTAAAAACCTTTTAAATAAAATAGGGATTCCGCAAGCACCTGCAAAAACAGCAACTTCTTTCTTAAAAGGAAAAGAAATTGCGCAGGAATTTGGTTTCCCGTTAGTGATTCGTCCATCGTTTACACTAGGAGGAACTGGAGCTGCAATTGTTTATAAAAAAGAAGATTTCGACGAAAAACTAACTTACGGATTAGAAATGTCGCCAATTCACGAAGTGCTTATCGATAAAGCATTAATGGGTTGGAAAGAATACGAATTAGAATTACTTCGTGATAAGAATGACAATGTAGTTATTATTTGTACTATCGAAAATATGGATCCAATGGGAATTCATACAGGAGATTCTATAACGGTAGCGCCAGCCATGACTTTATCGGACACAACGTTTCAAAGAATGCGTGATATGGCGATTTTGATGATGAGAAGTATCGGAAATTTTGCAGGAGGTTGTAACGTACAATTTGCCGTTTCACCAGATGATAAAGAAGATATTGTAGCGATTGAAATAAATCCTCGTGTGTCACGTTCCTCAGCATTAGCCTCTAAAGCGACAGGCTATCCAATTGCAAAAATTGCTTCAAAACTGGCTTTGGGTTATCATTTAGATGAACTTCAAAATCAAATTACAAAATCTACTTCAGCACTTTTCGAACCGACTTTAGATTATGTAATTGTAAAAATTCCTCGTTGGAATTTCGATAAATTTGAAGGAGCAGACAGAACTTTAGGGCTTCAAATGAAATCCGTAGGAGAAGTTATGGGAATTGGTCGTTCGTTTCAAGAAGCTTTACATAAAGCCACGCAATCACTTGAAATTAAGAGAAATGGCTTAGGAGCAGACGGAAAAGGATACAAAAATTACGAGCAAATTATAGACAAACTAACCTATGCAAGTTGGGATAGGGTTTTTGTGATTTATGATGCTATTGCGATGGGAATTCCATTGTCACGCATTCACGAAATCACAAAAATAGATATGTGGTTCTTGAAACAATATGAAGAATTATATAGTTTAGAAAAAGAAATTTCTAAATACAAAATAGATACTTTACCTAGAGATTTATTGCTAGAATCTAAGCAAAAAGGTTTTGCCGACAGACAAATTGCACATATGATGGGTTGTTTGGAAAGTCAAGTTTATAAATTACGTGAAGAGCAAAATATCAATCGAGTTTATAAGTTAGTAGATACTTGTGCTGCCGAATTTAAAGCATTAACACCTTACTATTACTCCACTTTTGAAGCTGAAATAGAAACTGCTTCGGGAGAAAAATACGTTCACAACGAAAGTATTGTAACCAACAAAAAGAAGGTAGTTGTTTTGGGTTCTGGACCCAATAGAATTGGACAAGGAATCGAGTTCGATTACTCTTGTGTTCACGGAGTTTTAGCAGCTAAAGAATGTGGTTACGAAACCATCATGATAAACTGTAATCCCGAAACGGTTTCGACCGATTTTGATACAGCCGATAAATTATATTTCGAACCTGTTTTTTGGGAGCATATTTACGATATCATTCGTCATGAGAAACCAGAAGGAGTTATTGTACAATTAGGTGGGCAAACCGCTTTGAAACTTGCTGAAAAATTATCTAAATACGGAATAAAAATTCTAGGAACCTCTTTTGATGCTTTAGATTTAGCCGAAGATAGAGGGCGTTTTTCTGAGCTTTTAACAGAGCTTAAAATCCCATTTCCACAATTCGGAATTGCAGAAAATGCAGACCAAGCAAGTGCTTTGGCCGATGTTCTAGATTTTCCATTACTCGTTCGTCCTTCGTATGTTTTGGGAGGACAAGGCATGAAAATTGTCATCAACAAACAAGAACTCGAAGAGCATGTCATAGATTTATTAAAAAATATTCCAGGAAATAAATTGCTTTTAGATCATTATCTTGATGGTGCAATTGAAGCCGAAGCCGATGCAATTTGCGACGGAGAAAATGTGTACATCATAGGAATTATGGAGCACATCGAACCTTGCGGAATTCATTCTGGCGATTCTAATGCGACTTTACCTCCATTTAATTTGGGCGAATTTGTCATGCAACAAATAAAAGATCATACGAAGAAAATTGCATTAGCACTTAGAACTGTTGGTTTAATAAATATTCAATTTGCTATAAAAGACGATATGGTTTATATCATTGAAGCCAATCCAAGAGCTTCGAGAACGGTTCCGTTTATCGCAAAAGCTTATGGCGAACCTTATGTAAATTATGCAACTAAAGTTATGTTGGGCGAAAATAAAGTAACCGATTTTAAATTTAATCCGCAACTAAAAGGTTATGCAATCAAGCAACCTGTTTTCTCTTTTAGTAAATTTCAAAATGTAAACAAAGCATTAGGTCCAGAAATGAAAAGCACAGGAGAAAGTATTTTGTTTATAGATGATTTGAAAGACGATCAGTTTTACGAATTGTATTCTAGACGAAAAATGTATTTGAGTAAATAATAAAAAAGTCCCGATTGGGACTTTTTTTATGAATTAAAATGGTTTAAATTTACTTTATGAAAGTATTTAAAAAAGAAAAAAAAAATATAAAAACAGACAATCAAACTGGTTTTGGAACCAATGCGGCCAATTATGGCGGCCGATTTTTAGATAAAAATGGCGCTGCTAATATAGAAAAAAGAGGTTTGCCTTTTTTTGATCAAATTAGTTGGTTTCACACGCTGTTGCGGTTGCCAGCATGGAAATTTCAAATGA
>NZ_JAYWDT010000181.1:0-15808 GCF_043779715.1 Flavobacterium sp.
ATGGTGGTGATGTGGCTCAAAAAATAGCTGATGAATTGGGTTTAAACGGAATGGTAACCACGATAAGTACGGCTTGTTCGTCTGCAGCCAATGCGATTATGTTGGGCGCACGATTGATAAAATCTGGAAAATTAGATCGAGTTATTGTAGGCGGAACCGATGCTTTGGCAAAATTTACTATCAACGGATTTAAAACTTTAATGATTTTATCGGACGGTTATAATATGCCATTTGATAATGATAGAAAAGGATTAAATTTAGGTGAAGCCGCAGCTTTTTTAGTGTTAGAATCTGACGAAATTGTAAAAAAAGAGAATAAAAAAGTATTAGCAAGAGTTTCTGGTTACGGAAATGCAAACGATGCTTTTCATCAAACGGCTTCTTCTGAAAACGGAGATGGTGCTTTTCTAGCAATGGAAAAAGCCTTTCAAGTTTCGGGTTTAGAACCAGAACAAATTGATTATATAAATGTGCATGGAACTGCAACACCAAACAATGATTTGTCTGAAGGAAGAGCAATAGTTAGAGTTTTTGGCGAAGAAAACATACCTGATTTTAGTTCAACAAAACCATTTACAGGTCACACATTAGCAGCCGCCGCAGCGATTGAAGCTGTTTATAGTGTTTTGGCAATTCAAAATAATGTGGTTTTTCCAAATATGAATTTCAAAACACCTATGGAAGAATTTAATATGATTCCACAAACCACTTTAAAACAAAAAAATATCAAACATGTTTTGTCTAATTCTTTTGGATTTGGAGGAAATTGTTCGACCGTAATTTTTTCAAAAAACGAATGAGAAAGACATATATAAATGGTGTAGGTTGTATTTCGGCTCAAAAAACGTTCGACACAATTTTTTTGGAAGAAGCAATAATAAATGAAACCACTAATGTTTTGCCATTAGAAATTCCTGTTTACAAAGATTTTATTTCGCCAACGGCAATTCGAAGAATGGCAAAAGGTGTAAAAAACGGAATTGTAGCTTCGGCATTAGCCATTAAAGAAGCAAATGTCGAAACTTTTGATGCTATCATTACAGGAACAGGAATGGGCTGTATAGACGATTCTGATAAATTTCTAAGGGCATTAATTGACAATAAAGAAGAATTTTTAACGCCAACTTCTTTTATCCAATCAACTCACAATACGGTTGGTTCTCAAATTGCTTTGGGATTGCAATGCAAAGCCTATAATTTCACTTATGTGAATGGTTCAGTTTCTTTCGAATCGGCACTTTTAGATGCAAAATTACAGTTTGATGAAAACGAAGCTTCCTCAATTTTAATTGGAGGAATAGACGAAATGAACGATTATACAGCATCACTTTTTAAGTTGGCTGGATTTATAAAACAAGATAACGAAAGTCCGTATAAAGTATTAAACTCAAATACAAAAGGTGTTGTGTATAGCGAAGGCGCTACTTTTTTTGTTCTCGAAGACAAAAAACAAGACAATTCGTATGCGGAAGTTTTAGATGTTGAAATCATTAATAAACTTAAAATTGATGCCGTTGAGGCAAAAATAATTGACTTTCTAAAATCAAATTCATTACAAGTTTCTGATATTGATGTAGTAGTTTTGGGTTATAACGGGGATGTAAAAACTGATGCTTTTTATAAAAATATTGCTGAAAACACTTTTGCAAAAACACAACAAGTTTATTACAAACATTTGTCTGGCGAATACAATACAGCCTCTGCTTTTGGATTGTGGGTTGGTGCAAAAATTATTAAAACAAAACAAATCCCTGAAATTCTAAAAGTGAATACGGTTGAAAAAACAGACTATAAAACCATACTTTTATACAACCAATACAAAGGAATCGATCATAGTTTTACCTTAATTTCGAAATGTTAAATTACCGAAATACAAATATTATTTTTTTTGTACTTCTCGCCTTGCTATTACTTTTTAGTTTTTTTGTAACGGTAAATTGGTGGTTATTTCTGTTGCTTTTTGTAGCCAGATTTATTGTTATAATTACGGGTTCTACTCAAATTCCTTTAAATTTTTTTTTAAAAGCGTATTGTAACAATCCGTTAGAAAAAGAAAAAAATATAGCACTAACATTCGATGACGGGCCACACGAAATGACGCTATTGGTTTTAGATGTTTTAAAAAAGTACAATACAAAAGCTACTTTTTTTTGTATTGGTAAAAATGTAGAAAAACATCCTGAAATTCTAAAAAAAATCATTGCTGAAGGACATCTTGTTGGAAATCATTCTTATGATCATTCTCGTCTTTTCGATTTTTACAGAAAAGACAAATTAATAGCCGAAATTGTAAAAACAGATGCTCTTATCGAAAAAATTTCAGGTAAAAAAACTATTTTGTTTCGTCCGCCTTTTGGGGTTACAAATCCTTCTATAAAGAAAGCTTTAGAAGTAACAAAACACCACGTTATTGGCTGGAATATTCGTTCGTTAGACGGAATTATTAAAAACGAAAAACTAGTTTTTAATAGAATAAAAAAACTAATTTCTCCTGGCGGAATTGTACTTTTGCACGACACTTCTTTACAATCTGTGAACGCATTGGAACAGTTATTGCAGTTTATTGAAGAAAATAAATATAAAGTCGTCTCGTTAGAGCAACTTTTAGACATCAAAGCTTATGAAGATTAAAATAGCTATAATTGCATTAATTTTATGTTTTTGCAACTTTTCATTACTCGCGCAAGAGCAAAAAATGACTGAAGCAGAAATAGTTTCTTTCAAAAAAACAGTCAAAGAAGTGGCAACAAAGATAAAAACTTTAACTACTGATTTTGTGCAATACAAACACCTAGATTTTTTATCGAAAGACATAGAAACTTCAGGGAAAATGGCATTTAAAGAGCCAAATATGTTGCAATGGCAATACAAAAAACCTTATAATTATAGCATTATTTTCAAAAATGGAAAGATTTTTATAGATGATGAAGGCAAGAAAAGTGCGATGGATGTGAGCAGTAGCAAAATCTTTGCAAAAATAAACAAACTCATTGTGGGAAGCGTAAGCGGTGATATGTTTGACGATAAGGAATTTGTAATATCTTATTTTAAAAATAAAACCAACAATATCACAAAGTTTATCCCAAAAGATGCAGCGTTAAAAAAATACATCAAACAAATTGAGTTAACTTTCGATAAAAATGATGCGACAGTAATTCAGGTAAAACTGCTAGAATCATCAGAAGATTACACACGTATTGTGTTGAAAAATAAAATATTAAATGCAAAAATCGACAATTCTATTTTTAATTAGTATGCTGTTTTTGGTTGCTTCTTGTGCTTCAAATAATCTCGAAAAAGAGTTGAAGCTAGTAACTTTAGAAAACACAATTTATAACGTTCCGTATTTTGCTAATCCGGAAATAGATTACGTCTATAAAGCAAACATTTCGGTTTATGGCAATGATTTGTCAGGGATTTTTATCGCGAAAAAAATAAATGCAGCCACACATAGAGTTGTTTTTACGACCGAATTTGGAAATAAATTATTAGATTTTGAAATTTCTGAAACTGATTTTAAAGTAAACTCGATTGTAGAGGAACTGAATAGAAAAATATTAATTAATACTTTAAAAACTGATTTTAGGTTGTTGTTAAAAAATCAATTTCAGATAAAAGAACAATTAGAAGACGCAGAAAATAAAGTGTATAAATCTGAAGATGGAACTCAGTTTAACTATTTTTTTGCATCAAAAAAAGAAAATAAACTCTACAAAATTGTACATGCAACCAAAAGAAAAGAGCAAATTAATATTAATTTTACCTCAGAAAACAATACTTTTGCCGAAAATATTATCATTCAACATTATAATATAAAATTGAGAATAGAATTAAATTATTTAAAGACAAATTAGAAATGAAAAAATTATTTATTGTTGCCATTATTGCATTATTAGGAATTACACAAACAGAAGCTCAAGTAACATTTAAGCCAGGATTAAGAGGGGGAGTGAACTTCTCTCACTTTACTCAAGGAGATGCTTATACGAGTTATACATATGATGGTAATGGAAACTATGTTTCAACGACAAATAACAATGACGATTTTAAAGCAAAAACTGATTTATATGTAGGTTTTTACGGCGCTTTACATCTTACAAAATATTACACATTGCAGCCTGAGATTAATTATTCTAGACAAGGTTCATATGTTGAATCAAGAGATGGCAATGTAGTGACTAGAACAAAATTTGATGTATCTTATCTTTCGATTGGAATACTTAATAAATTTACTTTTACAGACAAATTTAACTTTCATGTTGGTCCAACTTTAGATTTTGTTGTAGACAAAACAAGGTTTGTAAATAATAATTCTGATGATTTTTTCCTTTTCTCTGAATCAAACGATGTCGATTTGACATTAACAGCAGGATTTGGATATAATTTCACCAATAATTTTGGTTTAGAAGCAAGAGTGAAAAAAGGATTTATTTCGGTTTATGATTTTAATAATAGTAATCCAAAAAATGTTGTTTTCCAATTAGGAGCAACTTATACATTTGATATAAAATAAAAGAAACATGCTTTTAAAAGATTTTTATAAAGTAATTTCATTAGAAAAAAATGATAGTCAAAAACATTTGGCTATCATTTTTGTTAATGAAAAACACGAAGTTTTCAAAGGACATTTTCCAGGCAATCCTATTATGCCAGGCGTTTGTATGATGCAAATTATTAAAGAAATTACAGAGCAAATCACAGAAAGTTCTCTAATTATGCAGAATTTAACTAATGTTAAATTTATGGCATTAATAAATCCGGAAGTAACACCAGAATTACGGTTAGAACTTGATATTACAACAACTGACGATGATTTGATTAAAGTAAAAAACATAACTTATTTTAACGAAACTGTAGCTTTGAAATTGAGTAGCGTTTATAAAAAAGTATAACAATGAAATTTCTATTTTCTATTTTCTGCTTTCTGTTTTCTTTCAGTAATCCGGATATTTCTGAGATTAGAAAGTTGTATCCGAATGCAGCAAATTCAGAAGTTACATCAAAAGAATTTCTGTTAAAACTTTCAGACGTTACAACCGAAAGTAATAAAACATTAGTAGCTTATAAAGGATCAGCGATTACCATTTCTGCAAAATTTGAAAAGAAAATTTCAGACAAAATTAAAAACTTTAAAGAAGGCGCAAAGTTGGTTGAACTTGCTGTTGTAAGCGAACCAAACAACATCGAAATCCGATTAATCAGATTAAGTATTCAGGAAAATGTTCCTAAAATTGTAAAATACAACAAAAACAAAAAAGAAGACGCTACGTTTATTCTAGCACATTATAGCGAGCAATCTAATGCTTTGAGAGCTTATTTGAAAAGTTTTATAGTGCAATCTAAAAGTTTTTCTTCCGATGAAAAACAAACTATCAAATAGTTAAATTAGAAAATGGAAACTTTTATTCCCGAAATAAATCAAATAAAACCATTAAATTTTTGTGTTATTGTACCAACGTATAATAATCATAAAACATTAGCACGTGTTTTAGATTCTGTTTTAGAATATACCACAAATGTGATTGTTGTAAATGATGGTTCGACTGATTCGACGGCTGAAATTTTAAAAAACTACTCAAATCTTACTCAAATTCACCACCCAAAGAATGCTGGAAAAGGAATCGCATTACAAAACGGTTTCAAAAAAGCATTAGAACTTAATTTTGATTACGCCATTACTATCGATTCCGACGGACAACATTTCGCCTCAGATATTCCATTGTTTATTAATAAAATTAATGCAGATGGTGAAGAGTTACTGATAGGAAGTCGAAATATGACACAAGAAAACGTGCCTAAAAAAAGTAGTTTTGGAAACAAATTTTCTAATTTTTGGTTTTGGTTTGAAACAGGAATCAAGCTAGAAGACACGCAATCTGGTTATAGATTGTATCCAGTAAAAAAGATTCCTAAAAAATATTTTACAAACAAATTTGAGTTCGAAATCGAAGTGATTGTCCGCGCCGCTTGGAAAGGAATCACTGTAAAAAACATTCCTATTCAGGTTTTATATGATCCAACCGAAAGAGTTTCACATTTTAGACCATTTAAGGATTTTACTCGAATTAGTATTTTAAATACGATTTTAGTAGCAATTGTAATCTTTTATATCAAACCAAGAGATTTTTTTTTGAGATTAAAAAAAAAAGGAATTAAGAATTTTTTTCTAGAAAACATATTGCATAACGAGGATAGTAATGCAAAAAAATCCTTGTCTATTGCATTAGGAACTTTTATAGGAATTGCTCCTTTTTGGGGATTTCAGACGATAATTGTATTGTTTTTAGCTGTTTTTTTTAAGTTGAATAAACTCATTGCGTTTGCTTTTTCTAATGTTAGTTTTCCTGTTTTTATTCCTTTTATAATTTACGGATCTCTAAAAATGGGCAGTTATTTTGTCAAGACTGGGAAGCCATTATTGCTAGAGACTTCGATGACACTTGTCGACGTTCAAAACAACATTAGCCAGTATCTCATAGGAAGTTTTGTTTTAGCAACCATGGTGTCAATCATTTTTGGCCTTTCTGGGTATTTTTTATTAACGATTTTTAGTACTTTTAAAAGCAAAAAATAAAGCATGCAAAACTTCTTTTTTAACCTTAATACATTCGCTAATAAAAACAAATTGCTGTTTTCAGGAATTGTATTTGCGTTACTCTTATTTTTTGGTTTTTTTGCTTCAAGAATCTCTTTTCAAGAAAACATCACACAACTTATTCCCTCCAATGACCAATCTGGAGTTACATCAAAAGTATTAGAACAAGTTAATTTTGCTGATAAAATAACGATTATCATTAAAAGTAAAAGCAATGGTTCTCCTGATGATTTAACCCAATATGCTAATGAGTTTATTAATGAATTAGACAGTAAATGCAAACCTTATGTAGGGAAGCTTCAAGGAAAGATTGACGAAGAAAACATACAAGAAACCTTCGATTTTGTGTATGCTCATTTGCCTCTTTTTCTAGATAAAAGCGATTATGCAACCATTCAAAATAAAATAAATAGCGATAGTATTTCAAAAATTGTGGAAGCTGATTACAAATCGTTAGTTTCTCCCACAGGAATGGTTACTAAGGATTTTATATTGCAAGATCCACTAGGAATTTCATTTATTGCATTAAAAAAATTGCAACAACTAAGTATTGGTGATGATTTCGAATTGCATAATGGCTTCGTTTTAACCAAAGACAAAAAGAATTTGATGTTGTTTATCACAACAAAATTGCCTGCAAATGAAACCGATAAAAATACTTTATTCATTGACGAATTAGAAAAAATAAAAACCAATTTAGATTCTAATTTTGGGAATAAAGTGAGCATGAGTTATTTTGGAGCTACACCAGTTGCAGTTGCAAATGCGACACAAATAAAATCCGATGTGCAAAAAACGTCCATTTTTGCAACAGTAACTTTGATTCTTATTTTAGCTTTTTTTTACAAAAATATTGCAACGCCAATTCTCATTTTTATTCCTTCTATTTTTGGAGCCATTTTTGCCTTAGCGGTTTTGTACTTTTTTAAAGGAACAATTTCGGCAATTTCTCTAGGAATTAGTTCTATTTTATTAGGAGAAACAACGGATTATTCTATTTATGTCTTGACACATTTGCGGAACAAAAAAGACATTAAACTGCTGTATAAAGATATTTCAAAACCATTAATGCTCTGCGGAATTACAACAGGAATTACCTTTTTGTGCTTGTTTTTTATAAAATCGGAAGCTTTACAAGATTTGGCAATTTTTGCAGCTCTAAGTGTTGTTGCTACTTCGTTTTTCTCACTGGTTTTAATTCCACTTTTGTACAAATCAAAAAAAGAAATCGCAGTTCCAAAGTTAAATATTATCGATAAATCAGGTTCTTATTCCTATCACAAAAATAAATTTTTGATAGTTTCAGTTTTTGTTTTACTCATTATTTCGCTTTTCACATATTCGAAAGTTACTTTCAATAATGATTTGTCATCACTTAATTTTATGACGCCAGAATTAAAAAAGACTGAGAAATATTTAGAAAACATTGCCAATATTTCTTCAAAATCTATTTATCTGGTTACACATGGGAAAAATTACGAAGAAGTTTTAGAGAACAACAATAAATTATTTTCGGTATTAGAAAAAGATAAAAAATCAGGAGAAATTTTAAATTTTAGTTCGATTGGCGGAATTGTTTTTTCTGAGGAAATTCAGAAGCAAAAAATTCAGGATTGGAATATGTTTTGGTCTTCAGAAAAAAAGTCGAATCTAAAAAACAATTTAATTTCTAATGGAAATAAATATGGGTTTAAAGACACTACTTTTTCTCGTTTTTATGAAACTTTAAATCAAAATTTCAATGTAATTTCGTTTCAAGAATACGCAAAAGTAAAGTCATTTTTTTTAGAAGAATTTGTTGCCAATAAGAATGGTTTTTATACCGTGTCCACTTTGGTAAAAGTGCCAAACGATAAAAGAGATTCATTTGTAAATGATATAAAAAAGCAGGTGAACACAGTTGTAATTGACAGACAAGAAACAAATGAAGTGTTTTTAAACTCATTGAAAGCCAATTTCGAAAATCTCGAAAATTATTCTTTTATCATCATATTTTTAGTTCTTTTTATTGCTTTTAGAAGATTAGAATTAGCCATTGTAAGCATTATTCCAATATTAATTAGTTGGATTTTTACTACTGGAATTATGGGAATGTTCGGCATTCAGTTTAATGTGATTAATATTATTGTTTGCACACTAATCTTCGGAATTGGCGTCGATTACAGTATTTTTATGACTATGGCTTTGCAAAAAGAACACACTTTTGGGAAAGTTGAATTACCAACTTATAAAACGTCCATTTTACTATCAGTCGCGACAACTATTTTAGGAATTGGCGTTTTGATTTTTGCCAAACATCCAGCACTAAAATCTATTGCATTAATTGGAATTATCGGTATATTTTCATCTTTGATAATTACGTTTGTGATTCAGCCTTTGGTTTTTGCTTTTTTTGTAACCAATAGAACCAAAAAAGGAAAGCAACCATTCGAATTGCGTTCTTTTATTCATGGAATTCTTTCTTTTTTCTATTATGGTTTCGGTGGTTTTATCATGTCTGTTTTTAGTGTTACGATTCTAAAAATATTGCCATTTAAGACTGAAACTAAAATGAAATATTTCCGATATGTGATGTCAAAATTCATGAAATCGGTGCTTTATACCAATCCATTTGTAATTAAAAAAATTAGTAACATTGGAAACGAAAAATTTGACAAACCAGCAGTAATTATTGCTAATCACACGTCGTTTTTAGATATTTTATCGGTTGGTTTACTCAGTCCAAAAATTATTTATTTAGTGAGTGATTGGGTTTATAATTCGCCAGTTTTTGGTGGTGCAGTAAAAGCATCTGGTTTTTATCCAGTTTCTGAGGGTGTCGATGGCAGTTTAGAGCATTTGCGTCCTAAAATTGAAGAAGGTTATTCGATAGTGGTTTTTCCAGAAGGAACAAGATCTGAGAGCAATGTGATGAATCGTTTTCACAAAGGCGCTTTCTATATTGCCGACCATTTTAATTTAGATATCATTCCAATTCTTATTCACGGAAATTCTGAAACGCTTCCCAAAAATGATTTTATTATTTATGACGGTTCTATTACCATCAAAATTTTAGAAAGAATTACGCCGAATAATAGCGTTTTTGGTAATGATTATACTGAAAGAACAAAAAAAATAGGAACTTTTTTTAAACAAGAATTTCAAAAATTGCGTTACGAAACTGAGGATAAAAATTATTTCAAAAAAATGATTTTACTAAGTTTCGCTTATAAAGAAGCCGAAATTGTAAATGCTGTTAAAGCAGATTTGAAAAACAATTTACTTTGTTATTTTAACTTAAATAAACAGATTGGTAAAAAAGCGAAAACACTTCATTTATCCAATGATTTTGGGCAACTCGATGTGTTGTTAACCTTGCAAGAAGCCCAAAGAAGAGTAGATAATTATCTTGTAAATGAATTAAACAGGGATGTTGCCAAACAAAATCTTTGGACAAAAAAGCGAACCATAAACTATTTGACATCAGAAGATGAAATAGCTAAAAATTATGATGTTGTTTTAATTTCAGATGCGATAAACGATATCAATATTCAAAAAATAGTTCAGATTACCAGCACGATTCTATTAATTAATAATTTTAAGTTACTAAATTCGTTCCTTGATTCTGGTTTTGAAATCGAATTTGAAGATGACCAATTGATTGTTTTAAAGAAAAAATCTTAATGAAAGAGCATTACGACATAGTAATTATAGGAAGTGGTTTGGGCGGATTGGTTTCTGCAATTATATTAGCCAAGGAAGGTTATAGCGTTTGCGTACTCGAAAAAAATAATCAGTTTGGTGGGAATTTGCAAACTTTCGTAAGAGATAAAACCATTTTCGATACGGGAATTCATTATATTGGAGGATTAAGTGAGGGTCAGAATTTGTATAAATATTTTAAATATTTAGGCATTATGGACGATTTGAAACTCAAAAAAATGGACGAAGACGGATTTGATATCGTTTCTTTTGAAGATACAAATAAAGAATTTCCTCATGCGCAAGGTTATGAAAATTTCACCAACCAATTAGTAAAATTTTTTCCTGAAGAAAAAGAAAATATCCAGAAATATTGCAAAGAAGTTATCACAACTTGCGACTCATTTCCTTTGTATAATTTGCAACACGAAGGCGAATATGACAGTGAAATTTTATCTATAAATGCAAAGCAATTTATCGATGATGTAACCGAAAACAAAGAATTGCGAGCCGTTCTTGGCGGAACTAATTTTCTGTATGCAGGAATTGCCGACAAATCTCCTTTTTACGTTCACGCCTTGTCTGTAAACTCTTATATTCAGAGTTCTTATCGTTGCGTAAATGGCGGAAGTCAAATTACAAAACAACTCATAAAACAACTCAAAAAGCACGGCGGCGAAGTGTATAAATATAAAGAAGTTGTACAATTCGAATCGGAAGAAAACGATGTCAAACGAGCTGTGATGAAAGATGGAACTTCAGTTTCTGGAAACATTTTTATATCTAATGTAGATCCAAAAGCAACCTTAAAAATGGTTGGAGAAGACAAATTTAGAAAATCATATGTCAAACGAATTGATAGTTTAGAAGGTGTTTTTTCTCCTTTTAGTTTGTATATTGTTTTTAAACCAGAAACTTTCAAATACCGCAATCATAATTATTACCATTTTAAAAATAGTGAAGAAGTCTGGACGGCCCACGAATATGACGAACAATCTTGGCCAAAAGCATTCATGGCTTCTATGAATGCGGGAAAAGAATACGTTTGGGCGGACGGAATGACTTTTCTTACTTACATGAAATTCGACGAATTAAAAGCTTGGGAACATACTTATAATACAACAGCGGAGAAAGAAGATAGGGGAGAAACTTATGACGAATTTAAAGCTAGAAAAGCAGAAAAATTTCTTCAAGAAATTGAACTTAAATTCCCAGGAATTAGAGATTGTATAAAATCTGTTCATACATCGACACCATTGTCTTACCGTGATTATATAGGTGGTTACAAAGGAAATATGTATGGTTACGAAAAAGATGCAAACAATCCGATGAAAACATTTATAGCCTCAAAAACTAAACTAAACAACCTATATCTTACAGGTCAAAGTATCAATATGCATGGTGTTTTGGGTGTAACTATTGGCGCTGTTGTGACCTGTTCGGAAATTGTGGGCAAAGAATATTTGGTTGATAAAATCAATCAATTTACAGAAGAATAGATAAAATATGAAAAGACTTTTTCAATATTCAATTTTATCCCTATTTCTTTTGATGGTTTTCTCTTGTGGAACATCAAAATCATTGCATCACAAACTACAATTAGAAGCTTATAACAATACAATTCCTGTTGTACAAAAACAGTCTAATACACTTTTTTCAACAGGAAATAATTTCTTGCTTAAAAATAAACAAAACCTTTGGGAACTTTATGTAGAAGGTGATGCGCTCGAAAGAGGCTTGGCATTTGGAAGTTTGTCGGATAGTTTGTTGAAGAAACAAGAAGCCGTTTTTTTTTCAAAAATTAAAGATATAGTTCCTTCAAAATTCAAACAAAAATTACTAAGAATTTTCCTGAAATGGTATAATCGGAAATTATATTTGAATGTTACGGAAGAATACAAAACCGAAATCTACGGAATTTCTCAGTATTCATCGCATGATTTCGACAATATTGCACCGCCATATTTGCGAAGTTTGTATTTGCATGGCGCTCATGATATTGGCCACGCACTGCAGGATTTGGCATTGGTTGGCTGTTCTTCTTTTGCTGCTTGGGGAAATAAATCTGAAGATGGGAGCTTAATTTTAGGAAGAAATTTCGATTTTTACGCAGGCGATGATTTTGCCAAAGATAAAATCGTAGCTTTTGTAAATCCAAAACAGGGTTATCCGTTTATGATGGTCACTTGGGCAGGAATGATTGGCGCTTGTTCTGGTATGAATAACGAAGGTTTGACCATTACTATAAATGCTGGAAAATCGAAAATTCCACTCATAGCAAAAACACCAATTTCTATTTTTACTCGTGAAATTTTGCAATATGCTAAAAATATTGATGAAGCCATTGCTATTGCAAAAAAGCGACAAGTTTTTGTGTCAGAATCGATAATGATTGGAAGTGCCAATGATAAAAAAGCAATTTTAATTGAAGTTTCTCCAAATAATTTTGGTGTTTTTGATGTCGAAAACAGTAACCAATTGATTTGTTCTAATCATTTTCAAAGTGAAAACTTAAAGAATAATGATAGAAATAAATATCAAATAACAAATAGTCATTCTAAATATCGTTACGATAGGATGATCGAATTGTTTGATAAAAATTTAAAAATAAATCCAAAAAGCGCTTCTGAAATTCTTCGAAATAAAGAAGGTTTAAATAATCTGCCTTTGGGTTACGGTAACGAAAAAGCCTTAAACCAAATGATTGCCCATCACGGAATTATTTTCAAACCAGAGCAACGATTGGTTTGGGTTTCTGCAAATCCGTATCAATTGGGAGAATTTGTTTGTTATGATTTGAATAAAATTTTTAATAAAAACAAGACGACAGGAGAAATAGTTTCTCTGCAACAAGAAAATTTAAATATTCCAAAAGACGTTTTTTTAGAAACTGCTGAATATAAAAATTATGAGCTTTTTAGAATTGAAGACAGAAAAGCAGACGCGTTTTTAGAAGCTAAAAAAGAATTATCTTCGGATTTTGTTAAACAGTATCAATCTTTGAATCCTAATTATTGGGTTGTTTATTATAAAGTTGGATTGAATTTTTATCGGAAAAAGCAATATCAATTGGCAAAAGAGCAATTCGAAAAAGCGTTGACAAAAGAAATTACAACACTTCCCGAGAAATTAGAAATTGAGAAGTATTTAAAGAAAATAGAAAGAAAAATAAAATAATTGCCCAACTAGTGCCATAATAATTTTTGCCACAGATTTAAAAGATTCCCACGGATTTTTACAGTAATTTTGAATCCACATTTCATTAATCTGTGAAAATCTTTTAAATCTGTGGCAAAAATAAATTTAGTCCGTTTGGCGGACAGTCTAATAATTAATACAAAACTATGAATCCTAGATTTTACTTAAAAAGTTTAAAAAATCTATGTTTCTATGTGGTGAAAAAAAGCAAAAATGATTCCAAAAATAGAAACCGCAACAACCGAAGAAATTAAATCTTTTCAGGAGCAAAAACTTTTGGAATTACTAGCTTACGTAAACCAGAATTCACCTTATTACAAAAGACTTTTTGCAAAAGATAATATAGATGTAAAAAACATAAAAACCTTAGAAAATTTGCAGCTTTTGCCTTTAACTTCAAAAGAAGATTTACAAAAATATAATGATGATTTCTTATGTGTTCCCACTAATAAAATAATCGATTATGCCACAACATCTGGAACATTAGGCGAACCAGTAACTTTTGGATTGACCGATAATGATTTAGAAAGATTGGCCTATAACGAAGCAATTTCGTTCGATTGTGCAGGTATAAAAGAAGGAGATGTGGTGCAAATGATGACTACTATCGACCGAAGATTTATGGCTGGATTGGCTTACTTTTTAGGTTTGCGAAAAATGAAAGTAGGCGTAATTCGTGTGGGTGCAGGAATTCCTGAATTGCAATGGGATTCTATTCTAAAATACAAACCAACACATCTCATAACGGTTCCGTCATTTTTATTGAAACTAATAGAATATGCCGAAAATAACAATATCGATTATAATAAATCAAGTATAAAAGGTGCTATTTGTATTGGAGAATCTCTTCGGAATCAGGATTTCTCGATGAGTATTTTATCTAAAAAAATAACTGATAAATGGAATATTAAGTTGTTTTCGACTTACGCATCGACCGAAATGAGTACTGCATTTACCGAATGTGAACATTCAATTGGTGGTCACCATCATCCGGAATTAATTATTATCGAAGTGCTAGACGAGAATAATAAACCTGTAAAAAATGGTGAATCTGGCGAATTAACTTTCACTACAATTGGTGTAGAAGCTATGCCATTGGTTCGTTTCAAAACTGGCGATATTGTACAATTGCATTCTGAACCTTGCGCTTGCGGACGAAACACGTTGCGAGTTGGACCAGTAATTGGACGAAAACAACAAATGATAAAATACAAAGGAACCACTTTGTATCCGCCAGCGATGAATGATGTTTTAACTCATTTTGAAAACATAGAAAGTCATATTATTGAAATATCTACTAACGATTTAGGAACCGATGAGATTTTAATAAAAATTGCTGTCAAAAATAAATCGGAAGCATTTTTGCAAGAGCTGAAAGACCATTTTAGAGCCAAATTACGAGTAACTCCAAAAATTGAATTTACTACAAAGGAGATTTTAAACCCACTTATTTTTAATCCGATGAGTAGAAAACCAATCACTTTTTTCGATAAAAGAAAGAATGATTATTAGTTAAAAAAGCTGAAATCAAAAATCATTGCTCTTCATTCAAAAATCTTGTCCTATCTTTGCAAAAAAATAGACAATGCCTAAAATAGGTAACATCATATTGCCAGATTTCCCATTACTTCTCGCACCTATGGAAGACGTGAGCGATCCGCCATTCCGTAGATTGTGCAAATTGCACGGTGCCGATTTAATGTATTCGGAATTTATTTCTTCCGAAGGATTAATTCGTGACGCCATAAAAAGCAGACAAAAATTAGATATTTTCGATTACGAACGACCAGTTGGAATTCAAATTTTTGGTGGTGATGAAGAAGCTATGGCCATGTCTGCAAAAATTGTCGATGCCGTTCACCCTGATTTAGTAGACATTAATTATGGTTGCCCCGTAAAAAAAGTAGTTTGCAAAGGAGCAGGAGCAGGCGTTCTAAAAGATGTAGATCTTATGGTTCGGTTAACCAAAGCCGTTATAAGAAGTACCAATTTGCCAGTTACGGTAAAAACTCGTTTGGGTTGGGATGATAACTCTATTAATATTGATGAAGTTGCCGAACGTTTACAAGATATTGGTGTGCAAGCACTAACCGTTCATGCGAGAACAAGAGCACAAATGTATAAAGGACATTCGGACTGGACGCACATAGAAAGAGTAAAAAACAATCCAAGAATTACGATGCCTATTTTTGGAAATGGCGATATCGATTCTCCCGAAAAAGCATTAGAATATAACAATAAATTTGGTCTCGATGGTATGATGATAGGTCGTGCTGCGATAGGTTATCCTTGGATTTTTAACGAAATAAAGCATTATTTTGCCACAGGAGAACA
>NZ_JAYWDT010000182.1:0-6902 GCF_043779715.1 Flavobacterium sp.
GCACGGATTGCAAATCCGCGCTATCGGGTTTTTATATTTTTAACGTTTTACAGCTTGGTGATGTGGCCAATTTAGGAAGCCTAAACTTTCCGTTAAACACTGCTTTACAAATACAAAACAAATTCAAATTCATCGCTAAAATCCACATTTTAGGAAACCGCTAATGGTATCAGTTTATTTTTTATGTTTCTGGAATTCTTCATTAAACTTGAAGTGTAATTTATAAAGTTCCATTCTATCAGCATATTCGATTTCAGAATCATACCAAAAGCTTTCTATTTCTTTTATCTTTTGATTATAGAAACTATTAATCTGTTTTGCTATACTCACTTCTGTTTCTTTTATTTTGGTTGTTCTTCCTACGTGTTCAATAGGGTATTGTTTAATATCAATATTTTTCAATTCGGTCTTTGTAATATCAAGATTACTTCTTTGTTCATCTATATTTAAATTAAAATCTTCAATTAATTGGAAATTATAAATTATCCAATCATTGAGTAAGAAGCCGAAATAATTTTGCTGAAGCCTTATTCTTATTTCGTCATCATTTAATTTATTCACATTTATTTCATATTCTAGGTTTTCTAATGCCGATGTAAAATTATCTTTTTCTCTTAAGTCTAATATTTTTATTACAAGACAAGGGATAGAATATATCAAAATTCCAAAAATTAAAACATTTAGCTTTCCAATATTAGTCGTGTTTAATAATAGATTAAATCCTGAATAGATTATAATTGAAAAACCTAAAACATAGAAAAATATTGAAAGCCAATTTTTGTCATCAGCCCTGTTACCAGTTCCTTCATATATTTCTATGGATTTATTTACTTTTTTACGTTCTGATGATATTATTCCAATGATGATAAATGTGAAAAGTAATAATAAAATTGACATGATAATTAGATACCAGTTCGTTATTGACAAGGAATTATATTCATGAATTGTTACAGTTAAACTTGCACTTAGTGGAATGAGAATGATGGAACATAGAATTATCTCGTCTAATAAATTATTATTCGTGGAATTTAATTTTACTCTTATTGAAGAAATATGGTTGGTTGTAGAGCTGTAAACCATTATTATAATTAAAATTCCTAAATAAATATTGAAAGTTGGAATAATTACGGTCAACACTTCCCAATACTTTTTTTTAATTGGAATAAGAGGATATATTTTTGTGAGATTATAAAAAATAATAATTAAAATTGAATATAAAGCATATGTTGTCAGACCAGACTCTCTTTTTCGTTGAAGATTTCTATCGTTAATTTTACTTACGTAATTTTTCATTTCTTGTATTAAGGTTATTGAATTCTTCACTGCTTTTTAAATTGCTACCAACTTGTGTATATACTACTTATCACAACAATCTATCCAAAATGCACTGTGGTTTTAAGTAGTGCTCTTCACATAATTGATTAAAATAAAATAGTTTCTTGAGGATGCGCAATTGCAGAAAGGATATTTTCTGCAACTTTATCAATAAGTTTTGTACCCCAAAAAGGGTCATTTTTGTCATAATAAATTACACGAATATGTTTCAAGTCAAATGGTACATCCTCTTCATTTGAAGAAATTAAAACAACAGGTTTTTTTAATGCATGAGCTAAACCAAGTTCGTAATAAACATTCGGGTTTCGTCCAGTTAATTCTGCAATAAGAATTTTAGCTGAATTTATTCCGGACCAAATTTGGTCCACTATTTTACCTGTTCCGAAAATATCATTATCGGCCCTAATTGGATTAAGACCTGCTTTTTTAATTGCAGGTTCATATATTTTAGCATAATAATCGCCTAATGGAGCCGCAAAAGGCATCATAACAAAACAAGTATCAGTACTATTTATCGGAGCAGATTTGCTTAATTTTCTAAGTTCAGAGCCAGTATCTATTAATTTGGATGAGTTGTTTCCTTCTGATATGTCCAATACTCTAAATTTATCTCCTGACTTTTCAATAAGTTTAGAACTACTTAGACTTTCAGTAAAAATTTCAATAAATTCTGATAATTTTTCAGTTGGCACTTTAAATGTGTCAACAAGGGCATTTTCAAAGAATTTTCGATCAGGCAAGTTTTCACCCCTGTAATGCTTGTATACATCACTTATAGTTGGAGCGTTAAGCACAGCAGATCTTAATCCATTCAATTCGTCTTCAGAAGATTGAGGTTTTATTATTTGCTTTGCTAATTCTGTTGGCTTAATTTGATTAGGACTTGGTCTTTCTAATAAACCATACTTTAAAGATGAGCTTATTTCTAATTGAAATGGTCCATTATATCCTACGCCACAATATTTGGCAGAATCTGCTTGTGAGCATTCTTTGCCAGCATTTTGTTCCAAAATGGCTCTCGGTATTCTTAGTGCTTTTTCTACTGTATGTCGGGGATAATTAGAAGTTGGACCTGTAGATTTGGTCTTCTGTGGACTTTTCTTTACAGCTTTCTTAATGACTTTTTTAATGGGTGTCTTTTTGACAACTTCCGCTTTTACTTCTGCTACTTTGGTTGTTTCAGTCATTTTATATGTTTTTAATTATTAATGTCAAATAAAGATAGGTTCAAATACATGTCCAAAGTCATGCAGCATTACTTATAGCACTTAGCTTTGTGAAATTATTCACTTTCCAAAAGTAATCCTAAACTTGTTAAAAATAAATAATAAATATAGTGATATTGCATCTAACTAAATTCAGTTAGAAAATGCTTTCTGGTTATAATTTACTTTTCAATCCGAGTCAAAATATCATTCATCATGTCTATTTGTACTTTCTGAATCTCGATAAGTGCTTGTTCTTGGTGCATGATTAGATGGTCTATTTTCTCATGAAGCATTCTAATTTCTAGCTCAGATTTTAGATTAATCATATAATCGCTTTTTGCACGTTCGCGATCTTTTTCTTCCTGACGGTTATTACTCATCATGATTACCGGTGCTTGCAACGCAGCAATACAAGATAAAATTAGATTTAGTAATATAAACGGATACGGGTCGAATCCTTTGTTGAAGAAAATAAAAAAGTTTACAAAAATCCAAATCATAAGGAAAATCATAAACGAAATTATAAATGTCCAGCTTCCGCCAAACTTAGCCACATTGTCAGCAAGTTGTTGTCCGAAAGTGTATTTTTTAGTTTCTAAATCGAGTTTATTGGTTAATGTTGTTTCACTTTCAACAGCGTCAAAAACTTTTTTCTCTAATAAATTTAGATCATCAACTTCTTTCAACAGGAATCCAGAAATATATTTTTCTCGATACAAATTGAGTTCGCTAATCGCCATTTCGCCATTTTCGGTAAAGTTTGGGTGCTCTTTTTGTATAAAATCTAAAATAGATTTTCTTATCATACTTCCTTTTATCTTATCGATAATTGGGAATTCTTTTTCTGAAATTGCACTTACAAATGTTTTCATATGTAGATAATATTTTTCTTTTTATTGGAATATGGTATATTTATGAGGCAATCTTTATTTGGGTTCATGATTTCGTTATCATAAATATTTCATTTAAAATAATTTTGTTAGAAAATCTAATACCATTTTTTCCATTTAAAATAAAGAATCATACCTAAAAACAAGACAAACATACCTGTCAAAACATAAAAATATCCATATTCCCATTTCAATTCGGGCATATTTTCAAAATTCATACCATAAACTCCAACTATAAATGTAAGCGGCATAAAGAAAACCGAAACAACAGTTAGGGTTTTCATAATCTCATTCATCTTATGGCTTTGTGCCGAAAAATAGAAGTTCGAAGCACTATCTAATGTAGTAATATCATATTCTATTTGTTCTAAAAGCTCTAAACATTTTTGATGCAAACGGTCAAAAAAACTATAATTTTCCTTTTCAATAGCATTAAATACATTATCGTCTTTCATACTTTTTATAGAATATAAGGAATCTCGCAAAGGAATAATAGAGCGTTTCAAAAAATTAAAATTATCGCGATGTTTTTCTATTTGCTCTAAAATAATTGGTTTGGTATTTGTTTTAGATAAATTAATTAGCGTTTCTACTCTATCTTCTTCATTTTCGATAGTAACATAAAAATTTTCCATAATGGAATCAAGCAACAAATACAGCAAATAATCTGCTTTTTTCTCTCTTACAATTCCGGAATGCGTTCGTATTCTTTCTCTAATGTGGGTGAAAAAATCGCTCTTTTTTTCCTGAAAAGAAGATAAAATTCCATCTCTAAGTAAAAAACTAATTTGCTCTACATTTATATTATCCGTATTTTCTATTGGTAACAATGATTTGACATTAAAGAATAAAACGTCATGATATTCATCTAGTTTAGTTCGTTTTGTGGTGTTTAATATATCACCCAACATAAAGTTATCGACTTTTAGGAAATCTCCAACTTCTTTTATAACAACCGTTTCATTTAACCCGTGAATATTTAACCAATTTACTTTAGTCAAATCGACTATAGAAATTAAATCATTGCATTTATGATCGGCACATTCTGTCAAATTTTCACTGTCATATACAAACAATTGCATTTCTGTAGCAATATCTTTATGTCTACCTGTGTATTCTAAAAATGTAGGGACAACTTTTTTCCCTTTTTTATATTTTATTTTTCGCACCCTATAATAATTTGATATAAAGATAGCCGTTTTTAAAAATCAAAGATTATTTTTACAAAAATTATTTTTTAATGAAAACATTAATCATCAATATAAAAGAACTACTTCAGGTTCGAGATAATCCTATCGATAAAGTTTCAGGTACCGAAATGGGGATTTTACCCAAAATTGACCATGCTTTTTTATTAATCGAAGATAATTTAATTACAGATTTTGGTCCGATGGCTAATTGCCCTACTATTAAAGCTGACCAGACTATCGATGCAACAGGGAAAATTGTTTTGCCAACTTGGTGCGATAGTCATACCCATATTGTATATGCAGGTAATCGAATTCAGGAGTTTGTAGATAGAATAAATGGTTTGAGCTATGAAGAGATTGCCAATCGTGGTGGTGGAATCTTAAATTCTGCTAAAAAACTGAATGAAACCAGTGAAGAAGATATTTACAACCAATCGAAAGTTCGTTTAGAAGAAATCATGCAACAGGGAACTGGAGCGGTCGAAATAAAATCTGGATATGGGCTTACAGTTGATGGTGAGCTAAAAATGCTTCGAGTAATCAAAAAATTAGCCGCAAATTATCCTATAAAAATAAAAGCAACCTTTCTTGGAGCACACGCATTTCCTACCGAATACAAGGAAGATCATGCGGCTTACATCGATTTGATTATTAATGAAATGTTACCCAAAATTGCTGCAGAAAAATTAGCCGATTATATTGATGCTTTTCTAGAAACTGGTTATTTTTCGGTACAAGAAACCGAAAAAATTATGGAAGCAGGAAAAAAATATGGTTTGATTCCAAAAATTCATGTCAATCAGTTTACAGCCATCAACGGAATTAAAGCTTGTGTAAAATACGAAGCACTTTCTGTCGATCATTTAGAAATTGTAACCGACGAAGATATTGATGACTTAAAAGGAAGTATTACCATGCCAGTTGCTTTACCTAGTTGCTCTTATTTTATTAGTATTCCTTATACGCCAGCACGAAAAATGATTGCGGCAGGATTACCACTTGCGCTCGCCACCGATTATAATCCAGGTACAACTCCATCCGGAAATATGAATTTTGTTGTGGCAACTGCTTGCATAAAAATGAAAATGACTCCAGAAGAAGCAATAAATGCCGCAACAATAAACGGTGCTTATGCCATGGGAATTTCTCAAACTCATGGAAGTATTACAAAAGGAAAAAGTGCCAATATTATAATTACAAAACGGCTAACAACGTATTACGAAATGGCTTATTCGTTTACCAGTAATCTAATCGAAAAGGTTTTTATTGAAGGAAGAATTATTTAAACAAAAAAGTCTTTCAAAATAATTGAAAGACTTTTTTTATAAATTAACCTAACCAAATCAAAATTATATTATCTCAAAGCAAATGTTGTTTTTGAAACCAAATTATCTTTATCAAATACATTAACAAAATAGGTTCCTTTTTCGACATTTTCTAACGCAAGTTCCGCAGTAACTTCTAAACTTTCATTTTTAAATTTTACTGGAGAATAATAACTATAATCTAAAATCATCACACCAAAGTTTTTAGAATGTTTTTCGCCAACAATATTATTTTTGGCATCAATTATCTGTACATAATATTCTTTTTCGCATGGCTTGCTAATTTTATTACCAACAACCATAAAAGTAATTTGTAATAAATTTACTCTACTAGCTTTATCTGTAGACTCAAAATCCCCTGATTTTGTTTGTTTTAATGTTGAAGTTTTCAAATTAACAATTGAAATTTTAGAGCCCTTTCTAATAACTCTATTCAAACCTTCATTCATTGCTATTAAGGTATCATTGTACTTTTTAGATTGTGTTAAAACTAAAATTGTACTATCTCTTTGCACTTTAAGCAAATCATTATTTTTCTTTAATTGAAATTTTTCTTTTGTAAGAGAAACTACAACATTTTTCAGTCTATTAACTTCCGTTTTATATTTTATCAATGAAGCTACATCGATATTAGTATTATTTATCTCATCTAAAAGATTAGTTACTTTTTGTCTTTCTACTATTAAATCCGTTTTTAATGATGAATTTTCAGAAATAGCTAATTCTAAAGAATCCTTAGATTTATTTAATTCCGAAATAATTGCATTTTTTTCATTATTTAAAATTCTTTTAGTAGTTTTAAAATCATCATAAATTTTATATGAAAAACCTAGGCAACAAAACAATGAGATTGCTAGTCCAATAGAGATGAGTTTTAATGAAGGGATGTTGTTTGTGATTTTCATAATAATTGTTTTTGGCTTATTACTAATATTGTAAATTTACACTATATAG
>NZ_JAYWDT010000183.1:0-15800 GCF_043779715.1 Flavobacterium sp.
CTTCAAACCTTTAAACGGTAAACCATATATTACTGGAATTACAAGATTATAATTGCTCCAAATATCTAAAGTATTAAAGACCTTCATTATAATAAGATACTTTTTTATATATGAAGGTTTTCAAATTAAGACTTAAATAATTTTCTTAAAAATAAAAATAATAAATTATGGCAACAACAACATTTTATCCAGATCAAAAAATAAACAATTCATTAGAGGTTTTTGATGAAACAATATTAATTGAAAAAATGCAACCTTTTACAGTTCAAAGTGGCTGGTTGCCAAAGTTTGGCAATGATAGTTTGCGTCATTTTTTTGAAGTTATTTTAAATTATGAAGATGAACAAGAAGAATTTGCTCCTTCTGTTCAAGCAATGGATAAGTTTATAGAGGAAAACAGTGTGATTAAATATTTGATTAATAGTGCCTGTAAAGAGAATGAAAATATTGAAGCACAGTTTAAAGGTTTTTCAACATTAAATCACACACCAATTCCTAGAATTAAAGATAAAAAAGCGCTTCTTAAAGCGTTCAATAAAATTTTAACCTTAGCGCCACAATTCATAAACAATGAATTAGTTGGACTACCATTTTCTGCATTAGTTGTAGGTATTGACCCAACTTTAAGCGGTTCTGTTTTGTTTAGATTACCAATGTTTAATGAAAAAATGTCAGCTATTTTAAATCATTGGAATTTATTTTTAGCTACAGAAGCATCTAATGTTGGATTTAGAATTGATGGAGAACAATGGTTGTCACCTGCTGCAAAGAAGCAGTATGATTTCCCGATTTGGAAAAAAGATTCTGAAATATTACCGTATTGGGAATCATGGAATTCATTTTTCACAAGACAATTTAAAAACCCATCAAAATCAAGACCAATTGCAGATAAAAATTCAAACAAAACATTAATCTCACCTAATGACGGTTCGTTGTTTAAATGGAGTCCAAATGTGTCAAAAAAAGATGTGTTTTGGTTCAAAGATATGAAATATTCTTTGTCAGATATTTTGAGCTCTCCTATAAAAGAGCAACAAGATATCATAGAAAAATATAAGCTAGTTGAGATGTTTGAAGGAGGATATATTTTTCAAACTTATTTAAATCCATATAACTTTCACAGATGGTGGGTTCCTGTAAATGGTACAGTTTTGTTTGATCCAATAGTTATACCAGGTTGTTATTTCAGCAAATTAATTCTTCCAGATTTTAGTGGAGCTACGACCGAATCTTTACCTTATTTAACAGAAATGAATGCTCGAGGAATTGTAGTATTTAAAACTGAAGATTATGGACATGTTTGTTGTATTCCGCTAGGTATGAGTGAGGTATCAACAGTCGTTTTTGATTCTTCAATGACATCAGGTGCACAAGTAGAAAAAGGACAAGAAATGGGAATGTTTAATTATGGGGGTTCTTCGTTTGCTATTATATATGAAAAATTACCAAATAAAGCAATATTTTTTGTTGACGAAAACGGTAATCAATATAATCAAAATCCACCACCTCCAAGTGGAAGCGCAGGAACAGGTGGGCAACCAACAAATATTGGAGCGCAAATTGGAATTTGGGTTGACATATAATAATAAATTGATTGGTTATTTTAATTAAAGACAAGTATGAATAGATATTTATCATTATAACATTATGAAAAAAACAAAATTAAAACTCATAATTCAGTTATGCTTTGTAGGGAGTTTAGTAGTTTCGTGTATAACGGAAAACGGAAGATTACCACAAGATGTAAAAAACTTATGTGAACTAACAGAACCTGAATTTGCAACTTGGTTTAAAAATAGTAAAGTAACAGAAGATGGAATTGTAACACCTGCAAATAGTGTAGATTTTGTTCATGATAATAATTGCGATTTTTACAAATGGTCTGAACGTATGTTTTTATGGGTAACTTCAAAAGAGGGTGATGCTAAAACGGTATTTGAATCGCCAGAGTTTTATTCTGTGTCTCCTAAAAAAATAATAGGAAAAGATACTGTCAGAGAACTAATTCCTCATCGTTTAGGACAACTCTTGAGAGCTATTGCAAATATGGACAAAACAGGTAAAATTATAAGTGAAGAGGGTCAAGCAACAGATGATGTCTTGATGGATGCAAATGGTAGTTTAGTTTATTATATTTCAATGGTTAACGACGTATATGCCGAATTTTTAACAGCTGTTAAAAATAAAAAAATGAACGGAAATACTTTTCCCACCACTAAAGAAGAAAGAGACAGTATCTTTAATTATGCAAAAGAAAATGGAATCATATTAAAAAATCCAAATACGCTAGCAATAGAAATTAAAACTTCTTGGGTAGATGTTTCTAAACTTAAAAATAGTAACGAATATATTACTATAGATGCTATTATTCCTATCTATAAAAAGAAAAGCAATAAATTATGGGAAGTAGAAGGAGAGCGAAAAGCTAAATTAGCTTTAATAGGTATTCATATTGTTGGAAGTGCAAATGAACATCCTGAAATGATTTGGGCAACTTTTGAACATAAAAAAAATACGCCAAATGCCGCTTATCAATATTTAAATAATAAAGATATTACAATTACAGTTGAACCTGATAACAGTAATGATTGGTTACTAAATGCAAATATAAAAGATTCAACAAATATTTCTCACATGACATTTTCTGGGGATAAAATATTAGGAAAAAACAAACATCAAATTTCACCTAGTAATACTTTAAGAACAAAACCCTGGGGAAGTAGTTTTGATGTTAATCCAAATGCCGAAAACAGCTCACCTGCGGCTTCGAATAGCGAGATTATTTCTATAAATAATTCTGTAATCCATAAACTAAAAGGAAAGGACATTCGTAAAAACTATATTTTTATTGGAGCAACTTGGACAGCAAACGGAACAGCGCCTAATGGTTATAGTTATAATCCTAATATAGATAGTCTTAAAGTATCGGGTGTAGCAATTGGAACAAGCCAATTAGCTAATTCAACTATGGAATCTTACGTCCAAAATGGAGAAAATTACAATGCTTTCGGCTCTTGTTTTAGTTGCCACAGTAATAATAAAAGTTTGCAACCAAGCGATTTAAGCCATGTTTTTGCTAGAATAGTACCATTATCAAAAAAGGCTTTATTCGAAAATCATAATTATTCTAATGTTAAGGAACGACAAGTTTCCAAATAGCAGTATTTTTTTTATAACATTCCACAATTTTGTCAAATAAACTGTTTCGTACAGAAAATGCGAAGGCGGATTCTGAAAAGCCTTATGAGTAAGAAAAAACAAACAAAAATATTTAATTTATGAGTAATTTAGGCACAGCAAACTTTGGTTCTGTAGTAGAACTAGGAAATGGAGCACAATTTTGGGCTTATTTATCACCTGAGAATGAAACTTCAAAAATGATTAGAAGTTGGAAAGTAACAATCTCGCAAGGAAATTGGTCGGATTCGATAACAAATGAAAGCCCAAGTAAACAAATTCAGACTAATGGATTATCTGGGAATTTCAATGTAAATGTTGAGGTTCTAAGTGGTTCTACAGGAATGTGGCAAAGTCTACTACCTGTTCAAGGTAGTACAAATGTAATCGGATGTAACTCTAATTGCGCGTCAATGGTTGGTATAGTTGCAGATAGTACTTCTCCTCCATTAGGAAGTATAAATGCAAAGTTTTGGACAACATGGGACGCAATGTGTTCTACTAAATAATTTATTTCAATTCTATAAAAAAAGAAAATCGTCTATTAATGACGATTTTCTTTTTCTCTCAATAGCTTACTTTTCATTTTACTGAAGAATTCTGGAGTGACACCAATATAAGAAGCAATATTTTTTTGAGAAATATGATGTATTAATGTTGGATATTTTTTACAGAATTTTTCATAACGTTCCTCGGCAGTTAAACTCAAATTATCCATGAGTCGTTCTTGGTGAGAAACCAATGAATTTTCTGCAAGAATTCTAAAAAATCGTTCTAATTTTGGAATTTCTTCGTATAATTTTTGTTGATTTTCTTTGTTGATTTCGACTATTTCAGCGTCTTCTAGTACTTCGATAAAAAGATTTCCGGGTTTTTGAGAAATATAACTGTACATATCGCCAATCCACCAACCTTCGCAGGCAAAATGCAAAACATGTTCGATAATATTATCGTTTATATTGAAACTTCTTAAAATACCAGAGTTTACAAAATAGGTGATTTTAGAAATCTCTCCAGAGTTTAGTAAAATGGTTTTTGCTTTATATTTTTTTGTTTCAGTTTTTGATAAAAAAACATGTTCCTCTTGAGGTGTAAGAGAAACATGTTTAGAAATGTTTTTAAGTATCAATGTCATTACATTTCCTTAGGAAGTAATTTAAAATAAGACACAACAAAACGATTGTTTTTTATTTCGCCCACAACCTCAGCTGTTCTTATTGATTCACAAAAGCCGTCTTTTGCATGAGCATCGCCATGTTGGTCTATTTTTGCGCCATCTACAAAATAAGATTTACTATCGATACGAACGGCAAGATCACAACCACCTGGTTTCATTCCGAACTTGCATTGACCGCAAGAAACTTCAACAAATTGTATTTTTTGAGTGTTTTTTTTCTCTTGTGCATTAACTAGAAATGCTACAAAAAGCAATAATAGGGAGAATGTTTTTTTCATGATTTTAAACGTTTTTTTTATTTTTAATTTCTTTAGATTTTTCAAAACCATTCTTTTTAGAAACCTCGACACATCTTTTTCCAGGACCACAACTTAGTCTATGTGGGCCACAAGAATTTAAAAATAACAATGTTATGAGTCCTAAAAATATCTTTTTCATGATTATGAATTTACTTTTACTAAAGTAGCTATTTTTTTCGCTCGTTCGACAATTTTCTCAATTGGAGTTTCTAAATTGTCGTTTGCTAAAACTACGCCCATTCTTCGATAAGGTCTTGAGGTTGGTTTACCAAAAATTCTAAAATCGGTTTTGGGTAAACATGCGACATTTTCTATGCCAGAATACGTTGGATTATTTGAATTTTCAGAAGCCAAAATAACGGCACTAGCTCCAGCTTTTTCTAAAGTGATTTCGAAAATTGGTAAACTTAAGACAGCACGTAAATGCAATTCGAATTCGTTAAAATTTTGTGTTCCAGCTAATGTTACCATTCCTGTATCATGTGGGCGAGGCGATAATTCTGAAAAATAAACACCGTCATCAGTTAAGAAAAACTCGACACCAAAAAGACCTGCGCCACCAAGTGTTTCGGTAACTTTTCGAGCCATATCTTGCGCTTCGTGTAAATCTTTGTCAGAAATTCTGGCTGGTTGCCAACTTTCTTGGTAATCACCACGTTCTTGACGGTGGCCAATAGGTGCGCAAAATAAAGTTGGATTGTTATTTTGAGCAACGGTTAATAAAGTTATTTCGGAATTAAATTTGACGAAAGCCTCTACAATTACTTCTACTACATCACCACGAGAACCTTCAACAGCATAGTTCCAAGCCTTAGCAATATCTTCGGGAGATTTTATGGTTGATTGTCCTTTTCCGGAAGATGACATAAGCGGTTTTACTACACAAGGAATTCCAACTGCTTCAACCCCTTTTTGTAATTCTTCTGCAGAAGTTGCATAACGATAATTGGCAGTTTTTAACCCTAATTCTTTAGAAGCTAAATCACGAATAGCTTTTCTATTCATTGTAAAATTTGCCGCTTTCGCAGATGGAACTACGGTAATCCCCTGCTTTTCGTAATCATAAAAACGTTCGGTACGAATGGCTTCTATTTCTGGAACAATAAAATCAGGTTGGTGTTTGGCAACTATTCTGTCTAATTCAGCACCATCAAGCATATTGATGACTTCAAAACCGTGAGCTACTTGCATCGCTGGGGCATTTTCGTAATTATCGACAGCAATTATAGTTTGTCCTATTCGTTGTGCGGCAATGGTAAATTCTTTTCCTAATTCGCCTGAACCGAGTAATAATATTTTTGACATTTGTAATATTTTTGAAATAAAAAAGCCTCAAGTTTCCTTGAGGCAATATATTAAGCTAACACTTCTTTTATTCTTCGAATAGCTTCGGTAAGTAATTCTTCGCTGGTTGCATACGAAATCCTTATGCAATTTGGATTACCAAAAGCATCACCGGTTACGGTTGCTACATTGGCCTCGCCTAATAAATACATAGAGAAGTCGTCAGCATTGTTTATGGTTGTTCCTCGTAGTGTTTTTCCGAAATAAGAAGAAACATCTGGAAATACATAAAAAGCACCTTCTGGAGTATTTAATTTTAACCCAGGAATTTGCTTGATTAATCCTACCACTAGATCGCGACGACCTTTGAAGGCTGAAACCATTCCGTTTAAAACACTTGGATCAGCATCGACCGCAGCAATTGTTGCTCTTTGTGCTATCGAATTAGCTCCGCTAGTTACTTGTCCTTGCATTTTTGTACAAGCTTTTGCAATAAATTCTGGTGCACCAATATATCCGATTCTCCAACCTGTCATAGCAAATGCTTTGGCAACTCCATTTACGGTGATGGTTCTGTCGAACATTCCTGGAATTGAAGCTACACTACAAAATGTCCCTGAAAAGTTAATGTGTTCATATATTTCGTCCGATACGATAAATATGTTTGGGTATTTTTCTAAAACTTTGGCTAAAGCCGTTAATTCCTCACGACTATATACTGAACCACTTGGATTACAAGGAGAACTGTACCAAATCATTTTGGTTTTTGGTGTGATGGCTGCTTCTAATTGTGCAGGTGTAATTTTGAAATCGCTTTCAACAGATGTTGGAACTTCAACTGGAATTCCACCAGACATTTTAATTATTTCGTAATAAGAAACCCAATATGGCGCTGGAAGAATTACTTCGTCACCATCATTAATCATTACTTGTGCAATATTGTATAATGATTGTTTTGCTCCTGTAGAAACGACAATATTAGATGGTTTGTAATCTAAATTATTATCTCTTTTAAATTTTCTGCAAATAGCTTCTTTTAGTTCGGCATAACCATCTACAGGTGTGTAAGTACTGTAGTTTTCGTTAATCGCTTTTTTTGCGGCTTCTTTGATAAAATCGGGTGTGTTAAAATCAGGTTCACCCAAACTTAAGCTAATAATATCTTTTCCTTGAGATTTTAATTCTCTAGCTAATGCTGCCATAGCTAAAGTTTGAGAAGTTGTTAAATTGTTTATTCTATCCGAAAGAAGATTTTCCATGAATTGTTGTTTGTTTTTAGTATGTACAAATATAGATTAAAAAAGAAAGACGCGCAATTGCACGTCTTAAGTTTTAGATTTTTTATGCTGTAAGCAAAGGCTTTTGTCCTAAGTCTTTCAGATGTTTGAAGTGAGCAATAACTGCACTTGTCATCGTTTTATATTCATGATAAGGTAAGTCACATTCTTTTGCAGTTTGTTTTACAATATCTGCAATTTTCCCGTAGTGGATATGGCTAATGTTTGGGAAAAGATGGTGTTCTACTTGGTGGTTTAGCCCTCCAGTATACCAGTTTACAATCCAACTTTTAGGAGCAAAATTTACAGTTGTAAATAATTGGTGTATGGCCCAAGTGTTATCCATTTCACCCTCTTCATTAGGATTAGGATTTGTTGTGTCGTCTATAATATGTGCTAACTGAAATACAATACTTAATATTAGTCCAGCGGTGTAATGCATTACGAAAAATCCAATTAATACTTTCCACCAAGTTACACCAACAACCATTGGGATCACAATCCAAACTGAAAAATAAATTATTTTGGTGATTACTAAAGTTGTCCATAAAATTTTAGGACTTTTAGGTTCTCCATAAGACAACTTTCTTTTTAAATATCCTTTCATCTGTTTAAAATCGGTAGTTAAACACCAGTTGAAAGTTAATAATCCATATAAGAAAACAGAGTAGTAATGCTGAAATTTATGAAATCTCTCCCATTTAGCATCTTTAGTAAAACGAATAACACGTCCAGCATCAAGATCTTCATCATGTCCAGGAATGTTAGTGTATGTGTGATGCAAAACATTATGTTGTACTTGCCAGTTGTAAACATTTCCTGCTAGGATATATATACTTCCTCCCATAAATTTGTTTATCCAATTTTTATTGGAATAGGAACCGTGATTTCCATCATGCATAACATTCATTCCGATTCCAGCCATTCCAATTCCAATAAGAATTGAAAGGATAAAAAATAATCCAAAATGAATATTTGGTAATGTGATTATAATAAAATAAGGAGCTAAAAATACCGAAAACAAAATTAATGTTTTAAGATATAGTTTCCAGTTTCCAGTTTTCTGAATATTTTTTTCTTTGAAGTAATTATTAACTCTAGAATTTAATGTTCTAAAAAACTTTAAGTTATCTTGCTTTGCAAAAGTTGGGGCATTGTTATCCATATAATTTTAAATATTTGACAAATGTAATTATTATTATTTTTTTGATAGTTAAAATTGAGATAAATATTTCGATTGTAAAGTATTACTTTTGTTAAAAAAAACAAGCATGGAAGAAATTTCTAAACATTTTCCTGATTTAACAGATCTTCAAATTAGTCAATTTGAAAAACTAGAAGCTTTATATCACGATTGGAATGCAAAAATTAATGTTATTTCTCGTAAAGATATTGACGAATTATACACCAAACACGTTTTGCACTCTTTGGCTATAGCCAAAATTCAAAAATTTGAAGTAGGAACTTATATTCTGGATGTTGGTACTGGTGGTGGTTTTCCTGGAATTCCGTTAGCTATTTTGTTTCCAGAAACCCGTTTTTATTTGATAGATGTTATTCTAAAAAAAATAAAAGTCGTTCAGGCTGTTGCCGAAGCCTTAGAACTTAAAAACGTAAAAGCAGAACAAATGCGTGCCGAAAATGTAAAAGGAGATTTCGATTTTATTGTAAGCCGTGCCGTAACAAATATGCCCGATTTTGTTTCTTGGATAAAAGAGAAAATAAAAAAAACTAACAAGCACGAACTAAAAAACGGAATTTTGTATCTAAAAGGGGGTGATTTAACCGAAGAATTAAAAGATTTCCCAAAAGCTAGGGAATATAATATTTCAAAGTTTTTTGAAGATGAATTTTTCGAAACTAAAAAAGTGGTTCACGTACCGTTGAAATATAAAGTATAAAAAAAGCTCCGAAATTTTCGGAGCTTTTTTTATTATTTCACCCAAATGTGTGTTGCATAATAAAAACTGGAATTCCTAGAAAAAAGTAAAAAACCTGAATTTTTGTTCACTTTTTTCTAGGAATTCCAGTTTTTATTCACATATTTAATTTGTGTAAAATAAAAAAGCCTGACACAGTCAGGCTTTTGCGAATAATATTTTTTTGTGTGAAATTACCCCAAGAAAGGATAGCTATAATGTTCTGGTGTTACAAAAGTTTCTTTGATAGTTCTCGGAGAAACCCAACGCAATAAGTTTTGTGCAGAACCCGCTTTGTCATTTGTTCCCGAAGCACGAGCACCACCGAATGGTTGCATTCCTACTACAGCTCCTGTTGGTTTATCATTGATGTAGAAATTTCCTGCAGCATTTTGTAACGCTACAGTTGCTTCTTCAATTGCGTAACGATCTTGACTTAAAATCGCACCAGTCAAAGCATATTCTGAAGTTGAATCGACTAATTTTAGAGTTTCTGACCAGTTTTTACCTTCATATACATAAATAGTCATTACTGGACCAAAAAGTTCCGTTTCCATTGTTGCGTATTTTGGATTTGTCGTTACAATAACTGTTGGTTCTACAAAATAACCTTTCGATTTATCGTAATTTCCACCTACAATAATTTCGGCATCAGCATCTTTTTTAGCTTGGTCGATAAAACTTGCTAATTTGTCAAATGAACCTTCGTGAATAACGGCTGTAATAAAGTTACCAAAATCTTCTGGCGAACCCATTTTCATCGATTTCACATCGATAATTAATTGTTCTTTTACCGCTGGCCAAATACTTTGTGGAATATAAGCTCTTGAAGCTGCAGAACATTTTTGTCCTTGGAATTCGAAAGCGCCACGAGTAATTGCTGTAGTAACTTGTTTTACGTTTGCTGATGGATGTGCGATAATAAAATCTTTTCCACCAGTTTCACCTACAATTCTTGGATACGTTTTGTAATTATGAATGTTAGTCCCAATTTTTTTCCAAATTTCTTTGAAGATAAATGTAGAACCTGTATAGTGAATTCCGGCAAAATCTGGTGAAGCTAAAACCGTATCTGTAATCATAACTGGATCACCAAAAACAACATTAATTACACCATCTGGAACTCCAGCTTCTTTGAATACATCGATAATAATTTTTGCGGAAAATACTTGGCTATCACTTGGTTTCCAAACTACAACATTGCCCATTAATGCCGCACTTGCAGGTAAATTTGCCGCAATTGCTGTAAAGTTGAAAGGTGTGACGGCATAAACAAAGCCTTCTAAAGGGCGATATTCAACACGGTTCCACATATCAGAGTTTGAGGCTGGTTGGTCTTGGTATATTTGTGTCATGAACTCTACGTTGAAACGTAAGAAGTCGATTAACTCGCAAGATGCATCAATTTCTGCTTGATGAATTGTTTTCGATTGCGCAATCATTGTTGCTGCATTTATTTTTGCTCTGTACGGTCCAGCGATTAACTCAGCTGCTTTTAAAAATATAGCAGCACGTTGTTCCCAAGCCATGTTAGCCCATTTTGTTCTGCTTTCTAAAGCATTTGCAATGGCCTTTTCTATGTGAGATTTTTCAGCTAAATGATACGTTCCAACAATGTGTTGGTGATCGTGTGGCGCTGACATATTTTTAGTGTTTCCTGTGCGAATTTCTTCTGAGCCAATGTATAATGGGACATCAATTTTAGAATTCCACATTGCTTTGTAAGCTTCTAAAACTTTTGTTTTTTCTGGAGAATTTGTTGTGTAACTTTTTACTGGTTCGTTTACCGCTTTTGGTATATTGAAAAATCCTTTTAACATGAGGTTGAATTTAAAGATTGAATGATTAAAAATCTACACAAAAGTACAAAGGAATATTTGATAATAGAAATTTTTAAATCATATATAAAATATATCTTGATAGGAATTTCAATTTTTAGCCCAGATGGAAATGGAAAGCTTTTTGAAGTCTTGTTGCATTTTTTCTTGTAAAAAAATAGCGACGATAGGAGCTCCTTTTTTTTGCTTAGAAAAAGCAAACAATATAAAAAAACTTGTAATACACAGCTGGAATTGCTTCTAATTTAATGCAAATGGGGCATTTAGTCTGAAGGCTGGAACGATGACTTTGAATGATTTTGTGGTGGTGAAATTAATCATTTCGAAATGACCTTTCATAGTGCCAAATGGTGCGCAAAGCAAACAACCTGAGCTATAAGTATGGGTTTCGCCTGGTTTGAGAACGGGTTTTTTGCCTATTACGCCTTCGCCATCTACGATTTCTAGATAATTTAAGGCATCATATATTTCCCAGTGTCTCGTGGTGAGTTGTACGGAATCTTTGCTGTGATTTTCTATAGTAATGTGGTAACTGAAAGCAAAGTGCATTTTGTTATTTTTGAAGTAAGTTCCTTCAAAAGTTGTTAAGACTGAGATTTTGATACCTCTTGTAATTTGAATTACCATAACTGTTTATCTACTTGTACAAAGTTATAAATTTTATAAAAGCAAATGTATTATTGTAGGGTTATTTTTTTAATTGGTGATATTTACAGAATTTGCATCGCCTTTGCCAATAACTCTGTCATACAATTCTCCGTTTTGGCGGTAATAAACGATGGATGTGTATTGGTTTTCGGTTTCATAAAAATTCCCGTCAATCGCATTTTTTTCCGAGATGTTATTTTGTGAATCTAAAATGGTGTAATTGTAATTCGTGAATCCTTGTTTGATTAGAATTGCTTTTTCGAAAATGCCTTTGGCGGCATTATAATCCATTTTATTTTCGGGCGAAAGAGTATTGTTGTTAAACATTCCTGTCACATAAATGTTTGTGTTTGCTGGAGAATCTATTGAAAAAAGTGTGAAATAAACCCATGAATAATCGGCTTCGACCTCATTATTTTGAGCAGTTAGGTTTCGGACTTTATAATTTCCGTTTATATCAGGATAAAAAGTATAAGATTTGTATTTTCGAGCGGTATCGGTATATAAATGCGGGCTGTACAAGCCACTGTTAGAATCGACTCTAGCTATCGTATTTGTTGCGGCACGAATTTCTTTGTTGTCGAAATATAAATATTCGTTTCCTGCAAAAAATTGCGTTTCCTTATCGTATTTGAAAATTAAATCGTTGCCAATGGTATATTGTGGTTTTATATTAACAATCGCATTGTCCCATTTTCCGTTTTGTAATAAAATAACTTTTACATTTTGAACTGGGTTTTGAAACAAAATTTGATTTGATTTGATACTAAAATCAAGATTGTGTTTGTACTTATTGTCGGCAACATTTCGTGCTCTTTTTACTTGCATAGATACATCGACAATGTCTTCGTAAACAATAAATTTTTTAGTAAATACGATTTCTCTATTATTGTTAAAGATAGTAACTAGATAATTACCACTTTTTGTTATTTGACAATAATTATTAGGGAAATTTAACCTGTAGTGAGAATAAATTTGAAGTGTATTAAACGAATTTTCGTAGTCTTGAATTCTTTGATTGTCGGTTCCGTTTAGGTATTGATTTTTAGATAAAATAGTTGGCGTCCAGTTGTAATTGTATTGTGCGATGGTGTAATAATAATCTTCTTCGGTGCCAAATAAATCATCGAAACTCAGCTGAAATTGTTCGCCTAATCTAAAAACGGGAATGACATTATTGGTACTTTGAGTGAACGTAACCGTTTTTATATTGAATGGCGGAAGGGTTTCGGAAATTGTTTGACCAATAACTAAATTCACAAAAAAGGTTGTTATAAAAAAGAAAAATACTTTTTTTGTCATGGTTTTAATTTCAACGAAAGTAAATATATGATTTTAGAACGAATATTGTGCCAGTTTATTATTTTTTGAAACAAACAGGAATAATTTCGCCTTTTGCTAAACAATATTTCTCGACTAATTCGGGAGATATTTTATTGGTGTAATCTTCTTCAAGAACCGTAAAACCAATGCTTCTTAGTTTTTCGAAATAATCTCGACCGTAAATACGAACGTGATCGTATTGTCCGAATATTTTAGCACGCTCTTTCTGGTCGGTAATAGTATCGTCAGAAAAAGTGGTTGCTCTACATAAATCTTGTGGAATTTGAAGAATTGCCATTCCGTTTGGTTTTAATACTCGAAATAACTCTTGCATGGCTTTTGTGTCGTCTGGAATGTGTTCTAAAACATGATTGCACAAAATGATATCGTATTGATTGTCTTGGAAAGGTAAATTGCAAATATCTGCTTTTACATCGGCCAAAGGAGAAAATAAATCGGTTGTAGTATAATCAAGATTTTCCTGATTTCGGAATAATTTGTAAAAAGCTTGTTCTGGTGCAAAATGTAGTACTTTTTTCTTTTCTTTTGATGTAAAAAAATCGGTTTCATTCTTGAGATATAACCATAACAAACGATGTCTTTCTAACGAAAGTGTACTTGGTGAAAGAACATTATTTCTTTGTGTTCCGTAACCGTAAGGTAAAAACATGCGGAAGCTTTTTCCGTCGATTGGATCGGTAAATTTGCTTCCTTTTAATAAAAATTCTAATATTGGTCGCGCCACATAACTTAATCGAATAAGTAATGGACGCGGTATTGTATTAAGGATTAGTTTGAAGATTTTTTTCATTATATAACCAATGGCACTTTTCTAAATTCATCTTCTTCATTATTCACAATTCCTAAAGCTTTATAAACATAGGCGAATGTTGAAAGTAATTCTGGTTTACCATCGATAATTGCCACATCATGCTCAAAATGAGCAGATGGTTTACCATCGGCAGTGGTAATTGTCCAACCGTCTTTGTGCTGTTTTATGTTTTTTGTTCCTAGATTTATCATAGGTTCGATAGCAACTACCATTCCTTCGATAAATAATTTTCCACGACCACGTTTTCCGTAATTTGGCATTTCTGGATCTTCGTGCATTTTTTGGCCTAAACCATGGCCTACTAATTCGCGAACGACACCATAACCATGAGATTCGGTATATTTTTGAATAGCATTTCCAACATCTTCAACTCTGTTTCCGATTTTGAATTCTCGAATTCCTACGTATAATGATTCTTTAGTAACTTGTAATAATTTTTTAGTTTCAGGTGCTACTTCACCAATCTCGAAAGAATAGGCATGGTCACCATGATATCCGTTTTTGAAAGCACCACAATCTACCGAAATAACGTCGCCACTTTGCAAAGGAATGTTATTTGGTATTCCGTGAACAACCTGTGAGTTTGGACTCATGCAAAGTGAGTTTGGAAAACCGTATAAACCCAAGAAACTTGGAACAGCGCCATGATCTCTAATGAATTGTTCTGCTAGTTTATCCAAATATAAAGTAGTTACACCTTCTTTTATTTCAGAAGCAATCATTCCTAATGTTTTAGATACGATTAGTGCACTTTCGCGCATTAATTCTATTTCCTCACGGGTCTTTTGGATAATCATTTTATGAATTTTAAGATTGCAAAAGTAACGATTTTTTTATATCTTTTTTAATTAGGGTTGGCTATGGTTTTGAATAGCTCTGCGTGGGAAACAAAATACCTGTTTTCGAGTGTTATTTCCGATAATTGCGCACTAACTAAGTTATTTTCGCGCGTGTTTATTAAGAAAATAGAACTTTCTCCAAATGAAAATAAACGTTCCTCCGAATTGAGCATTAGAATATTATCTTTAACTAAACTATTGATGATTTTTTTTTGATTTTTTATAGATTGAATTTCTGCTTGGTAACTGCTTATTTTGTTTTTCAACTGAACCTTTTCTAAATCTAACGAATATTGAGCATCTTGGAGTTTAAATTTGGCTAATTTTAAACTACCTCGTTCCTTTCGAAGAAACAAAGGATAATAAAAATTTACTCCCACTTTATAATTGTCAAATTGATAATTATCGAAATAGCGCGGTTCCGATAAATAACTGTAACTAAGATCTATTTTGGGCAAAAGCAAATTTGCTTTCAGTTTTTTATCGATTGTTAAGATTTCAATTTTATTTTCAAGCGCATTTATTTTGGGATGATTTTCTAGTGTTTTTTCTGGAGTTGAAAATTGGTTGGTTTTTAAAGTTTCTTCTATCGTGACTAGTAGTGTTTCTTCGGGGATCAAATTTTCGGAAATTTCCACAGGAATCATGTTTTCTAACCAAATAAAATTAGATAATTCTAGTTTTGCTTTTGTCAGTTTTAATTGCGAATCTAAAAGATTCAAAGCTCTGTTTTTTACTACAATACCCGCCTCAATACTGTCAATGGCGGGTTTGTCGCCTAATTCTATTAATTTTTTAATAGCAGTATATCTCGAATCTGCTTGTTTGTTATATTTTTCGTATAATTTTACTTCTGTAAAGTTTTTTTTCCAATTAAAATATGCCAGTGAAGCATCATATAACACAGTAGTTGCTTGTAACTTTATTTCAGCTTGACTTAAATTGTATTGAATTTTAGCTTTCTTGAAATCGGCCATTCGTTGGTTAATAAAAAGACCTTGCCCTAATGGAACTGTAATCCCAATAGCGGTTAATGCTTGATTTGAAGTTGAATTTTCAGGATTCAAATACAAACCATCATTACTGTCTAAACCTGCTTTAATTTCTATACCATACCAAGTTGGAATTTTAAAACTACCATTTAATTTAGAATAGTAGTCTTTGCTTTTAAATTTCTTTTCTGAAAA
>NZ_JAYWDT010000184.1:0-6890 GCF_043779715.1 Flavobacterium sp.
TTATCGAAACGCTAATTATAATAAAATCTTATGGTTTGATTAATACATATAGTTTTTCATTATTAAAATAGGCTTTTATAAATTCGTTTTAAGCCAAAATTTGTTTTTTTGTATGAATTTATATCTTTCTAGTCGAAAACGATTCTAAAAAGTGTTTAAAATCATTTTTAGTTGTTTTTTATCACATAAATGTGTGACGAATACTCTAAATTTCGTTTTGCTTTCATATTTGACTTCAATCCGATGTAAAAAGCTTTTATGAAATTCATTTTTCCATTTTTATATTTTTCTGATAAAAGCGACACATAAAAACTATCAAAAATCATTGGAAGGATTCTTATCAATTTCATATTCTCTCTAGCAAATAATTTTTCGATAGAAATTTTAGAGAAATGCCACAAATGTCTTGGTACATCATAAGCAGCCCAAAACGCTCCATAATATTTTGCATCAAATGATTTATAATTTGGCACCGCAATAATTATTGTTCCGTTTGGTTTTAATAATCTCTTTAATTCTATGATTTGATTTTCTAAATCAGGAACGTGTTCTAGAACGTGCCACATTGTAATTACGTCGAAAGAATGAGGTTCGATACTTTCTAAATTATCTGCAAAAGAAACGCCTTTTGAAATTGAAATTGCTTTTGCTTTTTCATTTGGTTCAATTCCTGTAATTTTCCAATCTGATTTTTTTGCTGTGGCTAAAAAATCGCCAGTTCCTGCACCAATATCTAATAAACTTCCTTTTTGTGAATGAAGAGTATTTATTAAACTTACTTTTTTGTTTAACGAATATGATTTAATAATTTGATATAACTTCTCGAACAAAGAACGTTTACCATCGGTATGTGAAATATAATCTTCGCTTTCGTAATATTTTGGAAGAACATCTAACGACGGTTGCGGATGCGTTTTTAGTAATTGTAATTCTTCATCAATAAACAACTCAAAACTTTCTTTTGATACTGAATTGTCTTTTACTTTGATAAAAACAGATTGGTTTTGAAAATTCATATTGTAATTTGCTATGAATGTTAGTTATTAATTTTGATTAAGTTTCACGTGGAACAATTGACTTATCTCCCAAGGAAAACCAATAATACCGAAATATCACTTGGCGAAACTCCAGAAATTCTTGAAGCTTGCGAAATAGTTACGGGTCTTATTTTAGATAATTTTTGTTTGGCTTCTATAGACATCGATTTTATTTGATGGAAATCGAAGTTTTCTGGGATTTTTAAATCCTCCAATCGGGTTTGTTTTTCGGCATTGGCTCTTTCTTTATCTATATAACCAGAATATTTTACTTGAATTTCTGCTTGTTCTAATATTTCTTGATCTAAATCATGACTGGCAACATATTCTGCCACATTATTAAATTTTAGAACATCAGCCAACTCAATTTGTGGGCGAGATAGAATCTTAAAAATTTTATCCGTTTGATTTACTTCGGCAGTTTCTTTAGCAATTAAAATCGGATTTGCTTCGGCAGGAGTAATGCTAGTTTCTTTGAAGAAAGCTACCATTTTTTCTGATTCATTCAGTTTGTGTTCCATTCGTTTCAAACGAGCATCAGAAGCCAAACCAATTTTATTAGACATTGGCGTTAACCTAAAATCGGCATTATCCTGACGCAACAATGTTCTGAATTCGGCACGAGAAGTAAACATTCTGTATGGCTCTTCGGTTCCTTTGGTGATTAAATCGTCTATCAAAACACCTATATAAGCTTCGTCACGTTTTAAGATTAAAGGTTCTTGTTCTTTCACCTTGAGTGCGGCATTAATTCCAGCCATCAATCCTTGAGAAGCAGCTTCTTCGTAACCAGTAGTTCCGTTTATTTGCCCTGCAAAATACAAACCTTCAACCAATTTAGTTTCCAATGTGTGTTTGAGTTGTGTAGGAGGGAAGTAATCATATTCGATAGCATAACCAGCTCTGAAGAATTTTACTTTTTCGAAACCAACCACCGAACGCAATGCTTTAAATTGAATGTCTTCTGGCAAAGAAGTAGAAAATCCGTTTACATAAACCTCGCAAGTATTCCAACCTTCAGGCTCTACAAACAATTGGTGTCTATCTTTATCTGCAAAACGATTTATTTTATCTTCGATAGAAGGACAATATCTTGGACCCAAACTTTTAATTCGACCATTAAACATTGGCGAACGTTCGAAACCTTCACGCAATATATCATGAACTAAAAGAGAGGTATAAGTCATGTGACAATCTCTTTGGCGTGCCAATGGTTTTGTTATATCTGAATACGAAAATTTCGATGGGTTTACATCTCCAGCTTCCACATTCATTTTAGAATAATCTAACGAACGACCATCTACTCGAGGTGGTGTTCCTGTTTTCATTCTTCCTGATTCGAAACCTACTTTAACCAAATCTTCTGTAATTCCGTAAGCGGCACTTTCTCCAGCACGACCTCCACCAAACTGTTTGTCGCCAATATGAATTAATCCGTTCAAGAAAGTTCCATTAGTAAGCACAACAGATTTACCTCGAATGGTCAAACCTAATGATGTTTTAATGCCGAGAACTTTGTTGTTCTCGATAACCATTCCAGAAACCATTTCTTGATAAAAATCTAGATTTGGAGTTCCTTCAAGCATCAATCGCCATTCTTCTGAGAAACGCATACGATCACTTTGAACTCTTGGTGACCACATTGCAGGTCCTTTAGACTTGTTAAGCATCTTGAATTGAATGGCTGTTTTGTCTGAAACAATTCCCGAATAACCACCAAGAGCATCAATCTCTCGAACTATTTGCCCTTTGGCTATTCCCCCCATAGCGGGATTACAAGACATTTGCGCAATGTTCTGCAAACTCATTGTAACCAATAGGGTAGAGCAACCCAAATTTGCCGATGCCGCAGCAGCCTCGCAACCTGCGTGACCAGCACCAACAACTATAACATCATATTCTTCTAAAAACATATTTATTTACGAATTACGAATTACGAATTACGAATTATGTTCGCGACTCTAATTCTATTATGCTTTGTTCCACGTGGAACGTAATTTAAAAATATAGATTACAAATCAATGTTTCACGTGGAACAGATTTGTAATTCGTAATTTAAAATTTGTAATTAATTTTGTTTCACGTGAAACAATTTTATTTTTTCATCTTCTTTGGAGCGCATTAATAACTCGTCCGGCTCAAATTTATCTTTGTAACCGCAGTAGTGCAAAATACCGTGAATCATCACGCGTTTTAATTCTTCTTCAAAAGAAACTTTAAACTCATCTGCATTCTCACGAACCCTTTCGATAGAGATGTAAATATCACCATGTATTTCATTTCCTAGCGAATAATCGAAACTTATAATGTCTGTTAACGTATCGTGATTTAAATATTGCTGGTTAATTTCAACCAAATAATCATCGTCGCAGAAGATATAATTTATCTCCCCTTCAGATTTATTTTCTGAAATTATAACACTAGATATCCAATCCGTGTAAATGGTTTCTTCTAGTATTTCGAAATCTATTTCGTAATTAAAACTAATCATTTTTCTTAAAATATTCTTGAACCTTGCGGTTAAAATTCGAGCGCAAAGGTAGTGTTTGTCTATTTAAAATTTCAATACTATTTAAATATTCTTGAAGCTTATGCGGTAGGGGATTTGCGGTGTTATTAAAACCCTTTTTATTTGTATTCGATTGTCTTTTCGAATCTTGATTTTGTTCTTGAATCGCTTTCTCTAATTTGAGTAATTCATACTTCAAGTTGAGTGCTTTTTGAATTGCATCATTAGAAAAACCTTTGTTGATTAATTGCTTTTCGATTTGCTTCATTTGATCTAAAGCATTTTGTCCAGCACCTCCCAAACCATTTTTCTCGAGTTCCTTTTGCAAAGCATCACGCAATTGTTGTTGCTCTTTAAGAATTTCTAAAACTGCTTTTGCATCACCCTCACCATCTTGTCCGTTTTCACCATCGCCTTTTCCATCGCTTCCTTGTCCAGATTTTCCGTCTTTTCCAGACTTGCCATCTTTTCCTGATTTACCATCCTTTCCATCACCTGGTTTTTCTCCCGGCTTCTCTCCAGGTTTATCACCTTTACCTTTACCATCTTTCATTTTCTCACCAAGACCTTGTTGCTTTTTGATAATATCTGGCAATTGCATTCCGCCACCCTTTCCTTTTCCTGGTTTCGGTTTTCCTTTGCCCATTCCCGAAAGCGACATTTGCATACTGTTTAAAACATCACTTAAAAAATTGGCTAAATTATTCGCGCTTGTCAAAGAAAATTGTTGACTTGATGTTCCTCTGGCAATTTGATTGTCGGAAAGCAAGTCGATGCTTTTATCAATGTTATAATGAACTTTTCCAATTTCAGTTGTTATTTGTTCGCTTATTTTTGGATTACGCAAAGACATCGCAAACAAACTATCATCGACATGTTTGAATTGTTGTTTTAAATCTTGTTGCGTTTTTAAGTGTTTCGAAAATGCATTTGATGTATTCGTAATCGCTTTAAAATTCTTAATTAATGATTCTTGTGAAAACGAAAACGCCAACAAATTATCTAGAATTTGACGAAGCATTGCTACGTCTTCTTCCATTTGCTCTTTCTCTCCGCCTTCCATCTCTTCACCCATTTTCTGACTCATCTCTTTCATCTTCTTGGCTGCACTTTTTTGTTTTGGTGCGGCTTTTTCCTTTTGTTGCTTTTGTAATTCTTCCGATGCTTTTTGCAAATCTTTATCAATGCTTTCCTCTTTTTCTTTATCTTGAGGAATATCTAATGGTGATTTTAGTTCTTTATTTTCTTTATCAAGATCTTTTAATTCTTGTTGAATTTTATCAAATTCCTTATTGATTTCGTTTTGTTTTTCTTCAGAATTTTCTTTCTTATCATCAGCAAGCTTATCTTCCCTTTCAGCAAGCTTATCTAACTTGTCTGCGAGTTGTTCTGCTTTTTTCTCGACATAATATCTTTTAGTCAACTCAACCAATTGCTCTAAAGTCTTGGTTTGGTTTTTACTTTTCTGTTGAAACTTTTCTAATTTTTCTTGTATTTCTTCTTGGTCTAATTTTTCATTCAATCGTTTTAATTCGTCCAGAAGCTTCTGATTTTTTTCTAATTCTTCTTTCGATTTTTCTAAACGTTGTTTCAATAATTCCTTTTTCGGGTCATTTTCTTCAGCCTTAAATTTTTCTAAATTATCTTTAATCTTTTCAGAAAACTCCTTCATCATTTCGTCTTGTTGTTTCTGACGTTTTACGAAGTCATCTAATTTTTGCTTGTCTTTATAATCTAAATCTTTTTTTTCTTTATTGTTTTTCTGCAATTTTTCTAATTCAGAATTTTGCTTGTCTTGATTATTTAATGATTTTTCTAAAGCATTGATATTCTCATTTTGCTGTTGCAAATTTTCATTTTCTTTTTCTTCGACGGTAGATTCACGATACAAAAACTCAGATGATTTTGTGCTTTTGTAATGATGGATGGCATCGTTATCAAAAACTTCAAAATAATATTCATACGCTACACCATCGGTAATAGGCAAGGTGCTCGGAAAAGAAAATACAAATTGATCGAAATTACTTTCCTTTACAGGTATAGTTCCACGCTTGGCAGCTTGTGGATTATCCTTTGGAAAATAAACAACACTAAGCTTCGAAAATCCGTAATCATCCGAAATCTGGCCTAAAACATATTCTTTAGAACCCTTTAAACTATCGGCAGCCATCTCCACTTTGATTGTTGGAAACTGATCTTTTACAACATTAATAGCATAATTGAGTTTTTCGTAGTTTTTTACTGCTTTATTAGAAGTAAATATCTGATATTCTGTATTTTGAAATATATTTTTACTTAAATTGAATGTGTTTCCAGAATTTGCAAACGAATAAGATTTATTTGCTTCAATCAGATTGATGTTTTGAGTCGCAACAGTATTAATTGTCCAAGTAATTTGCGTGCCTTCGGGAACAATTGCATTTCCAGTTCCTTTGATTGTTTCTGATTTCTTATTCAAATAATTAGGGAAATTAAGTAACATCTCAAAATTTGCAATCGCAGGAACGGTAATCACATTCAAAGTATAATCGACAGAAGAAACTTCGTTGGCTTCGATATGAAAATCGATGTTTTGCATGGGTTTGGTTAATACAAATTGAAATTCTCCTTGCTTCGTGTTTTCCATAAAATAACTTTCGTCATCTATAAAAATCATGGCTTTTTCCGGAACAACGTTTCCAATAGTTTTTACTTTCAAAATAAAATCTTTGTTTTGTTCAGTTTGCAAATTTTTGTTTACCAATGTAAAAGCAAACGGCGCTGGAGGCAAAAATTGTTGTTTGTAATTTACCACACGATTCATGCTTTCGGTAATGAGTTTTTGTTGCCCTGAAAGCATGAGAAACAAAACAAAAAACAAAGGAATGATTGCTAATGGCAAGAACTTTTTGTTCTTTTTAAAATCGATAGCATTAGAAAAAGGAATCGGTTGCAGTGAATTTGCTTTTTGATTTATTGATGCTAAAAGTAATTCCGACTGGTTTTTGTCTTCTGATAGTTGAAGGAAATTAATCAACTTATCATTTACCTCAGTAAAATGGTTGCCAATAATTTTAGAAGCTTCAGTATAATCGATTCCTTTTTGAAGTTTAAACAATTTGAATATTGGAAACGCAATAAATCTTCCTAACAAAAATAGCTGAACCAAAACAAATACTACAAACAAAAATGTTCTTCCCGTTGGTTTTAACCAAAAGAAATATTCGATAAAACTGGTGGCAAAAAGATAAAGTAATCCCAGACCAATAAAGAAAATTGTCCCACGTAACAATTCGTTGGTATAAAATTTCTTGATGAAATCTTCTAGTTTTTTAAATATGAGGCTTTTTGAATCCAAAATTACA
>NZ_JAYWDT010000185.1:0-6880 GCF_043779715.1 Flavobacterium sp.
ATTAATGCTCCATAAAGTGGTAATATATTACTTGAAATAGTATCTATCCCAATATTGTAACTTTCTTTTTTTATTTGTTCTTCGGGTTTGGTAAAACTAACTAATTTCTCGTTTTCGAAACCTAAAATTAAATCCCCAGAAACTATTGTGTCTTTATTTATCGCATTGTGTAATAACGCTGACAAAAAAGAACCAATGTAAATATCGATTACTTGAAAAGTTGCTTTTTTAAACTTTGCTAAAGTTTCATCGATACTATTTTTTCTACAAAAACTAATAAAATTATTATTACCGCTTTTAAAACTAGTATGATATATAGTATTAAAATCAATATTTTTATGCCAATTGACATCAGCCTCTTTGTTAAAATCGATTTCTTTGTTTAAAATACCTTTACCATCTATAACCAGAAGTACAGGCAATTTTAAATCTATTTTATTAGATAAATCGTCAAAGGTTTCGAAGGCTCTTTTTGAGACAATATCTATTTTATTTCCGCTTTTCTTAATAGTAAGCACATGGAAGCTTTCGCCATTCTCTTTTTTAATGACGCCAACCACATTTAGATTGTTGATTTTTATTATTTTAGATAAATAAGTTATCATTAATATATTACCGTAGGTTTAATAAAAATATGTAATTTAGAGTTATTTTTTCCTTTTTTTCTACTACTAAAAAACCATTTAATAACAGGTATTCTAGACAATAATGGTGTTCCAGAACCAGAATCTTCTCTTTTTAGTTCGTCTAATCCGCCTAGCAAAATCATTTCTCCATTTTTGACTCTAACTAATGATTCAAACTTTTGTGTTGCTTTTCCTGGAGGCGCATTTTCTCCGGCTCTTCCCAAAAACGAACTTTTTTCTACTGAAATAGTTAAAGTTACATTTTCGTCAGTTGAAACGAATGGTTTTATTGAAACACTCAAATTAGCATCGGTAGATTTCCATGTACCAGAATTTAATATGTTATTTCCATTATTATTGTTATTGTTTATTAACTGATTGGTTTGTTCAAAATAATAACTCGTTTCACCGATAGACAACTTGGCTTCGTGACCACTTATTGTAGCTATTTTTGGAGTTGATTCAACTTTTACAATCGAATTGTTTTCTAATAATTTTAAGTTGGCATAGAATGCTTCGGTTACTTTTCCTAATTTAAAAATTCCAAAACCATTAAAAGCATTTATCAAACTATTCACAGAAGAAGCATTTACCGTAACGTCTGATGTTGGGAATAACGTGCCTGTTGTTTGCACTTTATTTAATTTGTCTAAACCAGCTTTCATTCCTGTTTGCACATCGTGACCTTTGTTGTATTGGGCAATGATTACCTCAATTTGAACCATTGGCACTACTTTGTCTATTTGTTTGATATAAACTTTTAATTCCTCTAGAGCGTTTCTTGAACCTGAAACAATTAATCCGTTTAGTTCAATAAATTCCTTGATTTCTAATTTTTCTGTAAAAACTCTAGGCAATGATGAAAGAACAGCTTCTATCGAACGGTTTTCCAGCTGAATCATTTCAGTTTTTCTTAAACTTTCAGTAGCCTGTTCTCCAATTAAATACAGATTATCTTGTTTGCGATAAGTATACTTTTTCCCCTTAAAAATATTGTCTAACAACTCATCAAAAGTAATATTGTCTGCCGAAAGTGTCGTTTTTTCATTTTCGGGCTTATTGTACATAAAATAATTGATATGCAATTTTTCGGCGGCTTCTGTCAATAAATCTGAAGCGTCAGCAACGTTTGCCTTTACAGAAAGAAATCCTGTTTTATTCAGATCTACTTCATAATATCCAGGTTCGTCGTTTCTTACTTTAGCTTTTTTACCTTTAGGAGAATTACTGTTTGAAGTTGCATTGGGATTATTTGCTTCTTTGTTTTTCTCGATATAATAAAAACCATTTTCATCTTTAGTAGCAATCAAATCATTGGATTTAGATAACATTTCGATAACCTGATCGAAAGGACGATTTAAGATATATGAAGAAACCTTTAATGCTTTTACATCTGGTGCAAGCACTAAGTTTTTACCAGATTTGTCAATAATCGCTTTGGTTACTGACGGTAACGAATCGTTTTCTAATTTAATAGATAGAAAATCATTTTGCGGATTGTAGTCTACATCGATAATTTTTGGGAGTTTCTTTTCAATGAGCTTAATTATTACTCTTTTTTTGAATGTGATAATATTGTTCATAAAAGTGACTTCCAGATCATATTTTTGAACCAAATGAATAAAAACATCTTTAACGGTAACATCAAAGAAATTATTGACTACTGATTGATTCAAATCTGTATCAACATCGATATTCAATTGATGTTCTTCAGCAATGGAAGCGATGAAATCATGCAATGACAATCCTGAAACATCAATTTTCAGTACCTCATTGATTCCTTTTTTTTGCATAGCCAATTCATCTAGTTTTCTTCCTAATTCATTAATGTCTTGTTGGGCAAAAGCAAAACTTGTGAATAGTATACTGATGAGTATGTAAGTGATTTTTTTAAACATTATTATACGTTAATTAAAATAGAATATATTTCTTCTAGCGAGGTTTCTCCTTCGGCTAAAATATCAAAAGCTTTATCCGAAAGTGATTTGTAATTTTCATCATTACTAAATATTTTAGTAATGGTATTGTTTTTTATTGCTTCTGCAATGGTGTTATCTATCGTTAAGACTTCATAAATGGCACGTCGTCCTTTGTAACCTGTATGAAAACATTTGTTGCAACCTACGGGTTTGTTATATTTAGTAATTTCATACGGAAAATGATAATTCATCGGAAAATCTTCTCTGTGTGCATCGACTTCTTTTTTGCAATTGTCACAAAGTTTTCGAACCAATCGTTGTGCTAACGAAAGATTTAAAGTTTCGGCTATTAAATAGGAGGGAACACCCATATCAATCAATCTTGAGATGGTTCCTATAGCAGAATTGGTATGTATCGTTGATAATACTAAATGCCCAGTTAGTGAAGCTCGAATTGCCATTAAAGCTGTTTCGGAATCACGAATTTCTCCTAACATGATAACATCAGGATCTTGGCGTAAAAATGATTTTAGTGCCGAAGCAAAGGTTAAACCAATATCCTCTTTAAGCTGTACTTGGTTTATTCCTTTTAATGTATATTCGATTGGGTCTTCAACGGTAACTATGTTTCTACGACTATCGTTTAATAATCTTAGTGTTGCATACAATGTTGTTGTTTTTCCAGAACCAGTTGGGCCACTAATTAAAATGATTCCGTTAGGTTTTTTTACTGCTTGCAGATAGTGGTTTAATTCTTCTTTTTGAAAACCCAATGTATTCAAATCGATATCGGAAGCATCTTGACCTAACAAACGCATTACGATTTTCTCTCCAAATAATGTGGGTAAAATAGAAACTCTGATGTCAAAAGCCTCTGTTGTAATTCTTCCGTCTTGGGGCAAACGCTTTTCGGTAATATTTAATTTTGCTTTAATCTTTATCTTATTAACTAGCTCTAAATAATTTTCTTTTTCTACTTTGTAACGTTCTATTAATTGACCATCAATACGAAAACGAATTCTTGATGACTCTTCGTAAATTTCGAAATGAATATCACTACTCTTTAACGATTTTGCTTCAACTAATAAATTTTCTAAAAAATCACCTTTGTCTATATTTAAAGATTTATTAGAGCTTTCTTGTCTTTCTTTTCGGTAATAAAGCGAGAGTCCTTTTTCAATTTCTTCGGCATTAATCGAAGTAAATACAATATTCTTTCCTAGAAAAAGTTCTAATTCGTCTTTTGCGTTTTGATTGTTATTAGACGCATCAACATACAATTCTAAAGTATCATTAGAAATCATTTTAGGTAATATCCTGTAATGGTTGGCTAAGTCGCTCGAAATGCTGTGTTGGTTTTCGGGAAGTACTATAATTTCGCTCATCATTATAGCATTGTCATTTTTTGAAAATTTAAGAAAGTATCTTTTAGAATTACCATAATTAACAATAATGCCGAAAAACCCGCTAGAGGAACCGTTTCTTGCTTTATAATTTTCTTTAAACCCAATTGCATAGCTACAGCAAAAACCATAGATAGTATAAAGAATAAAATATATTTTTGAAGTAAAAACAAAGGCGTAATGGCTATATAAAACAACAAATCACCCAAACCAAAATAGTTTTGAAAAGGGTTTAGAAATTGTTTGTTTTTTATGCTCATATATATTGTTAGTACACTTAACGTGATTAAGAAGAAAACAATATTGTAGCCTATTATTTTAAGCACAATATTACTTTGCTGCTGTATTATATAAAAAGATAAAGAGAAGATAACGATGGGTAAAGCTACGTGGATGTGTCTGTATTTCCAGTCTTGAAAAAACACCAACAGCAAACAAAGTAACAAACCTATAATAGCTAAATTCAACTTATTCTTTAGTTACTTCGGTTAACATTTTTTTGCTATCTATTTCCCATGTATTAAAGCTTCCGTCACTATCTAGATCGGAAGTGGCAGTTGCTCTGGCAGAAAAAGAATCGCTCGAAGCTTCGATAATTTCAATTTTATAAACTGCTTGTCCACCTTCGTCAACAGTAGCTTCTTGTTCGAAGCCTATTTCTTCTAAATTATTAGAATATTTTGAATGACGATAAAAATAACTTTTCTCTAAACCATATACCTGATTAAGCATGGCTTGCGCTTCAATCGCTTTGGCTTGACCAATAACCGAAGTCTGATTAGGTAATACCATAAGCAATAATATTCCGATAATACACAATACAATTAAAATTTCCGTTAAAGAATAAGCTTTAACCGATGCTTTTTTTATATTTTGTAACTGCTTAACAACTAGCTTCTTCATAAAAGAAAATTTTGAATGCAAAGAACTCATTTTTTTTTGAAATTCAATAGATTTTTTGTTAAAAAATCAGCTCGTAATATTTACTAGATTCAGATTTAAAAAAGGTTCTTTTTTTACTGATTTTTTATTCATTTTTTCGTTAGATTTGTAATGAATAATACGTTCTTTTTTTACTGGTTTTTATGCCCAAAAAGTGTCAAAAAACGCCATAAAGTGCAAAAATAGTGATTTTATAGTTAATGTTAGTTATTGTGTTTATTAGTGCTAAGCAAACAATAACTACTATCCTTTTGGTTCCCTGGTGCCTAACAGGCATGGTGACTCAGGGTCATACCGTTACGGGTTCAATGGCAAAGAGAATGATAATGAAATAATGGGCGAAGGAAACTTTGAAGATTATGGAATGAGAATGTACAATCCTAGAATTGGAAGATTTTTCAATGTTGACCCATTAGCAGAATTTTATCCTGAATTAACTCCTTATCAATTTGCTAGTAATACACCTATTTGGGCAATTGACTTAGATGGTTTAGAGGCATATTATTCAAATGAAGGAATATTTCAAAGATGGGGATCAGATAAATCAGCTACTGCATCTGTAATTATTTCTGAAACAAATACTACTTTAGGTTTAAATTATACTGAATTTTTAAATAGGTCTAATTGGGTTTATGGTGAAGGTGGAGGAAAATATACTAATCGATATGCTATGGCTATTAGAAATTTGAGGAAATCTGGAACATCTGGTTATGGTCCTAAGGCATTTAAGTCTGAAGAAGCAATGTATAAAGCTACAATGCTACACGGAACACCTGCTAAATGTTTGTATCCAAGCTATTTTGATGGGACGTATGAAGGAGCTAATGCACGGGCGTTTGCATTAGTAAGAAAAAACCCAATTGATTTAAATAGTAAGCCTAAAATGGTTGCAGCAATTAAATCAGTTATCGGGTCAGAATTAGGAACTATAACAGATGAAGGATATAACAATTGGAGAGGTTCTGGAGATAAATTATATACTGAAGAAGGAAAAGCAGAAATTGAAAAAAAAGGAAGTATAGTGACTTATCAAGATTTAAAACAAAAAGGCACCAACAAAGTATATGCAAGAATAAAGACTGTAACTGATCATTATTTTGAAGCTGTCGGAAAAAAATATAGGAGACATACCTTTAAAGCAATTACTTATGAAAAAGTTCTTCCTAAGAAATAAAGTATTTATTTTATTAATTTTTGTACTAAAATCGTTTGCACAAGATGGTAAATGCGAAAAAACATATTATTCTAATGATAAAACTTCTTTTATAGAAGATAGTTCGTTGAGATATATAAATAGTAAAGGTTCAATTTATTTTAAAAACGATTATAATGTTAAATTATATTTTTACAAGGACAAATTATTTTTAAATAAAAAAGCTGTTTATCAATTTAAGAATGTAGAGTATTATTACTATTTAGTTTATTTAAAGAAAGATAATAAAGAATACATTTATATTTATCCTCATTATAAGAGCCGTCCAGGTCCTTATATCTGGTATGAATTGGGTATTTTGGTAGAAATTGAAAAAAAACAAATTATTATAAAGGGTAATATTGATTATTTCGAAAGTTTTGAGATTTGTGATGTAATAGATTTTAACAAATATAAGGTTGTAAAAAGAATACCATTAAGCTGAACATCTACTAGAAGATAAACATTATTTATAGAGAGTGTTAAAATAATAAAGACTAATATCAAGGAATTACCCCCTCCGCTCTGCGAAGAGTGAATAAAGTTAGAACGGCTCTGCGATGGTCTCCCGACCTCGCAGCAATTAAATAAAAAGAAGCAACAAGTAAAATTGTTGCTTTTTTGTTTTAACAAATTCGAATGTCTCTGACTTCGCAGACATAAGTAAATCAATACTCATTATATCTAACAAAAGTATTAAAATTTAAAACATCAACTATAGGATTGTCTGCTTTTTCAATGGGTAGCAATCCTTTATCTAAAACATAGTTACTTGCACTAGAGTAAATATATTGAGAA
>NZ_JAYWDT010000186.1:0-15723 GCF_043779715.1 Flavobacterium sp.
AAAAATTTCGATTTATGGAAACGATTTCTAGTTATTTACAGAAAACACCAAGTCGATTTTAAATGGATAAAAGGTCATAACAACCACAAACAAAACGAACGATGTGATGAATTAGCCGTTTTTGCATCAAACCAAAAAGCACTTTCTATCGATGCTTTTTATGAAAGAGAAGAGAATAAACTTTTATGAAAACTTTGTAACTTACAACCTTTGCAACTTTGTAACTTATAAACTATCTTTGCCTCTTAATTTGAAATTCAGAAAATGAACAAACTTTTAATCGTAGGAACAGTAGCATTCGACGCTATTGAAACTCCTTTTGGAAAAACAGATAAAATTTTAGGAGGAGCAGCGACATATATTGGACTTTCAGCTTCACATTTTAACTTGCAATCAGCAATAGTTTCAGTTGTAGGAAATGATTTTCCACAAGAATATTTAGATTTATTAACTTCAAGAAACATCGATATTTCAGGACTTGAAGTAGTAAAAGGAGGGAAAACTTTTTTCTGGAGCGGAAAATATCATAATGATTTAAATTCTAGAGATACATTGGCTACCGAACTAAATGTTTTAGCTGATTTTCAACCTAAAGTACCACAAAATTTCAAAAATGCAGATGTTGTTATGCTAGGAAACTTGCATCCAATGGTACAAAGTAGTGTTTTAGATCAAATGGAAGAAAAACCAAAATTGGTAGTTCTTGACACAATGAATTTCTGGATGGATTGCGCACTTGAAGATTTACTAAACGTTATCAAACGTGTCGATGTTATTACTATAAATGACGAAGAAGCGCGCCAATTGTCAGGAGAATATTCTCTTGTAAAAGCTGCAGCAAAGATTCACACAATGGGACCTAAATATGTAGTGATTAAAAAAGGGGAACATGGAGCTTTAATCTTCCATAACAAAGAGGTTTTCTTTGCGCCAGCATTACCACTCGAAGAAGTTTTTGATCCAACAGGAGCAGGAGATACATTTGCGGGAGGATTTGCAGGGTTTATTACGCAAAGCGAAAATGTTTCTTTCGAGAATATGAAAACTGCAATCATTCACGGCTCAAACTTAGCATCATTCTGCGTTGAGAAATTTGGAACCGAAAGAATGTTGAATTTAAACAAAGAAGAGGTTGTCGCGAGATTGAAACAATTCAAATCTCTAACGCAATTTGAAATAACATTATAATAAAAACGCCTCGGAATTTTCGAGGCGTTTTTGATTTGAAAAATAACTACAAAATTACAACAACCCAATGAGTGATGCAATCAAACATGAATGTGGAATAGCTTTCTTAAGATTATTAAAACCGCTTGAGTTTTATAAAGAAAAATACGGGACTGCTTTCTACGGAATACAAAAAATGTATCTCCTGATGGAAAAACAGCACAATCGTGGTCAAGACGGAGCTGGTTTTGCAAGCATCAAACTAGATGTAGAACCTGGCGAAAGATATATAAGTAGAGTGCGTTCTAACGATGCGCAAGCGATACAAGATGTTTTTGCACAAATAAACGCAAGAGTAAACGAAGAAATGATTGCACATCCGGAATATGCAGATAATGTGGCTCTTCAAAAAGAGAATATTCCTTACATAGGCGAATTGTTTTTAGGTCACGTTCGTTACGGAACTTTTGGAAAAAATAGTATTGAAAATGTACATCCATTTTTGCGTCAAAACAATTGGATGCACCGAAATTTACTTTTGGCAGGAAATTTTAATATGACTAATGTTAAAGAACTCTTCAATAGTCTAGTAGAATTAGGTCAACATCCGAAGGAAATGGCAGATACGGTTACTGTGATGGAAAAAATAGGACATTTTCTGGACGAGGAAGTGACTAATCTGTACCAAGATTGTAAAAACGAAGGATTCTCAAAAAGAGAAGCTTCGGCCGTTATAGCTGAAAGACTCGATTTAGTAAAAATTTTAAAAAGAGCTTCTAAAAATCTTGATGGAGGTTATGCAATGGCAGGACTGTTAGGACATGGAGACGGATTTGTATTTCGTGATCCAGCAGGAATTCGCCCAGCGTATTATTACCAAGACGACGAAATTGTAGTGGTTGCATCCGAAAGACCTGTTATACAAACTGTTTTTAATATCGATTTCGAAAAAGTTCAAGAATTGCAACCAGGAAATGCTTTAATAATTAAAAAAAGTGGAAAAATTTCCGAAGAACAAATTATCACACCAACTGTAAAAAAAGCCTGTTCTTTCGAAAGAATTTATTTTTCTCGTGGAAGTGATGCCGAAATTTATCAAGAAAGAAAAAATCTAGGAAAATTAATACTTCCTGCAGTTCTTAATGCAATAGATAATGATACTGACAATACCGTTTTTTCTTATATCCCAAACACAGCTGAAACTTCTTTTTACGGATTGGTAGAAGCTGCACAAGATTTTTTAAATCAACGAAAGAATGATTTTATTCTAAAAAATAAAGATACGCTAACAACTGAATCCCTTCAAGAATTACTTTCGGTAAAAATAAGAACCGAAAAAGTTGCTATAAAAGACGCAAAACTACGAACATTTATCACTGAAGACAGTAGTCGAGATGATTTAGTTGCCCACGTATACGATGTCACTTATGGCGTAATAAAACCAACAGACAATTTAGTAATTATCGATGATAGTATTGTTCGAGGGACAACATTAAAAATGAGTATCATAAAAATGATGGATCGTTTGAAGCCAAAAAGCATTATTGTAGTTTCATCTGCTCCGCAAATTCGTTATCCTGATTGTTATGGTATAGATATGGCTAAATTAGAAGGCTTGGTAGCCTTTAAAGCTGCTTTAGAATTGCTAAAAGAAAGAAACTTATACCACATTGTCGATGAAGTTTATGTCAAATGTAAAGCACAAGAAAATTTAAAAGATGATGCTGTTGTGAATTTTGTAACCGAAATTTATGCGCCATTCAAACCACAAGAGGTTTCAGATAAAATTGCCGAAATGCTTACAGAAGATTCGGTAAAAGCCAAAGTGAAAATTATTTTTCAAACGGTAAAAAATTTACACATTGCTTGTCCTAAAAATCTAGGCGATTGGTATTTTACTGGCGATTATCCAACACCTGGCGGAAACCGAGTAGTAAACCGAGCTTTCATGAATTTCTACGAAGGAAAAGATGCTCGGGCTTACTAAAAGAAGTATAATTACAGTTCAACGAGTATTTATACAATTCACCGACTTTATTTGGCAACAATACAAACTCCACATACTTTTGCCCTACCATTACATAAGTAGGTTAAGTTTATGGTAGATTTGGGGCAAAAAAGGTAGAACTAATAATTCTACCTTTTTTATTGGAATAAAGTCAAGGAAAAAACGAGCAAAATTTTCTCAATTACTACACAACAACTTTAAATGCCTTACAAAATTCTTTTTTAAACCCCTATTATACCCAAAATACAAAGATTTCTAACCAAATTTAGTTAGAAATCAATCTAACAAAATCTAGTTAGAAGGTGTTTTTCATCGGTTTTTATTACAATTCATCGTTTTTATTTGGTAAAAAAAAAGTGTCCCTATACTTTTACCACACCATTACATAAGTAGGTTAAGTTATGGTAGATTTGGGGCAAAAAAGGTGAAACTAATAATTTCACCTTTTTTATTGGGACAAAGTCAAATAAAGAAAAAAGACGAACAAACTCGTAAAAAGTCTATTCGTCTATTCTCTAAAGATTTATTTTAATAAACTATTTTGCTTCCGCAAAACGTCTTGCAACTTCATCCCAATTTATTACATTAAAAAAAGCTTCAATATAATCAGGTCTTCTGTTCTGATAGTTTAAGTAGTAAGCATGTTCCCAAACGTCCATTCCTAAAATTGGAGTTCCTCCACAACCTACACCAGGCATAAGTGTGTTGTCTTGATTTGGAGTTCCGCAAACTTCCAATTTTCCGTCTTTTACACAAAGCCAAGCCCAACCAGAACCAAATTGTGTAGCACCAGCTTTAGCAAAAGCAGTTTTAAAATCGGCAAATGTTCCAAAAGCCGCATCAATCGCAGTAGCTAATTCTCCAGTTGGCAAACCACCACCGTTTGGTGACATTACTGTCCAAAACAAATTGTGATTAAAAAAACCACCGCCATTATTACGAACAGCAGCTTTAGTCAAGTCAAGGTTTTTTAGGATTTCCTCAATGCTTCTTCCTTCAAGATCAGTTCCTGCAATCGCAGCATTCAAATTTGTAGTATAAGCATTATGATGTTTCGAATGGTGAATCTCCATTGTTTTTGCATCAATATGTGGTTCTAATGCATCATATGCATAAGGTAATTGTGGTAATTCGAAAGCCATAATTGTATATTTAAAATGATTAGTATATATTTAAATTCAAAATTAATCATTTAACTTTGGAATTAAAATTTCAAGCTGTTATAATTTCATTAAAAGTGTGAATTATATAATTGTAATTTTTGCAGAAATAGAAATTTGAAGCTATTCCCGCTATTCATTACAATCTTTTTTGCTTGTTCTCGATACTCGCTTTGCAAGCGAACTCGAACTGACGCAAAAAAGGATTTCCACTACTATCGGGGCTAGGGAATTTGCCATAAAAACAACATTCTAATTCGAACGAGATTGCTTCGTTCCTCGCAATGACTATGAAAACACCAGCATTCTCAATATACAACGCATCAGCCGGTTCGGGTAAAACATACACTTTGGTCAAAGAATATCTAAAAATTATTCTAAAAGCCAAACACAACGACGCTTACAAGAATATTCTCGCCATAACCTTTACCAATAAGGCAGTTTTCGAAATGAAAACCAGAATTATAGACAGTCTTTTCGATTTTTCTAAAGACAATCCCACGGAAAAATCAGTTCAATTAATGGACGATTTAGCAAAAGAGATTAATCTGAATTCATTACAAATTAAAACCAAAGCGCAGTCGATAATAAAAAATATCATTCATAATTATGCGGCTTTCGACATTTCGACTATCGATAAGTTTACTCATAAAGTAATTCGTGCCTTTGCTTTCGATTTGGGTTTGCCTATCACTTTTGATGTTTCTTTAGACACCGAAAATCTACTACAAGAAGCCGTAGATGCTATTGTTGCTCAAGCTGGAGAAGACGAAGTGCTAACCAAATTACTCGTCGATTTTACCATGGAAAAAACAGACGATGACAAATCATGGGACGTCTCGAGCGAAATTATGAACACAGGAAGGTTAATTCTTAACGAAAATTATCGCGAAGAAATTTTATCGCTCAAAGACAAAACAATTCCAGAATTTATCGAGCTCAAAGTAAAATTAGAAGAAACCTGTAAATCATTAGAAAACGAAAATATTCATTTAGCAAACGAAGCCGTACTGCTTATTGACAGCCAAGGAATTGATTTAAAATCCTTTTCTAGAGAAACTTTTCCAAATCATTTGGGTTTTATTCAGCGAAGTGAACTAAAACTAACGCATAAAAAGTTTAGAACTGTCGATGATATTGCCATCAATAAAAACGCAAAAGACAAAGACATCATTGAAGGAATTGCCGACGAACTGATTTTTATCTTATATAAAGTTTATAAAAATTACGAAAAGAAAGATTTCTATCAAGCTTTTCTAAAAAACATCACACCGCTTTCACTGCTAAATACAGTGAGTAACGAGTTGGCAAAAATTCAGGAAGATCAAAATATCTTATCTATTTCTGAATTCAATAAACTCATTTTTGAACACATTCAAAATCAACCAGCGCCTTTTATTTACGAACGATTGGGCGAAAAATACAAACATTTTTTTATTGACGAGTTTCAGGATACGTCCGAAATGCAATGGCAAAATCTCATTCCGTTAATTGACAATTCGCTTTCGAGCGAAGATTTACAAGGAATTCAAGGTTCGCTTATGATTGTTGGTGATCCAAAACAATCTATTTACCGTTGGCGTGGCGGAAAAGCGGAACAGTTTATAGATTTGGCCAAAGCGAAAAATCCATTTAGTAATAAAGACAAAGAAGTTTTTAATCTAGAAACCAATTACCGAAGTTTCGATACTGTTATTGAATTTAATAATGATTTTTTTAAGTTTTTATCACAAAAATTTTCCAACGAAGATTACAAAGATTTATATGAAAATTACAGTTATCAACAATCGAATACGAAAAAAGGTGGTTATGTAAATATTTCATTTATCCCAGAAATTGATGCCGAATTCGTTTCGGAAGAAGATGAAGAAAACATCAATAAAAATGACATTTATCTTAAAACTACTTTGCAAACCATCAGAAAAGTAGAAACAGAAGGTTTTTTGTTTAATGAAATTGTATTGCTAACCCGAAACAACAAACATGGCGTTTTATTGGCAAATTACTTGACTGAAAATAATATTCCTGTTATTTCGTCCGAAAGTTTATTGATAAATGCCTCATCCGAAGTGAAGTTTGTTTTGAACATACTTCGGTATTTAAATGATAAAAATGACATCGAATCATTAGCCAATGGTTTGTATTATTTGGATCAAAATATTGACAATAATTTAGAAACACACGATTTTATATTTCAAGGAATTCAACACAAAGAAGAAATTGAGTTAGAAAAATGGTTGGCTAATCTCGGGATACATCTTTCATTTCAAAACAGTAGAAGAAAATCATTGTACGAAATCGCAGAGCTCATTGCAGCAAAATGCATCAATCTTAAAAACAACAACGCATATGTGCAATATTTCTTGGATATTGTTCTAGAACGTGATGTAAAATACCAAATGAGCATTTCGGATTTCTTAGATTATTGGGGCAAAAACGGGCATAAATTAAGTATTCCGTCTGCCGAAGGATCTAATGCGATTCGGATTATGACCATTCACAAATCGAAGGGATTAGAATTTCCTGTGGTTATTTTCCCTTTTGCCGAAGAAAATTATAGTGCGCCCAAAAGAGAAAAAATGTGGATCGATTCTCAGTCTGACGATTTAGATTTTGATAAATTTCTGATAGACAAATCTAATAAGGTCACCGAGTATGGCGAAAATGCAGCTTCGGTTTACAATCAGAAATCACAGGAAGATTTGTTAGATAATATTAATGTTTTATATGTAGCATTAACGCGTGCCGAAGAACAATTGCACATCATTTCGAGCATAAAAGAAAGGAATAAATCTGGAGATTTGCCTAACAATTCTGCTTCTTTATTTATTGCATTTTTAGAAAATTACAAAAATTTCGATTCAAATGTTTTAAATTACGAATTTGGTAATCCAAAAAGAATTTCGAAACAAAAGCCATTGGAAGCCAAACGAAAAAACATCGAAGCTGTAAATTCAATTATCAATCCAAATGCTATAAAAATAGCACAAAGAGAATCATTAATGTGGGGAACACATCAACAAAAAGCCATCGAGTTTGGAAATGTTTTACATGAAATTTTAGCTGGAGTAAAAACCAAAAATGACATTTCACTCGCAATAAAAAAAGCATTAGAAACGGGACTTATTACCGAAAATCAGCAAGAAGAAGTTGAAAAAACAATTATCGAAATTGTTTTACATCCAGAATTGAAAGATTTTTTTGTTGAAAAAGGCAAAGTTTTTAATGAACAATCTATTATTAAAAAAGATTTGAAAACCATCAAGCCAGACAGAGTTACTATTTCTGGACAAAACGCTTACTTGTTGGATTATAAGACTGGAAAGCATCAGCCTAAATACGAAAACCAACTAAAAGAGTATGAATTTGCTTTGATAGAAATGGGATTTAATGTGCAGAAAAAATCACTCATATATATAGGAGAGAATTTAGAAATAGTACATTTGTAAAATCAATGCATTAGCCAAAAGCAAAAAGCCATTAAATTTGATCAAATAACCAAATTATCGAATAACCAAACACACATAATAATGTACGGAAAAATTAAACAACACTTACAAAACGAGTTAAACACAATTGAAGAAAACGGAATTTTCAAGAGAGAAAGAGTCATTACTTCACCACAAGGAGCCGAAATTACTGTTAATGGAGAAACCGTTCTTAATTTTTGTGCCAATAATTATTTAGGATTGTCATCACACCCAGAAGTAGTCCAGGCAGCAAAAGATGCTTTAGATTCTCATGGTTTCGGAATGTCATCGGTTCGTTTTATTTGCGGAACACAGGATATTCACAAAACATTAGAACAAAAAATTGCAAATTTCTACGGAACAGAAGACACAATATTATATGCAGCTGCTTTCGATGCAAACGGAGGTGTTTTCGAACCATTATTAGGAGAAGAAGACTGCATTATTTCAGATAGTTTAAACCACGCATCGATCATAGACGGTGTTCGCTTGTGTAAAGCAGCTCGTTATCGTTACGAAAATTCCAACATGGAAGATTTAGAACAACAATTAATTAAAGCAACTGATGCGGGAACTCGTTTCAAACTAATTGTAACTGACGGAGTTTTCTCTATGGATGGCTTAGTTGCTCCATTAGACAAAATTTGTGATTTGGCCGACAAATATGATGCGATGGTTATGGTCGATGAATGTCATGCGGCAGGATTCATTGGCGCAACTGGAAAAGGAACATTGGAAGCAAAAGGTGTAATGGGTCGTGTAGATATTATTACAGGAACACTAGGAAAAGCTTTAGGCGGAGCAATGGGCGGTTATACAACTGCTAAAAAAGAAATTATCGAAATTTTGCGTCAACGATCACGTCCATATTTATTTTCAAACTCATTAGCGCCAGCAATTGTTGGGGCATCTATTAAGGTTTTTGAGCTATTGGAAAAAGACACTACACTTCGTGACAAACTAGAATGGAACACCAATTACTTTAAGGAAGGTATGCGAAAAGCAGGTCTAGATTTCATAAATGGAGATTCTGCAATCGTTCCAGTGATGCTTTATGATGCAAAATTATCCCAAATTATGGCCGAAAAATTGCTAGAAAAGAGTATTTATGTCATCGGATTCTTTTTTCCAGTCGTCCCCAAAGGCAAAGCAAGGATTAGAGTTCAATTGTCCGCAGCGCATACAAAAGAGCATTTAGATAAGGCTATCAAAGCTTTTACAGAAGTTGGAGAAGAGCTAAATATTATTAAAAAATAATTTTTTTTCACTTTTTATTTAACTTTTTTAACAATTCATTTTGTAATTAATAATTTCCTAGTTACTTTTGTCACAATAACGTAATGTAATCAAATAAAATTAAGTATGAAACATCTTAACAAACTTTTTGTTTCCATGTTGATGATTGCTGGATTAAGTGCTTCTGCACAAGACAGCGACAATCCATGGGCAATATCTTTCGGAGCCAACGCAATAGACACAAGAACTAGCGCTGGTGTGAGAGATTTTAATTTCAAAGATCACTTTTCAGAATTTTTTAACGCAAAAGACAATTGGAATATACTTCCTTCTGTTTCTTACTTAACAGTTTCTAGGAATGTTGGCGGTAATTTTTCTGTAGGAGTTACAGGATCTGTAAATAAAATTACAAAATATGTAAACTGGGTAGGCCCAACTCCAAATAGTGTAGTTGTTGCTAATCCAAATGCAATGTATTACTCAGGAGATTTAGCTATTAAATATAGCTTAATGAGCCTAATAGGATCAAAAGTAATCGATCCTTCTGTAAATGTTGGTGGTGGTTATAGCTGGATGGGTAAAACATCTGGTGGTACTGCAAACATAGGAGCTGGATTAACTTTCTGGTTTACTGAGCAAGTTGGTTTATCATTAGCTTCTACTTACAAAAAAGCATTTGCTGACAGAGAATATGTTAGTGCTACAAACTTTGACCTTCCTTCTGTTTTTGAAAACACAGCTGGTCTTACTTTCAAATTTGGAGGTAAAGATACAGATGGCGATGGAATATATGACAAAGATGACGCTTGTATCGATGTTGCAGGTTTAAAAGAATTTCAAGGTTGCCCTGATACTGATGGAGACGGAATCGCTGATAAAGATGATGCTTGTCCAGAAGTTGCTGGTTCTAAAGAAATGAATGGTTGTCCTGATACTGACGGAGATGGAATCGCTGATAAAGATGATGCTTGTCCAGAAGTTGCTGGTTTAGCTGCTTTAAACGGTTGTCCTGATACTGACGGTGATGGTGTTGCAGATATGAAAGACAAATGTCCTACAGTTGCAGGTCCAAGAGATAACGGTGGTTGTCCATGGCCAGATACTGACGGAGATTCAGTTCTTGACAAAGATGATAAATGTGTAGATGTAAAAGGTACTGTAGCTAACAATGGTTGTCCTGAGGTTTCTGAAGAAGCTATCAAAAAACTAAACGATTATGCTAAAACTATCTTGTTTGACACTAACAAAGCTACTTTCCAACAAAGAACTTTCGTAGTATTACAAGCAATGACTGCAATATTAAAAGAATATCCTTCATCTAACTTCTCTATCGAAGGTCATACTGACGGTGATGGAAAAGATGCTGCAAACCAAACGTTATCTGAAAACAGAGCAGCAGCGGTTAAAGATTATTTAATCTCTCAAGGAATTGATGCTTCTAGATTAACTTCAGCTGGTTTCGGAGAATCTGTGCCAATCGCTTCAAACAAAACTAAAGCTGGTAAAGCTTTAAACAGAAGAGTAGAAGTAAAAGTGGTTAAATAATCACTTCCAAAATAAATTCTTAAAACGCCTCGATTTATCGGGGCGTTTTTTTTATATTTATATTCTATGACAAACAATACTTTTCTAGAAAATTTAGTTATCCAATTTCTTTCAGATGAAATCGAAAATATTTCTGAAATAACCATTATACTACCTAACAAAAGAGCTAAAATATTTCTTCTCGAAGTGTTTAAAAAAAACCTACCCAACTTTACTTTTGCACCAGAGATTACAAGCATAGAAGACTTTATTCAAGAAATTGCAAATATTAGATCCGTAGATTCTATAGAATTACTTTTTGAGTTTTACACAGTTTATTTATCTGTAACGGAAAAGGGAAAACAACAAACATTCGAACAGTTTTCTAACTGGTCAAAAACACTATTACAGGATTTTAACGAGATTGATCGTTATCTTCTTGATCCAAAACATGTGTTTTCATACCTTCAAGATATCGAAGTCATCAAACGTTGGGGAATTGAAGTAGAAGACAAAACTACATTAATTGATAATTACTTAGAATTTTGGAAATTACTCCCTTTGTATTACGAATCATTTTATACACATCTAAAAAATAAAGAAATTGGTCATCAAGGTTTAATTTATAGAGAAGCGGTATCCAATCTTGAAACATTCATCTCTAATTTTAAAAACAAAAAAATTGTTTTCGCGGGTTTTAATGCTTTAAATCAAGCAGAAGAAAAAATTGTACAACAACTTATTAATAAAGGTATTGCATCTATTTATTGGGATATCGACTCAATTTTTTTAAACGATATCTCTCACGATGCGGGATTATTTATGAGACGTTTCAAAAATACTTGGCCTCATTATAAAAACAACCCTTTCGAGTGGATTGCCACTAACTTTTCTGAAGAGAAAAACATTCAAATTATTGGTACTGCAAAATCCATTGGTCAAGCCAAAATTGTTTCAGGAATAATTGATACGTTAATTTCAGAAGAACCAAATGCCTCTTTAGACAAAGTAGCTTTAGTGCTTGGCGATGAAAATATGCTTATACCTATGTTACATTCTCTTCCAGCAAGCGTTGGTAGTTTGAACATCACAATGGGTTATCCTAGTAAAAATAATCCAATCCAATTATTGGTTACAAAGTTGTTTAAAATGCACAATAACGCATTAAACAGAAGTGAATCTAGTTATGTTTTTTATTACAAAGATGTTCTCGATGTGCTTTCTAACCCAATTATAGAATCTTACGTAAACGCTTCGAAGGTAATTTATACCATCAAAAAGAATAATTATACATTCATAACCCATCAAAAAGTTATTTCATTTCAAGAGAATCCCAATCGTCTTTTTGAGTTACTTTTTCAGAAATGGAACCAAAAACCTATTGAAATTTTAGAACTTATTTCCGAAATATTATTGATTATCAAATCTAATTTGGATTCGAGTTTAGAAGAAGATAAAGTTGTAAAAACGTTTTTGTATTCAATATATAAAGTCATTAACAAACTAATTACATATTGTTCTAAAAATGAATATATCGAAAACATAGATACTTTACATAACATTTACAAACAAGTTATTGATCTTGCCGAGGTCTCTTTTGAAGGAGAGCCGTTAGTTGGATTGCAAATTATGGGTGTTCTAGAAAGTCGTGTTCTAGATTTTGAAACGGTGATTATAACTTCGCTAAATGAAGGTAAATTCCCGGCAGGAAAAACCGTCAATTCTTTTATTCCTTATGATGTAAAACGAGAATTAGGCTTACCAACTTACAAAGAAAAAGACGCAATTTATACGTACCATTTTTATCATTTATTGCAACGTGCAAAAAATATTTATTTACTTTATAACACCGAAAGTGACGGTTTAGATGGTGGCGAAAAAAGTCGATTTATCACACAATTGGAAGTCGAAAAACAACCAAATCACAATTTGACTCACGAAATTATTCAGCCAATTGTACCAAATATTGCTTACAAACCAGTAACGGTTTCCAAATCAGAATCCGTAATGACGAGATTGAAAGAAATTGCAACAGGAAAAGGATTTTCACCTTCAGCATTAACTACTTATATTAGAAATCCGATTCAGTTTTATTTTCAAAGAATATTATCTATTAGAGAATCTGAAGAAGTGGAAGAAAATATTGCACTGAATACTTTAGGAACGATTATTCATGAAACATTAGAAGCATTGTACAAACCAGTCATTAATAAATTTTTGACTACTGATGATTTGGATAAAATGTTGACTCTTGCAAACGACGAGGTTCTCAAACAATTTAAAGAAATTTACAAAGAAGGAGAAGTTAAAAAAGGGAAAAACTTGTTGGCTTTTGAAGTAGCAAAACGAAATGTTTTTAATTTTTTGATTGAAGAAAAAAAGCAAATTGCAAATGGTGATGTTGTAAAAGTTTTAGCATTAGAAACTCCTCTGGAAAGACTTTTAGAAGACAATCGTTTGCCTTTTCCTGTAAAAATAGCTGGAAATGTAGATAGAATCGAAATCCGAAACAACAAAATCCGAATCATCGATTACAAAACTGGGAAAGTAGACAAAAACAACGTTCAGCTCAAAGATTGGAACGGGCTCACTTTAGACATAAAAAACGACAAAATCATTCAGTTGCTTTGCTATGCTTTTATGTATGAAAAACAAGTAAATGGATTAGAAATGGAAGCAGGAATTATTTCTTTCAAAAATATGAAAGGCGGGTTTTTACCTTTTGGATTCAAACAAGACAAAGAGGTTTTTACTGTAATTACACCTGAAATTCTAGAGTCTTTTAAAACGGAAATTGTTATTTTAATTAATGAGATTTTGAAATTAGATATTCCATTTGAGGAAAAAATTATCTAATAACCCTTAAAAAAATCTGATAATACTTTTTCTAATTCTTCCCGATTTTCAATATGACTCATGTGACCGTCAGGAAAAGAAACCAGTTGCACGTTTGTTTCTTCTACTTGTTTTATGTTGTCTTCGTAGTTAAGAACACCATCTTTTTTGCCAAGAATAAGCAGTTTCGGATACGAGGTAAGATGCAACAAATGCTCTTTGTTTTTTCTGAGTTTCATACCTTCTTGTGCCGCAATGTAGCCTTGTAAAGGAGTTTTTAAGGCTTCCTTTTTTACTTGATTTATTTCTGTGATGAGACTTTCTCTATTATCGATGCTGAATAAATTTGTGATAGATATTTGTACTAAAGAACCATATTCTTTGTGCGCCATTTTTATAGCACGATTTCTGTTTATTTTTCGTTCATGGTCATCGGCATAAGTAGTCGAGTTTAACAAGACGAATCCTTTTGTGTTTTCTGGATACAATTCGGCGAAAGCCAAAGCCACATAACCACCCATCGAGTGCCCTACGAAAACTGATTTTCTAATTTTCAGATGTTGCAAAACAGCATAAACCATATCGGCTTGATCTTCCATCGTGTGTACATAACCCAAACATTCGGATTTCCCGTGACCTAATAAATCGATAGTAATTACCCTATATTTCTCTGTAAATGATACGATATAAGAATCCCACATCGTGGCGTTTTCTAAAAAACCATGAAGTAAAACTATAGCAGTTCCTTTTCCGGCATCGGAATAAGAGATTTTCGTGTTTTTGTAGTGAATTATTTTCAACATTAAAAAACAAGTTAAAGATTATTGCAAAAATAGATTTTTGAAATTTAAAAAATGTATGTTTGAATAATTAAAAGTTATAATATGTTCACAATTAAACAAATTAAAGATGCTCATGCTAAAGTAAAAAGTGGCGCTGATTTTCCACAATACATACAAGATCTTATCGCACTTGGTGTGATTTCTTTTGAAACATTTGTGTATGATAATCATACTAATTATTATGGAGCTAATAATTTTAAAACATCATCGGAAGGTTTTTTAGAAACACTTACAATTTCGGATCAAATTAATATACAAAAATTTCAGACCGATTTAAAAGCACACCAACAGGGAAAAACCGACTATATGACATTTCTAAATGACTGTGCGAAATCGGGTGTTGAAAAATGGATTGTAGTTATGGATAAAATGACCTGTTCTTATTATAATAAAAACGGAAATGAAATGGTTGTAGAAACAATTCCGTCGGTATAGTTTTTTATACACAGATTTAAGAAATCATATAGATTTTTAAAATTTCTCAAATCTGTGTATAAAAAAACGGCTCACTTTCGCAAACCGTTTATTTATATAATTTATGAAAAGAAATTAATCTAAAAGTCTCCCTAATCCACCTAAAACACTTCCTTCTTCGTTGCTACTTCCTCCAGATCTCGGTGCTGAAGCAATAATTTTGTCTGCCAATCTACTAAACGGTAATGATTGCACATATACAGTTCCTGGACCGCGAAGTGTAGCGTAAAATAGCCCTTCACCACCAAATAAAGAGTTTTTAATGCCTCCAATAAATTCGATATCGTAATCTACGTCTTTTGTGAAACCTACAATACAGCCTGTGTCGACTTTAAGGACATCGCCAACACCTAATTCTTTTTTAGCTAATGTTCCGCCAGAATGTACAAATGCCATTCCGTCTCCTTCTATTTTTTGCATAATAAATCCTTCTCCGCCAAAAAGACCTCGCCCTAGTTTTTTAGAAAATTCTATTCCTATAGACACGCCTTTTGCAGCACAAAGAAAAGAATCTTTCTGGCAAATAAATTTACCGCCAAATTGCGTTAAATCGATAGCTATTATTTTTCCTGGATAAGGAGATGCAAAAGACACTTTACTTTTTGTATTATTTTGATTTATAAAAGCCGTCATAAACAAACTTTCTCCTGTTAGGACTCTTTTGCCTGCATTTAAAAGTTTTCCGAAAAGCCCTGATTGTTGTCCAGAACCATCGCCAAAAATAGTTTCCATTTGTATGTTGTTGTCCATCATCATAAAACTACCTGCTTCGGCAATTACAATTTCTTGTGGGTCAAGTTCTATTTCTACATATTGCATTTCTTCCCCAAATATCTGATAATCTATTTCATGTGCTTGCATTTTCTTTTTGTTTTAAATTTATTGATAAGTCGAATAGAAATTTAAAATGTTACAGCTTTATATGACTGAAAATCATAAGAAATGAAATTCGTTTATGATTTTAGAAAAATATCTATAGAAGAAAAATATTTTTCTTCAGCATCAAG
>NZ_JAYWDT010000187.1:0-15709 GCF_043779715.1 Flavobacterium sp.
CTGATTTGGGAATTGGTTTCATGGGAGTTTCTCTAGCTTTTGGACTTACAGTCTTAACAATGGCGTATGCTGTTGGACATATTTCTGGAGGACATTTTAATCCAGCGGTTTCGATAGGATTATGGGCTGGCGGAAGATTTCCAGCTAAAGATTTACCTTCTTATATTGGAGCACAATGTGTTGGAGCAATTGCTGCTGCTGCAACTTTATACACAATTTTAATAGGAAAACCTGGTTTTGCTATAAACAATACTAAAGCTGGTGCTTTTGCATCGAACGGATTTGGTGCTTTTTCTCCAGATGGTTATAATATAGAATCGGCATTTTTAGCAGAATTTATATTAACTATGCTTTTTGTAATCATCATTTTGGGAGCAACTGATAAATTAGCTGAAGGAAAATTTGCAGGAATCGCAATTGGTTTAGCATTAACCTTAATCCATTTAATAAGTATTCCTATTACAAACACATCGGTAAATCCTGCACGTTCTTTATCGCAAGCCATTTTTGCGGGCGGAGAACCATTAACCCAAGTTTGGTTGTTTTGGTTAGCACCAATTGTAGGAGCTATTTTTGGCGGATTTGTATACAAAGCTTTACTTGAGAAAAAAGACGCATAATCTTTTGAAAATATTTAATACAAAAGCGATGGGAATTTCTATCGCTTTTTTTATTTTTGAAATATGAACTCTCTATTTCCTGAAGAAAAAATTACATTCAACTTGACCGATGCCGAAATCGAATATTATCCCGATTTTTTTTCTTTGGTAAAAGCCAATGAACTTTTTCTAAAACTTAAAAATGAAATTCCTTGGCAACAGGACAATATAACTGTTTATGGAAAAACCCATGCACAACCTAGACTAACTGCACTTTTTGGCAATGAAGGAAAACCTTACGGATATTCAAACATTGTGATGCAACCTCATCATTGGTCACCATTAATTGTATTTATAAAAGAAGAAGTTGAAAAAGTTTGTAATGAAAACTTTACCACCGTTTTATTAAATAATTATAGAAATGGTCAAGATAGTAATGGTTGGCATGCCGATAACGAAAAGGAATTGGGACGAAATCCTATAATTGCTTCGATAAGTTTTGGAGCCGAAAGGATTTTTCAGCTCAAACACAACACGCTCGAACTGAAACAAAATATCGTTTTACAGCACGGAAGTTTATTAATAATGAAAGGTACAACCCAGCATTTTTGGAAACATCAAATTCCCAAAACAAAAAAAGAAATTGAACCTAGAATAAATCTAACTTTTAGAATTATCAAATAGATTTTTTATTAAATTTGATAAAATATTTCCCCATGAATGAAATTGTAGCCTATTTTCAGAATATTCCTTCTACTCATAGAAGTTTTCTAATCGTTGGTGGCATTACGCTTTTTTGGATTATCGAAAATGGATTTCCACTTTTTAAATTCAAATATAACAAATGGCAACATGCTAGTATCAACATTTTTTTTACTCTTACTACTATTGTTGTCAATTTTACTTTGGCAATAATCTTGTACAAAAGTTCAGTTTGGGTTACCGAAAATAATTTTGGGATTTTACATTGGTTGTCTATCAAATCTCTATTATTACAAGCCATAATTGGTTTGTTATTAATGGATTTAATTGGTGCTTACACTGCGCATTGGGTTCAACATAAAACGAAAATTCTGTGGCGTTTTCACCTCATTCATCACACAGATACTTGGATCGATACAACCACAGCAAACAGACATCATCCTGGAGAAAGTGTGATTCGATTTTTATTTACAACCTTAGCAATCATCATTGTTGGCGCTCCAATATGGTTGTTCTTTTTGTACCAATCTTTATCTGTTTTCTTATCACAGTTTAATCATGCAAACATAACTTTACCTGAAAAACTAGATAATTTTATTAGCTATTTTATTGTTTCACCTAATATGCATAAAGTGCATCATCATTATGTTTTGCCTTATACTGATAGCAATTATGGTAATATTTTTTCTGTTTGGGACAGGTTATTTGGTACTTTTTTAGCCCTTCCAATGAGCGAAATTATTTATGGAGTTGATACACATATGAGCTCAGATGAACACAATAAACTATCTAGTTTATTGAAAATTCCTTTCAAATCGCACAAGACATTTATATCGGAATTAAAAAAATGAAAATAATTTTCAAATCTTAGTTTTTTTTGATTAATATTGGAATAGAATTTGTAACCATTTAAAAAAGTAAACTGAATTGTTTTTAAAATAATGAAAAAAAGTAAAAGCATAGAATTGAGTTGGGAAGAAACTCAAAAAATAATCACATTAGCAAATGAGGAAAGAAATCCTTTCGAAATCATAAAGAAAGAACTTGGCATAGAAGAAAAACAAGTACTGGAAATTATGAAGAAAAAGTTGCCTGCTGACAAATTTGAAATTTGGAAAAAGAAAGCCAATGCTGGTAAACCAAAGCCAAAACAAATTAAAATTGATGAATTTGATGATGATTTAGATGGTAAATACTACATAAAAAATAAATTTGACTAAACCATAGAAGGCTGTTCACGAACAGCCTTTTTTTATATATAAACTTATAATTTGTAAAGGCTTTACAAACTCATATTCATTGCTGTAACCGCATAATAAATTGCCCAACCTATAAAACCTACAATTACAACCCAAAGCCATGCTGGAATAGAATGAGGTGTTTCACTTCCTTCAATCAGAAATTGTTTTTGATCGCCTTTGCCGTAAGCATTTATCATTATTGGGATTATCCCATCTACAATTTCGTTTTCTTTGATGCCTTCAATGGCTATTGCAGGACCATTTCTTACCTTGAACGGAATGCTACGTATGCCTTCTTTACCGTTTGGATCTTTGCTCACAATTTTTAAAATATGATCGCCATCGACTAATTTTGTTGTATCTAATTCAAAATTTATTGGTACCAAAAATTCTCCATAAGGTTTTTGATTGTCGTCTAAAAATAAGATTACAGAACTTTTATTGCTCATAATTGTTTATTTTAAAATTGAATATTTGATATGATCTGTATTTTTTTCTCCAGGTTCAATTAACCATTTTAGAGAATAAAACAATGTGATTAATGCAATGATTATGGTAAACCAAATACTAATATAATCCCAATTGCTTTCTGGTCCAGCACCATGAACAATACCACGCAAAACTTTTGGTTGGTTGCGCTCACAAACCGGACAAGCAAATACTGCGATTTGAAATAACATTAGAGATAGAAATGTGATTAATTTTTTCATTTTTACTGATTTGTTGCAGAAACTTTAATTTTTATAAAATCTATGATTTTTTTAATTTCTTCAGGTGTTACTTTTTTGCCTTTATTTCCCCAAGAACTTCTTTCGTAATTGATGATGGCTGCCACTTCATTTTCGGTCAGATTCATATTGGTTCCAACGCCAGCCATAACACCAAATTCCGGTCTTGCATCATAGCCATTCATAATAATATCTACATACAATTCGAGGTTTTCTCCTTCAACAACAGGACTTCCTTTTAGTGATGGAAATGCACCTTTTAATCCTTCTCCATTCACTTGATGACAAGCTGCACAATTGGCTTCGTATAAAGATTTTCCGTTTACAGACTCTCCTTCTTTAGAATTTTTAGTATCAACAACTTCTTTTTTATACAAAAACTCCGCTGGCATTGTTCCGCTTGGCAAAGGTGTTTGTTTTAACGATTGTATGTAAGCAACCAATTGTAAAGCTTCTTTTGTAGCGACAACTTTACCAGTTTTTCCATTCAGAAATTGTTCTGGCATGCTAACTACAACATCTGTTTTTGAAGGAACTGCTTTTATTTCAAAAAGCCATTTATAAGCAGGCATAATTGATTGTGGCACAACCGACCTTGGATTGAATAAGTGCATTAAATTCCAATCTTTGCTGGGCTGACGATTGCCAACATCAGTTAAATCTGGTCCAGTTCTTTCGGTTCCCATTAGTGTTGCGGTGTTTTGCCAAATGCTGGTTCGTCCAATATTGGCATAATCTGAAGCCATTCCTGGTCGGCTTCCAAACATTTTATCCATTTCTACATTACGCACTTGTTGCGAGTGACAACCTACGCAACCTTCAGCTATATAAATTAATTTTCCCGCTTTTGCATCGCCAGAAAGAGGCTTGGTTCCAGGTAATGGTAAATTATTATATTGATTGTCAAAAGCTGGCATTACTACAACTATGTACGTTAGGAAAGCAAACAAAAGTCCAGCAATTGGATACAGTTTTCTGTGGTCATTAAATATATTCATCTGTATAAATTTATTTTGTTTGAGATTCTAATATTTTAAATGCTTCATCTTTTACATCAATTTCGGATACTTCTTTTATTGTCATTTTATAAAAATTAAAAGCAAAAACCAAATGCGAAATAAACATCAAACTACCTCCAATGGCGCGCCATAACCAATAATCAAACATTAAAACTACACTATCAATAAATGGCTTTCCGTCCATCCACATTAAACCTCTCAAAGTAGCACCAACCGATAGTGGAATAGCATAAAACAGTAGTCCTATAAATGCTAACCAAAAATGTGCCCCAACCAAATGTTGCGGTGGTTCTTTGCCAGTCAATCTTGGAATAACAACATAAAATCCGCCCCAAAGTGCAAAAGTGATAATGCCATAAAATCCTAAATGTGCGTGAGCTACGGTAAAATCAGTAAAATGCCAAATTAAGTTGGTAAACTTAAATGCTTCGGCTGTTCCTTGCATGGAAACAATAAAATAATAAACGACTGCAACTAAGAAAAACGGTAAGGTATAACTGGTAGTCACTTTGTGCCATTGTCCTTTAAAAGTCATAGTAAAATTTATTGTTGCTGCAACAACAGGAATAATCATACCCGCACTTCCAACGATTGCAACAGTTTGCAACCACCAAGGCAAAGGCGCAAATACAAAATGATGTGTTCCAATGATGGTATAAAAAATAATTTGTGTCCAAAATGCTAAAATCCCTAAACTATAAGCATAAATAGGTTTGTTTATTTGCTGGGGAATAAAATAATACAATAACCCCAAAGTGTATAAAGTAAACCACATTCCAACACCCGAGTGCATAAAATAACCTTGTACAATGGTTTCGCTCACACCATCTTGCCAAAAAGGCAAATAAGCTGTTAGAGCAACAATTATTGTAAAAATAAGTGCCGAAACGATATACCAATTGGAAATGTAAATTTCTTTGGTAGTTCGCTTGGCAACCGTCATAATAAAATTGGCAAGTGTAAGAATTAATGCCACAGCAAAAAGCGCCATTACTGGCCAAATATATTCTCTAAATTCGCCACCACCATTATTGATTCCTGACATTAAATCCAATGAACCCAAAATCACCATCAAATTGGTAAGAACCAATGCAATCCAACCCCATTTTACGCTATAGATTTTGGTATTACTCACAATTGGAACTACATAATAGCCCAAGCCAATCATTGCAATTGATGCCCATCCCCAAAAAACAATATTGGTGTGTACAGGTCGCAATCGCCCGAAACTTAACCAACTAGAGTGATCGATATCAGGTGCAATAAATTTTATTCCTAAATATTCCCCAATTCCTGTACCAACTACCAACCAAAAAACTGCACAACCAAAATACCATAAAATAAGTTTGGCAATATTGGGTTCTAAACTAGGTTTTTGAACGGCTTTCTTTTTTAATGCGGTAAAATGCACTTCGTGTTTATCACTTATATTGTGTAATAACCCAATAGAATCTTCTGCATTTTCTTGACCTGAAAGTTCGGTATTGGTTAAGTTAAAATCTAAAGCCGATTTGCGTTTTTGAAGTTGCTCTTCTAAATCATGGTCGTCAATATTTTGAAGATGTTCTGCAAACTTTTCTGCATCGACAGCTTTTGATTTATTAAAATAGGTTTTCAACGCATTGTTTGATTTAATCATTGCAAAGGCAACTCCTAATAAAACTGGTAATAATGTAAGAATAATAACGATAATTATTCCTGGTTGTGAAAAGAAATTTTCTTTTTGTTCATTGAAGTTTTGAGCAAACAAACCTGTACTTGACAAAAATAATATCGATAAAATTATTGTTGTTTTTTTGCCGTGGCAAGAACCGTTTCCTTTGCAATCACCACAACATTTTTTAGATTTTAGTTTCATATATTGATTGATTTGTTTTGCATTTAAATTTTTTAAGTAATCTTGAAAATGATTATCCGATGATTGTTTATTTTCTGAAACTTGCTTTCTAAATTTGTAATATAAACTTCCAATAAAAACAAGTATCGGAATTATTAAAACACCGAATAAAATCCAAGCCCCAAGCTTGCCATCATCGTCTGATATCATGTTATTTGCATTTTTAGCAGTAGCCATTTTGGAAAACAGTAATAATCCCAATAAAACGATTTGTGTTTTTTTATCTAATTTCATATTTATATATATTAATATCTTTTTATCTTTTATTGTATTAAAAAAACCTAACTATTCTTCAAGAAAAATTTTCCCGAATCTAATTTTTCATTAAAATCGCCAATGGTATTATCTTCAATCATTTTTATAAAATTCCTTTTTATTTCTTTGAATTCATTGTGAACTGGACAGGGATTTTTTTCGGAACAAGCTTTCAAACCTAAAACACAATCCTTATATAATCCGTCGCCGTCTATTGCTTTTACGATATCTGCAATAGAAACTTTCAAATTAAATTTATCCATATAAAATCCCCCATTTGGACCTTTTACAGAATTTATTAATTTTTTCTTCCCTAATTCTTGCAAAATTTTTGCAATAAAATGTTCTGGTGCGTCAATACCTTTGGCAACTTCCTTTACACCTACTCGCAACTCGTCTTTCGATTTTTGAGCCACAAATATCATTGCTTTGATTGCGTACTCACAAGATTTTGAAAACATTGATTTATAAATTTATGGTACAAATGTAAAAAAATATTTTAAATATAAAAAGAGTTTTTTATCTTTTTATATTTAAATAAAAAACGCCTCAAGTTTCCTCGAGGCGTTTTTTATTTAAATATATTGCAATTACGCTTTTCCAGCAGCAATTAAGTTTAATGCAGAACCTGCTACAAACCAACCAATTTGGCTATCGTTATAAGTATGATTTGCTAAAATGATATCTTTTGTACCGTCAGCGTGAACGAATTCTAAGGTTAATGGTTTTCCTGGAGCAAAATCAACTAAATCTGTAAAGTTAATTGTGTCATCTTCTTGGATTTTGTCATAATCTGCTTCGTTAGCAAATGTAAGACCCAACATTCCTTGTTTTTTCAAATTCGTTTCGTGAATACGGGCGAATGATTTAACCAAAACCGCTTTTACACCTAAAAATCTTGGTTCCATTGCTGCATGCTCTCTCGAAGAACCTTCACCATAATTTTGATCACCCACAACAACTGAAGAAATTCCAGCCGCTTTATAAGCTCTTGCAACTCCAGGAACTGTATCGTAATTTCCTGTCAATTGATTTTTAACTTTATTAGCTTCTTTATTGAAAGCATTTTCAGCACCAATTAACATATTGTTAGAAATATTATCTAAGTGACCACGGAAACGCAACCAAGGTCCAGCCATAGAAATATGGTCAGTAGTACATTTTCCGAAAGCTTTGATTAATAATTTAGCACCCATAATATTTTTTCCGTCCCAAGCAGCAAAGGGAGCTAGCAGCTGCAAACGGTCTGATGTTTCAGAAACTGCAACTTGTACTTTACTTCCATCTTCTGCTGGCGCTTGAAAACCTGCATCTTCTACATCAAATCCTTTCGATGGTAATTCGTCGCCTTTTGGAGGTAATAATTTTACCATTTCACCATTATCATTTAATAATGTATCTGTTAATGGATTAAAATCTAAACGCCCCGAAATAGCCAATGCTGCTACCATTTCTGGTGAAGTTACAAAAGCGTGTGTATTTGGATTACCGTCGGCTCTTTTAGAAAAGTTACGGTTGAAAGAGTGAACGATTGTGTTTTTCTCTCCTTTATCTGCTCCTGCTCTATCCCATTGTCCGATACATGGTCCGCAAGCATTTGTAAATACTTTGGTTCCCATTTTCTCGAAAGTTGCGATGATTCCATCTCTTTCTATTGTATAACGAATTTGTTCAGAACCTGGATTGATTCCGAATTCTGCTTTTGGCGAAATTCCGTGCGCTACCGCTTGTTCTACAATAGAAGCTGCACGTGACATATCTTCGTAAGAAGAGTTGGTACAAGAACCTATTAGCCCCCATTCAACTTTTATTGGCCAACCATTTGCAGCTGCTTCTTCTTTCATTTTAGAAACCGGCGTTCCTCTATCTGGTGTAAAAGGTCCGTTGATATATGGCTCTAATTCAGATAAATTAATTTCTATAACTTGGTCGAAATATTCGTTTGGATTAGCATAAACTGCTGCATCTCCAGTTAAATAATCTGCAACTTTATCGGCAGCATTTACTACGTCTTGACGGCCCGTTGCTGCTAAATATCTTCTCATCGAATCATCGTAACCAAAGGTTGAAGTCGTTGCTCCAATTTCGGCACCCATATTACAAATTGTACCTTTTCCAGTACATGACATATTTATTGCACCTTCACCAAAATATTCAACAACAGCTCCAGTTCCACCTTTTACAGTAAGAATATCCGCAACTCTTAAAATAACATCTTTTGGAGATGACCAACCGTTTAATTTTCCTGTTAGTTTTACTCCGATAAGTTTCGGAAATTTTAATTCCCAAGACATTCCAGACATTACATCTACTGCATCAGCACCACCAACTCCAATAGCTAGCATTCCTAATCCACCAGCATTTACTGTATGAGAATCGGTACCAATCATCATTCCTCCAGGAAATGCATAATTTTCTAAAACAATTTGATGAATAATTCCTGATCCTGGTTTCCAGAAACCAATTCCGTATTTATTTGATACCGAAGAAAGAAAATCGAAAACCTCTTTAGATTGTGAGTTAGCAAAAGCTAAATCTGTTTTCGCACCATCTTTTGCTTGAATTAAGTGATCACAATGCACTGTTGTTGGCACAGCAACTTTACTTTTTCCTGCGTGCATGAATTGTAATAATGCCATTTGTGCTGTTGCATCTTGACAAGCGACTCTATCTGGAGCAAAATCTACATAATCTGTTCCTCTCGTAAAAACACTAGAAGGTGTTCCGTCCCAAAGGTGAGCATATAAAATCTTTTCTGTTAATGTAAGCGGACGACCAACTAACTCACGTGCTTTATCAACACGGGAAGCCATATTTGCGTACATTTTTTCAATCATTTCAATATCAAAAGCCATAATTTTATGTTTATTCGGTTTATTGTTTAACTCAGTATTTGCGATGCGAATTTACGAAAATGATACATTATTAAAAAATATTTAAAGGAATATATTAATCGATTGCAATAATTTATGAAAAGCTGCTTTTTGCGTTGTTATTATTATCAAAAATGAATTATTGGGAATTAATTTTAAACAATTCTTAATTCTTATCTCGCAAATTCATGATTGGTTTTTCGAAAAATCGATATAAAATATAGGCAAATAAGAATGTAATTCCGAAATAAATGAACAAAATTAAACTCGTTGGTAATTGATACGAAAACTGATTGAGTACATATTTAAAAACCACAACCACAATGCTATAATGAATTAAATATACTGCATAAGACGTTTTGCTTATAAACCTAACACTCCCAGAAAACAAAGATTGTGAACTCTTCCAGAGAATAAAATAAGGCAATACCAAAAAGAAAATCATTGACGAAAGCGTAAAATAGAAAACTAAAAAATATACTGGAGAAGATATAATATCGACTCCTAAAACATTTAAAACAACAAATTGTAAGACAAACAAATGCGCTGCTAAAATTAGAAAATAGACTCTATATTTATCTAAAAAGTGACTATAAAATTGATGTAACCAAGCCAACAAAACACCGTAAAGTATCGTATCGAAACGGTATATCACGATAGATTTTAGGTTTGTATTCCATACTTCCATAGTAGAAATATCACTATTTTTCATATTAAAATAACGAAGAACATGCGCTAAAAGAATTAACAAAAAAATTGTAGCCAAGAACGTCCATTTTTTAGACAATTTATTTCCAAATTTTAATACCAAAAACAAACTAAAAGGTAACAAAATATAAGTCCATTCTTCGACTGACAAACTCCATGATTCAGAGAAAAAACCAATAGAATACACTTTAAAATTCTGAAAAAAGTAAAAATATTTATACCAATATTCCGAAGGATAACCTAATAAAAAAGCAATTCCTAGATTTACAAAAAGTATCAAATAATAATTGGGCAAAGTACGAAACCAGCGTCTTTTTAGGAAAACAAAAACACTTTGCAACGAAAAATCATCGGTAATATATAGTCGCAATAATATTGTTCCTATAAGATAACCACTTAATACAAAAAACAATTCGACACCTGCAAAACCTGACAATCCACTCAGTGATACCACAGTAGGATTCGAACTATCTACTAAGTAATACACATGCGAAAACAAAACCAGCAAAATAGCGAGTGCCCGAATTACATCTAATCCGAATATTCGTGTATTATTTTGTTTTTCTAATGCATTCATTTCGTTTATATTTGTTACGTTAAGTCGAAGCTCAAAAGTCTTAAAGTCGAAAGTTATTGAAGCTTTTGATTTGACTTTATGACATTTGACTTTGAAACTTTAGACTTTTTTATGCTTCTAAAATCAAAGATATACAAATATTTGGCATTTGCCTTTTTCCTTTCTAGTATGTTGGGAATTGGTACTTTTTATCTATTATCTAACCGACATAAAGCGATTGTAAAAACACTTTTCTTGCAAAAAACAGGCTTGGTTGATGGCGAATGGACTGTAAATAACGACACCAAAGAATACAAAATGCGCTCTCCAACTTTCCTGATTGATGGCATTTATAAATCGATGGAAGGACCAAAAGCATCAAGATATATTCAGCTAAATCAGACCGAAAAATTGGTTTGGATTACTGGTTTTAATGTGAAAGCAATCGACGAAAAAACCAACAAACAAATCTCGAACGATTTTGTTTGCCACATGAATGTAGATATAAATGACACGCAATATTACAGTCATTGGCAGTTAGAGGATAGAATTGGAAAACAGTATCCGAGATTAACATCATTATCGAACGGATTAGAAAATTTCGATTTTCCGAAAGGTTTTGGCGTTCCTATTATGGGAAATGATTTCCTAAATGTGACCACGCAGTCATTGAATATAAATATTCCAACTATTTTCAAAACCATAAAACACGAAGTCACCGTAAAATACGAAGATTATAACAAAACTCAAAAACCATTACTAAGCAAAACCGTATTTATTGAGTTACCATATGATAAAAAAAATCCTTATAAGTGTCCGTTAGATCCAGCCAGCAACCAGTGTATTCCTGTAGAAACAAAAAATCATAGTTATGATGATGGCAAAGGAAATATGTTATCCGGACATTGGGTAATTCCTAATGGAACAAAGGCATACAGAAGTTCGATAACGACACAGTTACAAATTAAAGATAGTTTGCGATTGCATTTTTCGGCACCACATGTGCATCCGTTTGCCACAAGTATTAGCATTTTTGACAAAACAATCAACAAGACAATTATTACTTGTAAAGTGACGAATTACAAAAACAAAATTGGATTGGCAAAAATAGAATCTTTTAGTTCCCAAACCGGAATTTGGTTATACGAAAATCACGAATATGAATTGCTTTTGAACACAAATAACACTTCAAAAATAGATCAAGATATGATGGGTAGTATGTTTTTGTTTTTTTATGATGCAGAATTAGAAAAGAAATTATAAAAAAGAATACTACTCGTACAAGTAGTATTCTGAATAAATGGTTAGTTAAGTAGAATTTAAAATTCTACTTTCTTTGCTAAGTTTTCTCTTTCTATATCTAAAATCCCATTAGATATGTATAAATCTAAAACTACTGTACTGAGTATTGTTATAATTATTCCCATGATATAAAAATTTATTTATTATTATTTTTCCTTTAATCTGAATAGTTTTTTAAATTTTTTGATATAATATGATATACGATAATTGGTTTGGTTTGGTTTTTTATATTTTATTATTATTTCATAAAATAAGAATCAAAACTTCTAAATAAAAAATTTGATTTAGTTTTGTTAAGCAAAAAACAAATTGCTCCAAAATTAAATATAGCTGAGCGCTTATAAATAATCACAGGAATGAAATAAAAAAAGTTGGTTGAATTACTAAAAAATATTTAGATTTTTTTGTACAAATTATTATCTATAATCCGAAACATTTAAAATAGCACCGTTCTGATAATTTTCCAACGAATCAATTCCGAAAATTTCTTGGCCAACAGTGTTGATCTTTACTAAGAAATTAGATTCTTTCAAATCGATAAATCGTTGTACATCGACAAAGCTTTCTGGAGAACTTTTACGAATTTGTGTTTGCATATCAGTATCGACAACACCTGGATAAATTGCTATTATTTTTGTTCCGTTAAGAATTGCTTCTTGTTCGACCGCAACTGATTTGGTCATCATATCGATAGCTGCTTTGGAAGCGCAATATAATGACCAACCGTAATAAGGTTTTGCGGCAGCACCAGATGAAATATTGATTATTTTTTTGGGACAATGCCAATTCTGAGTTTCTTTTAAAAATATAGAGGTTAGCAAAAAAGGTGTAATGGTATTGAGCTGAATAATATTTTGAATATCTGAAACCGAATTGGTTTCTAATCTTCCTATTTTGCCTAAAGTGCCCGCATTGTTTATAAAGACAATTCTTTCGACAATATCTTTATTAATCGTATTTAATATTTGAGAAAAAGCATTTTCTAAACCTTCTGTTTTACTTAAATCTAAAACAATTTGCTTCACTTCTTTGTACTCATCCAGTTGATTTAGTGTTCGAGCAATAGATATAATTTGATAGCTATTATTTTTATAAGCCGAAACAATTCCACTTCCAATGCCTTTATTTCCACCTGTAATGATTAAGATTTTTTTCATTTGTTAATGAAAATTTAAAACAATTTCTTAATAATCATTTCTTCGCTAATTCCTTCGGCATCTGCTTTGTAGTTTTTGATGATTCTGTGTCGTAAAATTCCTGTTGCAACAGCCTGTACATCTTCAATATCTGGAGAGAATTTTCCGTTGAGAGCTGCATTGGTTTTTGCAGCAAGTATTAGGTTTTGTGAAGCTCTTGGTCCTGCACCCCAATCTAAATAATTTTTTATAAATTCATTAGACAACGGATTGTCAGGTCGTGTTTTTGAAACCAAAGTTACTGCATATTCTATCACATTATCTGCTACTGGAATACGACGTATCAAATGTTGAAAATCGATAATTTCTTGTGCTGTAAATAGTGGATTTATTTTTACATCAAAATCGGCAGTGGTGCTTTTTACTACTTGAACTTCTTCTGCAAATGATGGATAATCTAATTTTATAGCAAACATAAAACGATCTAACTGTGCTTCTGGCAAAGGATATGTTCCTTCTTGCTCAATTGGGTTTTGAGTTGCTAACACAAAAAATGGTAAACTTAATTTATGCTGTTCACCAGCAATAGTAACCGATTTTTCTTGCATCGCTTCTAGCAAAGCGGCTTGTGTTTTTGGTGGTGTTCTATTTATCTCGTCTGCAAGAATTATATTAGAGAAAATTGGTCCTTTTAGGAATTTAAAATTTCTGTTTTCGTCAAGAATTTCGCTTCCTAAAATATCCGACGGCATTAAGTCCGGTGTGAACTGAATACGTTTGAAATCTAATCCCAATGCTTGTGCAATTGTATTTACCATAAGGGTTTTTGCTAATCCTGGAACTCCTACTAACAGGGCGTGTCCTCCAGAAAAAATACTCAACACGATTTGGTTTACCACTTCGTCTTGACCTACAATTATTTTAGCGATTTCTTGTTTTAGTTCTTTCTGTTTTTGAACTAGATTTTGAATGGCAGCAACATCAGACATGTTAATTATGGATTATAAATTATGAATTACGAATGTAAGCAAAAATTCTAATAATTTCTATTTTAGCCCCGATTACCTCACACTACACTTATTTTCATAAGTGTTCGGTGAACACTTCGTGTTTGAAGTGGAAATCCTTTTCTTTTTTTCTTTAGAAACCAAAAGATTGGAACGAAAAGCGGGAAACAAAAATGGCTTGGAAAAACCAAGCCATTAGCTCATTATCTAAAAAAAATAGTACGATTATTTTTTTAACCAATTGTTTGTAAAAGTACAATCACGGTATTCGTCATTTATTTTTATGTACGTTTCTTTGATTTTTTCTTCAGACCATTTTGCAATGGCTTTGATTTGTTTTTCTTTTAGCGCCAACTCTTTTAGACGTGTGTAATCTTTAGAATAATCGGCAGTGTGCTCGTCGTAGCGGTTTGTTACTGTGATTATTTTATAATATTTTCCTCCTGTACGATCCTCATCGGCGATAGGATTTGAGATTTCGTTGTCTTTTAGGTTCGTTACTTGTCCGTATAAAGTTGGATCCATTTTTGTCAATTCAAAACGTGTGTCTTGTGTTTTTGGGTTTGTCAAAATACCTCCATCGTTACGCGTTTCTTTTTCGTCGGACATGGTACGAGCCGCTTCGGTAAAGGTGATTTCTTTGTCTAAAATTCTTTTGCGAATGAGTTCTATTTTTTCTTTTGATGCTTTTAAGGCTTCGTCAGAAACTTTTGGAGAAATTACAATGTGACGCAAATCGACTTCTTGCCCTCTAATTTTTTCTAAGTAAATGATGTGATACCCAAAATCAGTTAGGAATGGCTCTGAAATTTCGCCTTCTTTTAGACTAAATGCTACGTCTTTAAATTCTTTTACAAATTGGGTTCTTCTGTCCATTTTGTAATATCCTCCGTTAGAACTTGATCCTTTATCTTCTGAATATAATACTGCTTTTCCGAAGAAACTTGAACCTTCTTGTACTTCTTTTTTAATTGCTTTTAGTTGGTCTATTACTTTTTGTTTTGCTTCTTGAGAAACGACTGGTTTAACGACGATTTGTGCTACTTCCATTTCTGCACCGAAAACGGGTAAATCTGCTTTAGGAATAGCTTTAAAAAAGTTACGAACTTCCTCTGGTGTAATAATTACTGCATCTATAACTTTCTTTTGCATTTCAGCCGTTAGTTTGTTTACCTTAATGATATCAAACAATTCGCTTCTAAAATCCTGTTCGTTAGATTTTTTGAAATACTGAATTACTTTTTCCATAGAACCCAATTGTTCTACCATATAGCTTACTTGTTCGTCTAGTTTTGAGTTTACTTCTTTGTCTTCTATAACAATACTATCCTGAACGGCTTGGTGTGCATATAATTTATCTTCTAGAAGCTTACCTAACAATTGGCAACGCGTAATATCTTTTGTATCTACTCCTTGTTGTTTAAGTTCTAGTGTTGTTTTATCTATATCTGAATCTAAAATAACATATTCTCCAACAACTGCAATCACTCCATCTATTTTTTGCTTTTTCTCTTGAGCAGAAACCCCTAACGAAATAGCTAAAAGCGCTATTATAAAACTTAACTTACTACTTATTATGTTCATTTTAAAATTATTTATTGGCATTAATTATTTTTTCATTGAAGCTTTTAATCTTTCGAAAACTTCTTGATTTACTGTTACTTTGAATTCTTTTTTTAGATCACT